>VFZP01000452.1 GCA_016871115.1 Acidobacteriota bacterium
AGCCCAGTTCGAGCACCCGGTCGTGGCGACCAAGGACGCCGCGCACCCGTGTGATCGTGCGCTCGTAGCCGGCTTGGTCAGATATCGGGTCGGCGGCATACTTCCGCGCGATCCGGTTCCAGAATTCCACGTTCGCAACCATGTCCACTGTTCCGCCCCTGCTGGTTCACGCTCCGCTTAGCACATGCGCGGGATTTGGAAATTGCCGAAATCTACAGAAGTGATATTCACCTGTGCATGTCCGCGCCCGACTGGAATCATATCAGGCCGCACGCCAGGAACCGCGCCAGAAACGCCGCCTGCTCAACTTCGTAATATTGATTTGCTCATGGGCGGATGGCGAGATGACCGCCACCTTCCACCAACCTTTTGATCTGTTGGCGGAAACCACCGCCATTGCGGCCCGCCAAAAGGCGGTGACAATGGCCAATTCGGGCAAAAGTGAGATTTGGCTGGCGCATCCGCACCGACAACCCCGCTGCCGGTTTCGCCCGGAATGCCGAAGCGCCTAGGGACCGCTATCTCTCAACCGAGGAAATTGGGCGGTTGACCGCTGCGCTTGATGCCCACCCGAACCGGCGCGCCGCCGATGCGGTGCGCCTGATCCTGCTCACCGGCGCGCGGCGCGGCGAAGTGCTCGCTGCGCGCTGGGATCAATTCGATCTCGAAGCCGCTGTCTGGATCAAGCCCGCTGCCACCACGAAGCAGCGCCGCCTACGTCGCGCGCCGATCAGCGCTTCCGCCGCCGCGCTGCTGCGCACGATCCGGCGGCGCGTGCCCGAAGATTGCGAATGGGTGTTTCCCGGCGAGGCGGTGACAAGTCCCCATTCACGCAGCCACTTGCTATGTTACCATTTCAAGTCCTCCGAGGGTAGGCCGATCCGGCCATAGCCATCCAACAGCGCAGGCGGGATCGGCCGGCATCATTGTCTCCGGCGTCGGTGGTCGGTAGTGAAGCGAAGAGTGCGGACGGATTGTGTTGTACTCGCGGCGCCAGTTTTCGATGACGACCTGTGCCTCACGCAGCGAGTAGAACAATTCGCCGTTCAGGAGCTCGTCCCGCAGCCTCCCGTTGAAGCTTTCGCAGTAGCCGTTTTCCCAGGGACTGCCCGGTGTGATGAACAGCGTCTTCACGCCGAGCCTGGCGAACCATTCGCGCAATACACCCGCAACAAACTCCGGTCCATTGTCCGAGCGAATGAACATCGGAGGCCCATGGGCCTCGAAGAGATCTGCCATTGTCTCGAGCACATTCTCGGCTCTCAATCGTCGTGCGGTCTTGATCGCGAGAGATTCCCGCGTGAACTCATCAATTACTTTCAGCATCCTGATCTTCCGGCCGTCGTGCGTTTGACAGGAGACGAAGTCATAGGCCCACACGTGATGGCGATGGCCAGGCCGAAGCCGGACACACGATCCGTCGTTGAGCCACAATCATCTGCGTTTTGGCTGTTTCATTGGAACTTTGAGGCCCTCGCGCCGCCAGATGCGATGCACGCGATTGACGTTCACGCCCCATCCGCGGCTTCGCAGCATCGCCGTGATGCGTCGATAGCCGTATCGTCCGTACTGCGTTGCCAATCCAACAATGTCGCGCATCAGCGCGGCTTCATCCAGCCGCGGCTTGGGGCGCCGCCATTGTGTGGAACGAACCTGCGAGACCACGCGGCAGGCGCGGCGTTGTGAGACGCCGAGCTGGGCGCACACCTGGTCGACAAAGACACGACGGCGCGAGGGCGCTAGAAGTTTCCCGAGGCGGCCTCTTTGAGGATGGAGTTGTCGAGTGACAGGTCCGCGACCAGCTTCTTAAGCCGCATGTTCTCGCGTTCGAGGTCTTTCATGCGCCGGGCCTGGTCAACCTTCATGCCGCCAAATTCCCGGCGCCAGCGATACTACGTAATCTTGTTCACGCCGATCTTGCGGATCACGTCCGCCACGTTAACCCCTTGAGACAGCATCACATCTGCCTCCCGAAGATGGCGCACAATCTCTTCCGTCTTGAACCTCTTTCCTGACATTCGAATCTCAAAAAAAGCGCATCTAGGTTACATTCAACCTGGCTGCGTTTTAGGGGATCAGGTCAACCCGAAGGACGCCCCCTTCTTGACCAAAGGAATGCGACGGCAGGGCTGCGGCAGCGACGGCCGTCGCCGTAAGTGCGAGCGACGAACGGCGCGTGATGGAGAGTTTTTCGGTCATGAGAGTCCCCGGACTGTTTGGCTGTGGTGATCAGGTGGCTTGGACAGCTGCGGGCCGGTGCTCGACCTGTCGCGCTCCAGCGGTCAGTGGTGGCACCCGGCCGACAATACCGGCTTGCAGGACTTCAGGTCGCTCGAAGCGCTCCATGAAGCCGTCCGGCCTTGTGCGGTAAAGGACGAAGGCATGCAGCACAGCCGCAGCATCGCGGGCCGGCTGAAGATCGCCAAACAAATAGGTGAACCGACCTTCGCCAGAAAACGCCACGACGCAGGGCCGCTTGCACTGGCTCATGCAGCGGACATCGCGAAGCACCCTCAGATCGATGCCCCGACGTGTTGCTTCCGCCTCGATCGCATCGGCGAGATCAGCGCCGGGGCGACGCGCATCTGCGTCTCCGGGCCAGCCCTCGGGCTTGCAGCGGAAGCAGATGGAGAGGCAAGCGTCTTGAGCGGGATCTTTCACGCTCATTCCGCCTGCCGCTCCCAGTTCGGGAAAGGATCGGGCAGATGCCTCCACGCGTCTGGCGTGAAGCGGTCGACCATGCCCGTGAGCGCCGCATCCAGTTCGCCACGTATGGCGGCTTCGTCCATCTGGTCGGCAAGGCCGATGAAGACGATTTCCTGTCGCCGGTCGCCAAACGTCTTGTCGAAGTATGGCTTCATGCTCTCGCGCCACTCGGCGCTGTCGGGCCAGCGCTCGCGCGGCACGGCGGACCACCAGAAGCCCCGCTTCGATGTGCGCACCAGCGCGCCGGCCTGGGCGAGTTCGCCCACGTAGTTCGGTCGGGTCGCCAGCCAGAAGAAACCCTTGGCGCGGATGACGCCGGGCCAGGGCTTGTTGACGAAGGCTTTGAAGGCCATCGGCGCGAAGGGACGGCGGGCGCGGTACACGAAGGATCGGATGCCGTATTCCTCGGTCTCCGGCACGTGGTTCTTGAAGCCGTTCAGTTCCTTGAACCAAAGCGGATGGGTCTGCGCACGTTCGAAGTCGAACAGGCCTGTATCGAGCACGGCGCCTAGCGGCACGCGCCCGTAATCGGCCTCGATGATGCTGGCTTCGCTGTTGAGCGCCGCGATGATCTTGCGGGCAAGGTCCAGCTGATCTTTAGTCGCCGTGCCCGCCTTGTTGAGGACGACGACATCGGCGAACTCGATCTGCTCGACGAGGAGATCGACGAGCGCACGATCGTCTTCCTCGCCCGCCGTCTCGCCGCGGTCGCGCAGGAAATCCTGGCTCGAATAATCCTTGAGAAGGTTTACCGCGTCGACGACTGTGACCATCGTGTCGAGCCGGGAGACGTCCGAGAGAGACTGTCCGTCTTCGTCGCGGAAGTCGAAGGTGGTCGCGACCGGCAAGGGCTCGGCGATGCCGGTCGACTCGATGACGAGGTAGTCGAAGCGCTTGTCCTCGGCGAGCCGGCGCACTTCCTTAAGGAGATCGTCGCGTAGCGTGCAGCAGATGCAGCCATTGGACATCTCGACGAGTTTCTCGTCGGTGCGTGACAGACCGCCATCCTGTTTCACGAGCTCGGCGTCGATGTTCACCTCACTCATGTCATTGACGATGACGGCGACCTTCATGCCCTCGCGGTTGTTCAGGATATGGTTGAGCAGCGTGGTCTTGCCGGCGCCGAGGAAGCCTGAAAGCACAGTGACAGGGAGGCGATTGTCCGATTGGGTCTTGGCCATGATCCTCCAAGGGTGTAATGTTGTAACACTCAGTGAAGTGTAATAGTATTACACCACGGCGATAGTCAAGGAGGTCTCGGCCATGGCAGGCGAAAAAGCTCATCACGAGCGATGCGAGGGGCACGGCCATGCGCACTCGCCCCACTCCGACGTGGCAGCCATGATTGAACGCGCCCGCGCGTTCGCTGCGGCACGGAAACTCCCGTTTACGGAGATGCGCGCGCGTGTTCTGACCGTGCTGGCCCGCGAGGAGAAACCGCTCACGGCTTATGAGATCACGGATCGCTTGAGCGTATCGAAGAAAGTCCAGGCAGTTCAGGTTTACCGCGGGCTCGACTTCCTGCAGGAGGCCGGCTGCGTTCACCGGCTCGCCTCGAAGGCGTCGTACTTTGCATGCGATCACGAGCATCACCCCGGTGAAGCCGTGGTGTTCATGGTCTGCAGCCACTGCGGTACCGTGCAGGAAGCGCCGTCGGATCTGGTGGCTCAAGGGCTCCAGGGTGCCGCCGAGCATGCAGGCTTCAAGCCTGCTCATCCCATCGTTGAGCTGGAAGGCGAATGCGCGCGGTGCTCGGAGACGAAGGCGGCATGATGCGCAGGAATTGGGTCAGTTTTCCCTGATTGCGCACGAACCAGAGCAGAACGCCCGCATCCGGTTTCCGATCCTCCGCCATTGCCGAGGGCAGTGGTATTGATGCTTCTGAATGGCCCCAAAAACGGACACAGTGCGGACACAAGCAAAAGCCCCGCTGGCGAGAGCCAAGCGGGGCTTTGCATAAGGTGTTGATTTAGCTCTTATATTTTGGTTGGGGGACCTGGATTCGAACCAAGATTAACGGAGTCAGAGTCCGCTGTTCTACCGTTGAACTATCCCCCAACAGGACCGCATCACACGGGTTTCGCGCGCGAAATCCTAATGGTCGAGC
>VFZP01000453.1 GCA_016871115.1 Acidobacteriota bacterium
TTCAGGTCACCGCCGAAGTAAATGACGTTGCCCCAGCCGACGGGCGCGCCGGACTGCAAGTTAAGGATGCCGGCCATCTGCCAGCCGCCGATGAGGAGATTGAGCCACGGACCGGCATCGGTGCCCGCGGGCTTGCCCTTGCCAAACGGCAGTTCGTAGTTCGCCGAGCCCACGAAGCGGAAAGGACGGTCTTCGCCGGCGATGCGGTATTCCGGCGCGGGGGCCGCGGCGTAGAGGTAACTGGTGGCTTCCGTGAATTTCGACCATTGGAAGTTAGTAAGGAACTGGAAGCCGCTGGCGAAGCGTTTATCGAGACGCACCTGGAACATGTGGAACTTGGAATAACCCAGCGCCTGGGCATCTTCGCGGACGCCGCCGTCACCCGAAAACTGCGGAAACGGACGGAGCAGGTTTTCCGTGGAGACCGTGTTGCCGTTCAGCCCGGTGCCGGGGATGAGGCCGCGGAAGGGATTGGCAATGACGGCGGTGAGGCGATCGATGTTGGCCTGGTTGCGCGTGAGTAACGTGGAGAGGAATTGCGCCGGAACGGCGTTGCGTTCGCGGTCGATGGGCAGACCCTTGCCGTCGGCGCCGATGTAGCCCACTTCGAGGAGCAGGTTTCTGGCAAGTTCACGTTGTATGTTCACGTTCCAGCGCCAGTTGTAGGATCGGCCCAGCACCGGCGTCACATAGCGGACGTTTTGGCCGAGGAAGGTGTTCACGCCGTTGGCGTTACCGGCAGGCTGGAGGATGCCGTTTGGGAAGGGGTTGGCGAAAGTCGCCGCGGGAGTGCGGAAGTTATTGAGCGTGGCCACCAGCGGCGTGCTTTGGCTGAAGCCGGGTTGCGCCACGGTGAGCTGCGTGCCCGCGGTGTTGAAGAACGTGCCGATGCCGCCGCGGATCACGGTCTTGCCGCCGAGCATCTTGGGCGACCACGAGAGGCCGAAGCGGGGGCTGAAGCTGTTATTCGGCGTGCCGTACAACGAGCGGTTGTTCGAGTCCGCGTAGAGGATGCCTCCCACGGGGTTGAACTGCGAGGCGGGGAGCAGCGGGCTGGGTGTGGCGGCGTAGGCAGCGCGTGCGGCGGAGGTGAGGTTGAGGCTGGCGCTGTTGTCGAAGCCGCGTACCGCGCGGTTCCAGCGCTCGATGTTGCCGGTCTCCTTCTCATAGCGCAGGCCGAGGTTCAGCGTTAGGTTGTTCTTCACGCGCCAGTCGTCCTGGAGGAAGACGGCGACGTATTTGGCTGATTGCGTGCGCGTGGCGTTGACGTCAAAGCTGCCGCCGGTGGGCATGCCGAGCATGAAGGCCGCGATGTCCTGGCCGAGTGGGGCTGTGGGCGAGTTGTCCAGCGGGCCGCGGGTCCAGTTCTGGTTGAACTGGTAGAGTCCGGACGAATTGCCGAAGCTGTTGGAGCTTTCGCGCTGCGTGCGGAGATCGGTGCCGAATTTCATGGTGTGTTGGCCGACGATCCTGGTGGCGGCCATGAAGATCTGGTAGCTGTCAAACGGCGTGCTGTCACCGCCGCTGTCGCCGAAGTCACGGGCATCGGAGAAGTCGATGCGGGGCAGGACGAATTTGGCGCTGTTGGCGGCGAGGGAGGATGGCAGGCCCAGCGTGGTCCAGTTGAAGCCATCGCTTTGACGGATGCCGCCCTCGACGAAGCGGGTCCAATTCAGGCGCGTATTCAGGAAGAACGTCGGCGTGAGGGTGTAGACGTCGTCAAGCGTGACGCCCCAGTTCTGCCGCAGCAGGTTGTTGCCGGTGGCGATGTTACTGAAGATGTTGCCGCGGTTCTCGATCCGGTCGTTATAGCGGCCGGAGAGGAAGAGTTTGTGGCGGTCGCTCACGTTCCAGTCGATGCGGCCCATGAAGGAGGAAAAGACGTCGGAGCGGACCGCGTTGTTGAAATAGTTATTGGTGCCGTCAGCGCCGCCCACATTATTGGGCGTGGGCAGAAACTGGAGGAAATTGCGGGAAATCGCGCTGAGGCGCGAGCCAGGAATGACGTTGCCCGGGAAAGGTTGGCGGCGGATGCGGCTGCCTTCGGTGGCGCCGGTCATGGGGTCAAACAACTGGTAAGTGGAGGCCACTGTGAGTAACTGCGAAAAATCTCCCGTGCGCTGGGCCGTGG
This sequence comes from Acidobacteriota bacterium, assembly GCA_016871115.1. Lineage (GTDB taxonomy): Bacteria > Acidobacteriota > Terriglobia > Bryobacterales > Bryobacteraceae > VFZP01. The sequence continues at coordinate 2,132 of VFZP01000453.1, forward strand.
TGGGAATGGTGGCAAAGGTGGGTTCGGGCTCCGACTGGCGGATGCCTTCGGCGCCTAAGAAGAAGAACAGCTTGTTGTGGCCATCGATGATTTTGGGCAGCCAGATGGGGCCGCTGATGGTGAGGCCGTATTGATTGAAGCGCGTTACCGGCTTGCGTTGATTGGCGGCGTTGGTGAAGAACGGCGTGGCCTTGATGCGCTGGTTCTGATGGAACTCATAGAGGGAGCCGTGTAACTCATTGGTGCCGCCTTTCATCGTGACGTTGACCGTGCCGCCACCGGTGTTGCCATAGGCAGCGTCGGGCTGGAACGCCTCGACCTTGATCTCGGCCACGGCGTCGACGGGCGGGTTGTAGGCCACGCGGCGGTTCTTGGTCATGTCAGGCGAGCCGTCGAGCAGAAGTTCATTGGTCTGCGCCTGGCCGCCGCCCATGGAAAAGCCAGACGGGCCGGCGTTGTCGAAGGGCCGGGTGAAACGCGGGTCTGAGGAGGGCGTGACGCCGAAGGAAAGCTGGGCCAGCGTGAGCGGCGTGCGTCCGTTCATCGGTAACACGGAGATCTCAGTTTCACCGATTACCTGCCCCACCGAAGCCGAAGCCGTTTGCAGCATGGCAGCGTCGGCCGAAACGGTGACCGATTCGACGACATTCCCCAGTTGGAGGGCGAGGTCGAGCGCGATGCGCTGGTTGGTTCCAACATTCAGACCTTCCTGAATGTACTTCTTGAAGCCGTTGGCTTCGGCCGAGAGCGTGTACGGTCCGGGCGCGAGAAACGGCAGGGAGTAGCCGCCGTCAGCGCCGGACTCGGTTTCAGAACGTGCGCCGGTATTGCGCTCGACGAGGAGCATCTTGGCCGCGACGACGGCCGATCCGCTGGGATCGGTGACGCGGCCGGAGACGGTGGAACGATACTCCTGCGCCAGCGCGGCGGAAAAGACAAGGAGCAATGACGTGATTACCCGCTTCATGAAAACACTCCTGATGGAAGCTAAGTGCCGAGGCGCTGACTCTGCCTTTAGAGTATACCACCGGCGTTTTATTACGCCTCCGGCAGGGGTTCAGAGCCGAGGAGTAGGACGTTGCCATCCGGGTCTTCGAGCTGCATCTCCAGCGCCCAGGGGAAATTGCGCGGGGCCATGCGCACCGGCACGCCGCGGGCGAGGCATTCGGCGTGGAATTGCGTAGCATCGTCCACGCCCAGCCACGCCCAGGCACCGCCGCGGCCCTGGTCGCCAAGGCGGAGGTAGATGGTTGCGCCGCCGCGGGTGACGCAGGTGAAGTCGCCGCCGCCCCACTCGGCGTTCTCAAAGCAGAGGAGGCCGACGTAGAAGGCAAGGCTGCGCGTCATGTCTTCGACACGTAAGATGGGCGAACAGTGTTCGATGTGGACCATGCGCGAGTCACTCAAGGCCGAAGACGTAGAGGGAGTTACCCATGGTCATGGCGACGTGCTGCTTGCCGTCCACCGAGTAACTCATGGGGTTCGAGCGCACAAGGAGGCTGGTGGCCTGGAAGCGCCAGAGCGGCTGGCCGGTGGCGGCGTTGAGGGCGAAGAACTGACCTTCGTTGGTTGCGCCGAAGACGAGGTTGCCGGCGGTGGAGAGCAGGCCGGCATAGGGTGGCGAGGTGACCTTAAACTCCCATGCCACTTCGCCCGTGGTGGGCTTGAAGGCGCGTACGGCTCCCCACTCTTCTTCACCGGGGACCTGACGGAATCCGCCGCCGTCAAGACGCTGGCCGGGCTTTTACTCAGCCTCGCCGAAGTAGTAGACGGAGCCGGCTTCGCGGACCGCAACGTAGAGTAAGTTCGTTCTGGGCGAATAAGTGTGGCTGTACCAGTTATTGGCCCCGGCTACCGACGGCCAAACTTTGGTGCCCTGGAGAGATGGCTCGGTGCCTGGGATGCGGATCTGCCGGCCGTTGTCGTCGAGCCCCTTTGCCCAGGTTTGCTTGGCGTACGGCTTGCCTAGGAGGAACTGGCCGGAGACGCGGTCCAGCACGTAGTAGAACGCATTGCGGTTGGGGAACAGCAGCAGCTTACGCTTCTGGCCGCGCACTTCGCCGTCGACCAACACAGGGACCTCGGCGGCGTCCCAATCGTGGATATCGTGCGGGGTGAACTGGAAGTACCATTTCAGCTTGCCCGAGTCCGCGTCGAGCGCAATGAGGCAATCGGCGTAGAGGTTGGCGCCGAGGCGCACGTCGCCGTTCCAGTCCGGGCCGGGATTGCCGGTGCCCCAGTAGAATAAGGGGCTGGCAAGAAATAGAACAACAGAGTAGGACGTAGCTCTGGCAGCGGACTGCTGGGCGTGAGCCTCGGTTTTCACGAGCCCAAGGCGGACCACGGCCAATATCGACATCGCGTCGGGCGGGAGGTGGCGAACCAACAGTCGCGTCCGATTGTGTTGTACTTCTTCCTGTAGAGTGGACTTACAAGGAGACATATAACAATACGAGGACCCAATCCTTCCGCGTCGCGGACCTGGCAACCACCCTTCGGCCCAGTCAGATCGCGACCATGCCCCAATTGAAGAAGGCACTCGGTACCGAGGTGGACGTCACGGTTTTCCGCAAGTTGAAGCAGTTGGCCTACCGCACCAGCTACTCTCATCGCGGGGCTTACTACGCGTTGGATGAAACCATGCGCTTCGA
>VFZP01000454.1 GCA_016871115.1 Acidobacteriota bacterium
GCCGGAGATCTGGCGAGCCGCGTTGGCCGCGTGATCGGGGTCGGGATCGATACGCGACCGGCGGGCTGAAACGATATCAAACAAGTGTCAACCAAGATTTTGCACCAGAGCCAGTCAATGCAGGTATCAGCGCTCCCGCAGCCCACGATAGAACGCGCGCTGCCGCTCGGCGATCGCATCCCACCCATACCAGCGCTCAGCCGAAGCACGCGCGGCGCGTTCGATCTCGCGGCGGCGCGCGGGATCGCCAAACAACTCCACGATCGCCTGCGCCATCTCCTCGCTCGTTGCGCGCACCACTACATCGTGCCCATCGCGCAGTTCGTTCAAGCCGTTGACGCCGCCCGGCGTCGACACCACGGCGCGCCCCATCGCCATCGCCTCCATGATCTTGATGTTGGTGCCTGCGGACGCAAGCAACGGCGCGATCACCACTGCGGCGCGGCGATAGGCAACACGCGGATCGGAGACAAGGTCTTCGGCTTCTACTCCGGGCTGCGAGAGATCTAGCTGGCAACGGTCCGCCGCGCGCTCCAGAAAGTAGCGGTGGTTCTTGCCGGCAATCACATGCAGCACGGCGTCCGGCACGGTGGCGCGCACCAGGGGCCACGCATCGCGCAGGAAGAACTCCAGCGCCAGCATGTTGGGCAAGTGCGAGAACGCGCCAATGAACAACACGCGGCACGGTTCAGGTTCCACGTCCCACGATGGCGTGAAGCGTTCGAGGTCCACGCCATTCGCCAGCGTGAAGGCATGCGGCTGCGCAATCGCCATACGGTCTTTCTCAGACATAACCACCACGGCATCCACGCTGCGCCAGGCTTGTTTTTCAAACGTCACCCATCGCTCGTACTGCTGGCGCGTCTCCCAGTCTTCACTCTGCCGCAGCATCTGCTCGTACAAGTCAAGCGTGACGTCGTGCTCCACGAGAATGGTTCGTGCGTTCGAAGCGGCGCAGTCCTTCGCGTACACGGCCATCTGCGTGTACTCAAGCTGAGCGATCGCCGGCCGCCACTTCCGCAGCGCCTGGTTGAGCGCGGCATGGAACGGCGCGGTATCGAACTCTTCCACAGTGTCTGGCCGTTCCGTCAGTGGCCGGTCATGCCGGCCTTGCCGCCGCACCAGCAGTAACTCGCGGCATAGCGCGGGCACTTCCGGAGGAGGTGGCGCAAGCTGGTCGGCAAAGCACAACAGCACGAGATCGAAGTCGCGTGCCGCTCTTCGCAGCAGGTTATACATGCGCACCGCGCCGCCATGCGTGAGCGGAAACGGCAGGTAGGGGCTCGCCACAAGGAGCACGGGGCGCGCTGAACCCGCAGCTGCCTGTCTGCCAGGAAACACGGCTACTTCACCGCTGCCGATGGCGAAGATCTCCGCTTCATCCATCCCATCGCGCGGCGCCGGCCGCACCCATTGCACGGCATCGCGCCCGGCAACCGTCAAGGCGTTGAGCGCGGCTTCATCGTCTTCCATCCGCGCGGCACGGCGATTCAACCGGCACAGTGTGTGCATCCACAAGCGCCGCACTTCGGCGGGCGACGTTACAGTGCCGGCGATGAACTTGAGCAGATTGACTTCGAGCACTTGCGCCAATTGCGACTCGCTGTAGTAGCGCGACGTCGTCGAGCGATGCCGGTGCTCCACGCGCGCGCCCGCCACAAATACCGTAGGCCAGCCGCGCTGCCAACCGCGGAACCCCAAATCGAGATCTTCTACATACGCGGGTTCGTGCGTCTCCAGCAGCCCGCCGATACGCCGCAACTTGCGCGCGTCGAAAAGCGAACAGCCGCCGCTGCCGTACATCACGTAGGTGTGGTCTTCGCCTTCGATGGGCTCGAGGCACGTCACCGGGAAATCGTCCGCGCCCGGCGTGGCCGGCATCACCGCCTTGCCCGTCTCCTGACGCCGCGCGCCCGCGGGGAAGAAGATCTGCGCGGTGGAACAAAACAGATTCGGCACGATCTCAAACGGCGCGCGCAACGCCGCGAGAAAACCCGGCTCCACCACCATGTCGTTGTTCAACATCAACACATGCGAATGCCGCGCCGCGCGGATGCCGCGATTCACCGCGCGGGCAAACGAGAGCGGCTCGCCGTTCACCTCCACGCGCACCGCGGGCCACTCGCGCCCCAGCCACGCCGCCGTGCCGTCGTCAGACCCGTTGTCAACCACAATGATCTCTTTGGGCTGCTGCTCGCTCAGGCCCGGCAGCAATCGCGCCAGCAACTCACGCCCGTTGCGCGACGGGACCACCACGGAGATGCCCGGCGTGAAGGCGTCTTCCACGGCCGGATCTTCCGCCGCTCCCACTTGCGCGCGCCGCGCCAGCACGCCTTCGAGCACCTGCGCCGCGCCGCGGTAACGCCAGGGCCGCACGAACGAGGACGGATGCGCCAGCCGCCACAGAAACGTGTATGTCGCGCCGCCGGGCCGCAGTTCCCACCGCACGAAATTCTTCGAACGCCACAACACGTGCCGGGCAATCGTCGGCAGCGAACGCGGGCGCAGCATGAAGTGATCGAGATTCTCGTTGAAGAAGATCGTGTTCAGTCCGCCGAGTTTCCAGGCGAGCGCGCGCATCGTCCAGTACGGCATGCGCGGCTGCAGAATCATCGCGACGTATGCGATCGACTCGCCGCGCACTGCCGACCGCACCGCCGCGAGGTTCTGCTCCATCGTGCGGCCCGGGCGATACCGAATCCACTGCGCGCCGGGCGCTTGAAATTCAGAGACCAGGTATAACGGCAGATCCGGCCGGATGGCGCGGAATTTTTCAAGCAGGGTTGCGGTGAGATCCTCCGAGCCCGACGCCACTCCGACGAGCACGGGCATCAGATGAGGTCCGCCAGTTGCGCGTCGAACGGCGCACCGGATTCATAGCGTTCCCACAGATCGAGCGCCTGCAAACAGAAGACCGTGGAGACCGGATTCACATACGGCAGCAACTCACCTGCGCGGCGGCCGAAACAATAGCCGCCGTCAAAGCGCGCGTTGTCCGGCGTCGAGTATTGGAACGTGGCGATGGCCGCGGCTTCTTCGGCAGCAGCGGCGCGGTCGAGAGGCAGAATGCCCAGCGCATCGGCGAAGAGCCGAACGCGCAGCACCTGCGCATACACATCAGACCGCGCAAAGTCCGGCGCGATCTCGCGCAGAAGACTCGCCGTGCGCGGCAGCGCCACACCGAGATAAGGTGCGCGCTCAGCGAGCAGCGCTTCGTTGAAGTACGAGTACGCGTGCAGCCGGTCCATCACCTTAACACGCTCGTCGGTGCCAGGCAGAAACGTCTCCTGCGTTTGCGCGGCCTGTTCATACGCGCGCAGCCACGCGGTGAGAAAGCGCACGTCGCCCGTGATCTCGGCGAGGTCGCGCCACGCGAGCGCGCTCTTCAATTGAAAGCAGCCGGGCTCGCGCGACCAGCGCTTTTCATACGGCCACGGCTCGCGGCTGGGCAGCGCGATGATGGGATGGATGGCGGTGGCCGTCAGATAATCGCGTGCCATCGAACGGCCCGCGGCCACCGCCACGTCGAGGAGGCGTTGTTCGCCGGTAAGCCGCCAGACGGCGAGTAGACCGCGCACGATGATGCCGCAATCGAAGAAGTAGCCAGGCGAGCCGGGCCCGAGTTCAAAGGGATGCGTTTCGAGTTCGGCATTCCAGGCGGGCGCAGAGGTGAGGCACGCAGCGGTCTGGCGCGCCCGGTCAAGGTAGGCGGCCTCGCCCGTACGCTGGTAAAGATACGCAAGCGTGCTGGCCGCGTAACCCGTAATCTCGGTAGACACGGGGAGCGGGCGCGACTCGGCGTTCAAATAGTAGCGCGCCACACCGCCCTCCGGACTCTGAATGCCCGAGCGGAGGAACCACTGTCCGGCCCGGTGCAACGCGAGCGAAGGTGTCGAAACAGGCAACAAAAATGTAGTGTAACATTAGCGTCAGAGGTCCATGCGTGCGGTTTTGGCTGGGAATCGTGGGGTTGGCGTGTGCCACCGCGGCTTCGGCGGCGGATGGCGCGCCCACGCTGCGCATCCTCAAAGGGGAACTCGTTGAGTGGAACGTGCGTGGCCACTCGGGCGACCTGATTCTCGAAGACGATGACGGCCCGCGGCGCTGGCGCTGCGAAGTGACGCCGGACACTTTCCTCTCGCGCGCTTCCATTCGCATCCATCCGGTGGGTGTTCGCGCGGGCGACCGGTTGGAGGTGGTGGCCGAGACGCCGGGTGGTGCCGCGGTTGCGGCGTCCTCCTGCCGCGCCCGCACAGTCTATGTCCATGCGCCCGACCCGCGCCGCGTGCGCATGCGCCAACCGTGGCTCACGGTGTCGAGCTATCTGGACAATCTCTGGCCGCGCGGGCTGTTGACGTTCACGGGCACGGTGTCGCGCGTCGAAGGCAACCGGCTCTACCTGCAGACGCGCAAGTTCGGGTCAAAGTCGTTCGCACTGCGCGACGACACGGTGTATTCCGGCGCGGGTCGCAGTTTGGAGGCAACGGCGCTTGCAAACCAGACGCGCGTGTTTATTCGCGCGAGCCGCACGTTCGACGGCGACATCGAGGTTTACCACGTAGTTTGGGGCAACATTTTGCAGTCGCGGCCCGGGGCGTGGTAATCTATGAAGAGCTCATTCCTCAAGTGGGCGCGTAGCTCAATTGGCAGAGCAACTGACTCTTAATCAGTAGGTTGAAGGTTCGATTCCTTCCGCGCTCACCACTCAAAACAATAGACTTATCGATCCTCTCTTCTTCCGCTGAGGGCTCCATGTA
>VFZP01000455.1 GCA_016871115.1 Acidobacteriota bacterium
GGCGATCGTGCTTGGAGGGTTGTTTTTCCGGCAGTTAAAGCGCGGCTTTGCAGATGTACTGTAAGTGATTGACCAAAAAACAGGTTGGAACTACGGATTGGCGCGCACCCACGCGGCCATCTCCATCATGTTGTCAATCAACAGATCCGGCGGATCGGCCTTCAAGCTCTCCGGCTGAAACCCATACGTCACTCCGCACGCCATCACCGCCGCGTTGCGCGCAGTGCGGATATCCACCCAACTGTCGCCCACCATCACCGTGCGCTCGCGCGGCACGGATAGTTCCGCCATCAGCGTATCGATGCCGACCGGATGCGGCTTCTTCTCGGCAAAGCTGTTGCCGCCGTAGACCCGCCGGAAGTGGCCCTGCACGCCCAACCCCTCCACAATCGCTTCGCTGATGCGCCACGGCTTGTTCGTCAACACAGCCAACACGTGGCCCGCCGCCAGCAACTCGTCGAGAGCCTCTCGCACACCCGGATAAAGGCGCGTGAAGTCCAGCTTGTGCTCGTGATAATAGTGCAGGAAGAACTCAAGGGCGCGGTCCACATCGCCCTGCGCGGCCTCCGGACCCAGCGCGCGGCGGATCAGCACCGGCGCACCGTTCCCCACGTAGGAATAGATTAACTGGTCTTCGAGCGGCTCCAGCCCCAGATGCGCGCGGGAGGCGTTCACGGAGGTGGCCAGGTCGCGCTGCGAATCGATCAGCGTACCGTCAAGATCGAAGATCAACAAACGGGGATCAGACACGTTCAGGAACCTTGCTCACAACGTCTTTCCACAATTTCTTCACCTTGCCATAGCTTTCATCGAACACCTTGCGCATTTCCGGCGGCGCCAGCGCAACCATCACGTTCGCCATTTCCAGCAGGTAAGGTGACAGCGCGCTTTCGGCCACCACCATCGGCGGAGGATTACGCGAGAACGAGCACATGCCCAGGACAATCGCCGCGGCTGCCAACGCGGCGCGCAGTGCGCCGAGCGCCGCGCCCATCAGCCGGTCGAGCCACTTCAATCCCATCCATTTGATCAGGCGGTCCAGGATGCGGCTGGCAATCGCACCGGCCAAGACGATCGTGAAGAAGACGAGCAGAAATCCAGCAAAATCCGCCAGACGCTCATGCGCCAAGTACGGACGCAGCAAGCGTCCCGCCTGCCCGCAGAACCAGATGGCCGCCACGATGGCGATCACCGTCGAGGCAAAACCCAGGATCGTGCGCGCAAAACCCCGCATCAGTCCGTTCACCACCGAACCGGCGAAAATGCTCAGAAAGAAGAGGTCCAGCCAATTGAATGCACCCAGATTCATAGCCGGCGGCCCGTGATCAGGCGAAACGCTTCCTTGTACTTTTCGCTCGTGCGTGCCGCCACCTCGTCCGGCAAAGCCGGAGCCGGCGGCTGCTTGTTCCAACCGGTCTGTTCGAGATAATCGCGGACGTACTGTTTGTCGTAGGACGGCTGCGCGCCGCCCGGCGCATACCCGTCCGCGGGCCAATAGCGCGACGAGTCCGGCGTGAGAACCTCGTCAGCCAGCGTGAGCTTGCCGTCCACGAATCCGAACTCGAACTTCGTGTCCGCCAGGATCAGTCCGCGCGAAGCCGCATAGGCCGACGCCCGTGCGTAGATCGCCAGGGTCGTGTCGCGCAGTTGCGAGGCCAATTCCAGCCCCACCGTGGAGGCCACCTGATCGAACGAGACATTCTCATCATGCCCCGTCTGCGCCTTGGTCGCGGGCGTGAAGATCGGAGTCGGCAACCGCTGGCTTTCCGCTAGCCCGCGCGGCAGCGGGATGCCGCAAATCGAACCCGTCGCGCGGTAGTCCTTCCAGCCGGAGCCCGACACGTAGCCGCGCGCCACGCATTCAACGTCGATCATCTTGGCGCGGCGAACAATCATCGACCGGTCTTTGAGTTGATCGGCGTACGGTTGCAACTCGGCCGGATAGTCCGAGAGGTTCGCCGTGACAAAATGCGTCGGCACCAGCGGCGCCAGGAAGTCGAACCAGAAAATGGAAAGCTGAGTGAGCACGCGGCCCTTGTCAGGGATGCCGGTGGCCAGAATGTAGTCGAAGGCCGAAATGCGGTCCGTCGCTACCATGAGTAGGTTGTCGCCGAGATCGTAAATGTCGCGCACTTTGCCGCGGTTGATTAGCTTGATCCCAGGCAGGTCGGTCTGAAGGAGCACCATTCGTTTCCTGCTATGATAGCGTTCCTCCATGGACTGGAACGAAGCCGCCGAAGAACTTTTGGATCAAATTCTGATGACAACGCCGCTGCCGGTGCGGGAACAGATCACCGCGAAGGTACGGCAACGTGCCGAGTCGATCGCCGAGGAGGATGGCAAAGTCCGCGTGGGCACCAACACCGTAGTGGCCGCGTGGGTGGATTCGACGCCCGAGGCACTGCGGAGCGAGCTGCCACGGCAGATGGAAAGGCTCGGGCTCGACCCGTCGGAATACGGATTCGAAGACTAGCCGAGGAATGCGAATAACTGAAGCAGCGCCTCACCACGGTGGCTGACGGTGAGTTTCTGTTCCGCCGTCGCCTCTGCCAGCGTGACGCCGAACGGCGGATAGAAGAACAGCGGATCGTATCCGAAGCCCCCTGAGCCTCGCGGCGCCGTGAGCAACTCACCGCGCACGTCCGCTTCGAAGGTTTGCAGCAGCGCGCCCGCCTGCGCCAGCGCAATCACGCACACAAAGCGCGCGGCGCGATCGCTGCGGCCTGCCATACGCTCCAGCACCAGGCGATTGTTGTCTTCGTCTGTCGCGTCAGGACCTGCATACCGTGCCGACCACACGCCCGGCGCGCCTTCCAATGCATCTACGGCCAAACCGGAATCGTCCACCAACACCATGGCGCCGTCGGGCGCATGCAGCGAGTAGGCGATGGCTTTGATGGCGGCGTTCTCCGCAAAGGTGGAGCCCGTCTCTTCCGGAGCAGCCAAATCCGCGAGCCCCGGCACCGGTTCCACTTCCCAACCCGCCACCGCACCGCCCAACTTGAACTCGCGCAGTTTGCCCGGGTTCGTCGTCGCGCAGTAGATGCGCCGCTTCGCCGTCACCAACCTGCCGCCTGCTTCTGCGCCGCGATCAATTCATTGATGCCGGCGCGGCCCAGCGCAATTAACTGCGCCAGATGCGCGTCGCCGAAGGATGCCTTCTCGCCAGTTGCCTGCAGCTCTACAAACTGCCCCGCCCCTGTCATGACCAGGTTCATGTCCACATCGGCGGCCGAGTCTTCTTCGTAGCAAAGATCGAGCAGCGCTTCGCCTCTCACCACGCCCGCGCTCACCGCCGCCACATGGTCGAACAACGGATTCTTCGCCAGCGCCTTGAAATCGAGCAATTGGCGGAACGCCAAGGCCAGCGCCACCCACGCCCCGGTGATCGCCGCCGTGCGCGTGCCGCCGTCGGCTTGGATCACATCGCAATCCACCACGAAGCTTCGTTCACCCAGCGCCTCCAGCTTCACCACCGAGCGCAGCGAGCGCCCGATAAGCCGCTGAATCTCCATCGTGCGGCCGGACTGCCGGCCCTTCACCACCTCGCGCTGCGTGCGCGATGCCGTGGCGCGCGGCAGCATCGAATACTCCGCCGTCACCCAACCGCGGCCCGACCCGCGCAGCCACCGGGGCACCGTGTCTTCAAGCGACGCCGCGCACAACACCACCGTGTTGCCCATTTCAATCAGCACGCTGCCTTCGGCCGTTTTCAAGTACCCGGGCGTCAGCTTCACCGGGCGCAACTGATCTGCCCGCCGTTGATCGAATCTCACTGCTTCCCCGCGTTCTGCTTGGCCGGTGGTGTGGGCGGCGCCACGCCGATGCCAGACCCGGCGAGCGCATAGTAGAAGACGATGCTGAACAGCACAATGGCCCCGAGGACAACCATGGCACACGGCAGCAGACCGCGCGTGGAGGCCGGAGGTTCGGGGCGCGCCCCGCCTCCCGCTTTGGTTTTCGCTTTGAATTTTGCCATGAGGGAACGGTTCGGTTAATCTTCTGTTTTAACATGGGTCTGATGACGAGACTTGCTCTGACTGCGCTTTTGCTCTTCCTCGCTGCCTGCGGCGGCGGGGGAAAGAGCGCCGCCGATTGGCAGTTGCCCGCCGAACTCGAAGGCGGCTGGAAACTCGCCGTCGCCCCGCCGAGCAAAGAGTCGTTCGATCTGGTGGCGCGCCTCGCGCCGCGCAATTCACGGATGAGCGGCTATGAAAATGGCGAACGCCGCGTGTCCATCCTCGCGCTCGAACTGACCAACGGTTCGGTGGCCTTTGAAGAGGTCCAGAAGTGGCGCGCGCAGCCAGGCCGCATCGCGTTTCACCACAATGCGTGGCTGGTAGCCGTGGAGTCGGCCGGCATGAGCGCGCCGGATCTTTCCCGCCTCGCCACCCAGATCGAAAAGTCAATGCCCCGTTGAGGTAACTTCAGGTTTTCCGATTTTCCTCTCAATTCCTCGCAATCGGCGTATACTCTGGTGAAGAGCGTTACTGTGATGTTCGGTAATTCCCACCACCTGTCAATTCCCGATACCGGGAGTTAGACTAAGCCTCTCTTCTCTTTTCTTCACCCCCATGCCGCCACGCGTCGGCCCAGCAGCGCGTGGTAAAAGTCCAGCACAGGTGACCCCGGAGATGTTTCCGACGTCTATGCGGATATGGCGATGGGAAGACGCTGGAAGCAGGCCAAGCAG
>VFZP01000456.1 GCA_016871115.1 Acidobacteriota bacterium
GTCAACCTCAAGCGGAGCAGCAGATCATGCAGACGCGGGCGCGCGGCGGTGGATTCAGCCGGGAGCGGGGAGGCGGCACCGGCTTCTTTCAGTTGCCTTACCAGACGATCGTACTCGCCGCGGTGGAAAGCGAGATCCGCGGCAGGCAAAACGCTTTGTTCCGGGCCGGCGAGTTTGCGTGCAACCGGTTCGCCGGTGTAAGGGAGGCGGTACTCTTCGTTCAACGTCAGCAGGTTCGCCTCCACGACGCCGGACCGCATGAGATGAAGGCCCGTGAGCAACACGCGGTAGACATAGAGCAGCGGCTTTACGCGCGGTGGTGTTTCTTTCTCAAACAACTTCCATTGCGTGGCGGCGAAGCCGAGGTAGTGATGCGAATGATAGCGGGTGATGCAGGCGCGGCCGATGTCCTTCAATTCGTCGTGCGCGGGCGAGGTCGAGACGATCAGCGGCGAGAAGAGTTGCTCGAGCACGTAGCCGTTGCGCTTCAACATCAGACGGAAGAACTTCGCGGCATCGTGCGTGACCAAGTCGAGTTCGACGCCTTCGCGGATCCCGGAGACTTCCACCGCTTCACGTGCGTCGTCGAGGCCGACGATCTCCTCCAGCGGCAGCAGGTGGACACCGCGGAGGTCGAAGTCTGAACCCGGCGACGGGAAGCCGTACAGATGCGCGCCGCTCACCGTGGCAAACAGGAGCGGATAGGGATGGCGCGCGGCTTCAGCGGCAAGCAGCGGAGTCATGACTCTAGCTTGAAACCCGGCTCGGAGGCCCGGCGTCTCGCGCGGAGAAGAAAATCGTTGGCGCGGCGCCAGTTGGGTTGCTCGGGCAGCGCGCGTTCAGCGACGGCGGCGTCGAACTCGGCGTGCAGTTGGAGGCGCCAGGCCTCCACTTCCTCCCATGCCAACGCCCCGGCTTTAATGGCAAGGAGACGTTCGCGATGCGATCCGACGGCGAGCGGAACGAAGCCTTCACGCAGCGCCGTGATGCCTGATAGCAGCAGGCGGATCAGGTGCATCGCGTGTTTCCAACGCACGACACCGTGCTGGCGCAGGTCCTGCTCGGTCTTCTTGAATTGGGAAAGCACGTAGCCGTTGTAGGTCTGATGGACGGCCCGCGACAGGAACACGTCCCGCATGGCGATGAGTTCGTCGGCGAGCGGCGTCGAGCGCACGACGAGCGGCGAGTACAGTACTTCCAACACGTTGGGGTTCGCCTTCAGTGCGAGGCGTAGGAACTTCTCCAGGTCCAAGTAGCATTCCTGCTCGGCGTCGTCTTCGATTTGTTCGGGCAGCGCGGGGAGCGGCCAGTGCAGGTCAGCGGGCGGGAGAAAGAACTCGCGCCGGTCCGTATCGGAGGCGTCCGTTTCGAGGCCATAGGCGCGCGAGCCCACGACGCAATCGTATTGAATATAAGGTCGCAGCGCCGCAGCGTCCACCGTGCCCAACCAATCGGCGGACTCGTGTTTTAATATCGTGAGTTCGCTCCGCGTGTGGTGCGACTCCGCGCCATCGGCGTACCGAGCCGTGTAAATACCAGCGGACTCGCGCGCGACCGCGCCCACCCGGCGCGTACCGCGCACGACGACTTGGGTGCCGTCCGGCAAGCGCATGGGGTGCTACTTCTTGCAGACCTGGCGGAAGACGCGCTCCAGGTTTCCGCCGAGAAACTTGCGAATCCGCGTCTCGCTCCATTTGCGATTCAGCATCGCTTGCGTAAGGCGCGGCATGTCGGCAATGTCTTTCATGCCGCGCGGCGGCGTGGGACCACCGTCCCAATCGCTGCCCAGCATTACGTGATCCTCGCCGACGACGGAGATGGCGCGCTCGATGACGTCGATCCATTCTTCGGGCGACATCAGTATGTCGTCCGGCGCATTGGTTCCCATCATTGGAAATGAAGGCGCGACCATGCGATCGATGTCTTCAATGCTGAGCTTGCGCTCCTTCTCGCCGACGGCCGACATATCCCAGAACGGCCGGCCCACTTGCTTGGTACGCCAATCGAACATCGGTCGGTTGTGGAACTCATTGCCGATGTGGAAACCGATGACGCCGTCTTTGTCCGCGAGTTTTTTCATTAGCGCATCCGGCATGTTGCGCGGAATGCCATTGAGCGCGCGCATGCCGTGGTGGGTGGCAAGCACCGGGTCCGTGCTGATTTTAAGCACTTGCTCAATGGTTTCATCCGAAGCATGCGAAACGTTGATGAGCATGCCGAGACGGTTCATTTCGGCTACGATTTCCGCGCCATGCGCGTTGAGGCCATTCCACTTGCGTTTGGCGCAGCAGGAGTCGGCGAAGTTGTTCGCCCAGTTGTGCGCGGGGAGTTGGGCGGAGCGCAGCCCCATTTTGTAGAGACGCTGCAGCACGCGCACGTCGCCGTCAATGTCGAAGCCGCCTTCGAGATCGAGCACGGCGGCGATTTTGCCGGTGCGGCGGATGCGGTCGAGATCGGCGCCCTTGCGGGCGATGGCGATTTTGTCTTCGTTGCGGCGGATTTGTTCGAGCGCTTTGTCCATGAGGCGGAGGGCATGCTGCGTCTCAAAGCGCGGCGGATAGTATTGCTCGGGGATGAAGAGCGAGAAAAACATTGCGTCGACGCCGCCGTCTTTGGCGCGAGGCAGGTCCACCTGGCCGCCTTTCAGACGCTGGCCGATGTCGGTGCCGTCGTGGAACTGGCGGTTGATGACGTGGATGTGGCCATCGAAGACGAAAGCGTCTTGATGCAGGCGACGGGCTTCGCCGGAGATTTGCGCGGTGAGGAGAACGGGAGAGACGAGGAAAAGCACGACTCTCATGCGGGTTGCTCCGGTTTCGGTTCGGGACCGCGCTGATACGGGTCGCGGCGCGGGGCGGTGTAGGCAATGTTGAGGTAGGGCGTTTCGACCACGCGTGCTTTGCCGCGCCACAGCGACTCCATCACGGCGGCGATCTGGCCCGTGGTGAGCAGCGTGCGCTCGACGGGATACACGGGGCGGCCTGTCACGATCAGTTCTTCGATGAAGTAGACGAGATTGGAAAAATGTCCGTAGAAGCGTTCGGGCTGCAGCCAGAAACAGGTGGACTGGGGCGTAGGTTGGCCTTCGACGGCGGCGGCGAAGTTGAAGTCGTTGATGTGACCGTCGAGCATGTAGGTGGCGGTTTGCAGGCCGTCCTTATGGGTGATGACGAACACAGCCGGGTTGCGCACGTTGTCGCGCAACGCGCCTTCTTTGCGCGTGAGGCTGCGCGAGACGGCCGCGTCGAGCAGCGGTTGCGCCCACGGATTCGCGTCGGTCCATTCCCACACGCCGCGATTTTCGATAGCTTGCACGGATGCCACGCCGGTTTCGCCGCCCGCGCGGCGCTCTACCATCACCTGCATCATTTCGAGCGAGTGGAAGCCGTAGGCTTCGATGCCGCCGTAGAAGGCCGTGACCGCGTACTGGATCTTCGCACCGAACGGAATTTCGAGCGCGGGTTTGCGCCAGCAGATCGGGAGCGACGAGCCGGCCATCATCGGGAAGTTCAGCTCGCGCGACCAGTCGTACATCTGGCGCGCACGCTGCCAGTCGTAGGAAAGATGCTTGTCGCAGAAGACCGGCACCACGCGCCCGCTTTGCTTGAATACGTCCACCACCTGCGAGCAGAGTTCGTAGCGCGGGTACATGTGCTGGCCCTTTTCGTTGTACGGGTAGCGGCCGTGCTCGCCGATGATTACCACGCCTTCGACGCCGAGTTGGTCACCACCCACGGTGAGCGCCTCGCGCACGGTGTTGTAGATCATCACCTGTTGCTTGGCGGCCATGAGGCGGCTCATGTCGTTCGACGGCACTTGATCGGTGAACATCGACGCCACTTTGACGCGTGGCGTGTGCGGACGGCCTTGGTATTCGTAGCCTTCGAGGAGCCGCGTGCCGATTACGTCGGCATGCGTGTTTTGGCGGTATTCGGTTATGATCAGCGCAATCGGCTTGCGCACCTGGGCCGGCGCGGCGGCGGCCGTGGCCATCGCGGCCATCGCTTGGCGTCGTGTCATCGGACCATTATGACTTGATCCTGCAGGAAAGTCGTGGGGAAGTGGGTTCGGATAAACTACTGGACTTGAACGAGCGCTACGTTGTCATTTTAGCGGGGCCCAGCGGGGCTGGCAAGACGACCGCCGCTTCAGCCCTGCTTCCCCGGCTGCAACTCCTGGAGTTCGTGAACGCGGACACCATAGCCGGGCTTGAGCGAATTCAACCCAGAATCGGTAGCGTTGGCCGCGGGGCGCGGGGCGCGTCATGCTTGAGCGGCTGGACCAGTTGGCATCGGAAGGAAAGAGCTTCGCGTTCGAAACCACGCTAGTGTACTGTAATTGAATTGCATTTAAATAACGGCGGAACTGTGCCGCACTTAGCCATGGCACGCCCTGTCTCGACCATCGAGCTCACTCCAGAAGAGCGATCCACGCTGCGCCCCCGTGCTCACTCTCCCACCAGCGCGCAGCGCGACGCACCGAGGGCAAGGATTGTCCTGATGCGAGCCGAAGGGCGCAAGGAAACCGACGTAGCTGCCGCTACCGGCGTGAGCATGGCGAAGGTATCGCTTTGGTCCAAGCGTTTCGAGGAGAAGGGGCTCGATGGCTTGGTCGACCTGCCGGGCCGGGGCAGAAAGCCTTGGCTGGACCCGCACAAG
>VFZP01000457.1 GCA_016871115.1 Acidobacteriota bacterium
GTGAGACCACCCACGCCAATCGCACGCAACTGACCATCGCCAGCGTCCACGCCAAGGCCAAGAAGATCGCCAACTTACTGACGAGTATCAGCCAGTGGCTAATACGGTTTCTGAGTGGTGCGGAGCAGTTATCTGGGCTGGCGCTTTGGCACTCGATCCTGCGACGGATCTTCCAGGATTTCGGGCGCTTCCCGTTCGATCAGACCGCCTCTCGAACTCGTCTGGCCGATTCCAACTGCAGGATTTAGGTTGATCGAGTCTGGCGCGCAGGGACGTCTCCGTGGCGGCAGTCGCGTTTACTACGCAACCGGCGAGAATCAATTTCAAGCGGCGGAAGTGGGATTCAATATGACGTGCCGCGTCCGCGAGAAGGGCGACAAGCTGTCGGCGGAGGTGGATTTGGGAGTGACGGATGTGGGGCCGGTCTCGCCGCCGTCCAAGACTCCCACCGTCAACAACGAGACTGTGCAAGCCACCATCAGCCTGACGCCGGGCCAAGCCGCCAAAGTGTTCGCTTCGGACTCTTCGGCGGGCTCAACTACCCGCCGCTACGAGATTGACATTACTGCCACGCGGGTCGCGCGGTAGCCGCTACTGCACCTGCTCGAGAACCGCAAAGTCGCCCGGGTTCCACGCCTGCGCGATGATGTAGATCTTGCCGTTCAACTCGCGCAGCACGGCGTTGTGAATGTGGAGGAAGTTCGGCAATCCCAGATCTTCCTTCACCATCACGGTGGAGATCAGCTTGTCGTCCTCCATGATGTAGATCGGAGCGCCCTTGCTGCGGTCCGGCCCGTCGAGCGAACCCACCACGGCGTACTTGCCGTGGTAGAAGATGTCGCACGGGAGCGAGCCGAGCGGCATCCGCACCGTCGACAGATAGTGGCCGTGGCGGTTGAAGCGGTCAATTTCGGCGTTCGGGCGATCCGACACGTCAATGCGCGTGGTGCCCGGCGGAATCGTGATGCCGTGCGAGGTGCCGAATTGACCGGGGTTGGCGCCGCGGCCACCAAAGGAAAGATCGTTCCACTCGGTGCGGAACGGGTTTGCGCTCGTCACCTTCGCCGTGAGAATCATGTCCAGGTTCGAGTAACCGGTGGCGATGTAGAACAACCCATTCAGATATTCAACGTCGGTGGGTATGAAATTCCCGCGGCCGAGATAGTAGTTGTTCGCCGTGGTCGATCCCATCTCCTGCGTGCCATCCGGCGCGTTGATCGTGTGCACCAGTTTGCCTTCGAGATTGGTGATGAACACCTTGCTCACGCCGTTGCCGGGCAAGGCGAGGTACGGCGCGCCGTCCGGTCCTTCAAAGATTGTGGCGTTGTGAATGCTCGCATCGCGCACTTCAGGCGCGGTGTTGAGCATCTTGGTGGACTTGAGGTCCGCCGAAATCTGGATGATGCCCGCGCCGGGCAGGGCAAAGTAGGTCTCACCGCGGCCGGGCCGCCGGTCCACGGCAAAGCCGCCGTGGGCCTTTTTCAGCACTTCTTCCTTCTGTGACTCGGCGGGCAGGTGCTTGGAGGTGTACAGTACCTTGAAGCGCATCTTGCCGTTGCCGGAAACTCCGGTGCCTTGCGTCCAGGCGAGCCCCACCAGGGCGAGGAAGAGAAGAGTAAGAGCTGCGCGGTTCATTTGAATCCCCTCCAGTGTATCAAGCCCAGAAGCGCACATAGGGAGGCGCTCCGGGCTGCGCCGCCGCGATGCGGTCCGCCTCGGCGTTGTCGGCGGTGTCCGGGCCATCCGGGTAGCGGTAGCGCGCGATGAAGTCGTCTTCCATTTCCAGGCCCCAACCGGTGGCGGATGGCAGTTGGAAGTGGCCATCGCGCACCGCAAGCGGCGCGCGGAACACGCCGGCCTGCAGAAACTCAAGATACTCCAGCCACCGCCCGTCGCTGCCAAACCAGGATTGGTCGAGGATCGACATCGCTCCCACCAGTTGCCCCAGCCCGATGCCACCCGAGTGCGGACACACCGGCACGCCGT
The DNA here is from genome assembly GCA_016871115.1 of Acidobacteriota bacterium. GTDB lineage: Bacteria > Acidobacteriota > Terriglobia > Bryobacterales > Bryobacteraceae > VFZP01. Next base: position 1,987 of record VFZP01000457.1, read on the forward strand.
ACTTGGCCGCCATCGCAACGATTGCCAGCAACTCGTTCACGCCGCCCACGCGCGCGCCGTCAATCTGGCAGTGCGTCAAGCCGCCGCCCGCCAGCAGTTGTTTGAACGTGACCGCGTCGGGAGCCTGTTCGCCGCCCGCTACGCCGATGCCGGCCGGCGCGAGCGCTTCGCGGAGTTTCGCGTAACCCAGCACGTCGTTATGAGCGATGGCTTCTTCGATGAACATCGGCTGGTACTCGGCCAGCTCCAGCATGTAGCTCGCCGCGTTTCGCCAGTCACCGAGATTCTGATTGGCATCGGTGAGCAAATGCGCGTCCGGTCCTGTGGCTTCGCGCATGGCGCTCAGCATGCGGCGGTCTTCGTCCAGCGCGCGGGCGCGGTCATACTGCTGACCCCGTCCCACCTTCGCTTTGAATGCACGCGTGCCCTGCTGATACAGCCGATGGCACAGCGTGCGCACTTCTTCCAGCGGCCGGCCGGACCAGCCCGCGGTGCTGTAAATGCGCACACCGGCACTCTCCAGCCGCGCCAGATTCGCCGCCACCCCGCCTTGCCGCGCCTGGAGCATACTCAGCAGCTCTTCTTCTGTGAGAGCGTCGCGCAGATGATGAAAGTCGATACACGCCACGATCCGTTCCGGCGAGAGGCTCGTCAGCAGCCGCCACATCGGCACACCCTCGGTCTTCGCCCACAGATCCCACAGCGCATTGACAATCCCGCCCACAGCCATCCGGTACGTTCCGATCGCCAGCCACCTCAGTTGATGATGCTCGGCCAGTGCCTGCGCAAACAGCCCTGGCTCGGCGATGAACTCGCGCAGGTCGCGCCCCACCACAAAGCGGCTCAAGGCTTCGATCGCGGCTTTCTGAATCTGCGTGCCATCGCCGATGGTGAACACCAGCGCACGGCCTTCCAGACCCGTGTCGGTGCGAAGCACCGGTACCGCGCAGGAGTAGTTCGGCGCCAGATGCCGCGGGTCAGAGCCGGCGAGGCCCAGACGCACGGTGGGATAGCGTAGATCGAGAACTTCCAGAGACGTGATGCGATGATGCTTCATTGCGACGTTCTCACCATGGTACGCCAGGTACGCCACCGTGGCCGAGGCGGAGAGAACCGGATCGGGCCGGATTCATACTGGTTTGGGGGTAAGTACTAGGAAAGAAATCACTATCCCGTACTTTCCGAACTGCGTAAGGATTTCCTAACATTCTCGCCCACCGCCCTGTTGGGCCTTAAGAGCTCTCGGCTAATTGCGATGGCACGCCACGTGCTACCGGGGAAGCCTCCTAGAGCAGTTCATATCCGGGAGAGGTGACGCGAATTGTGCGCGCACCTACTGTACGGACTTGCATTACCCGCGTCACAAAAAACAATTACAGATTGCAGCTTAGTGACAGTCCTGTCGCTTTGACTGACTCAGTGGAGGTTCGGATGGAAGAATACAGGATGCGTGTATCTGCCAGGCCCCTTGTGGCAATGGCCGCGCTGGCGGCACTGGCTTCAGGAGCAACCAATCCCAGCGCCGTTAGCCTGACGGTGAGCCCGCCGCTGGCGGTTTTGCAGGTCGAAACGACGCGCCAGTTTACCGCTGCGGTGCAGAACGCGGCCAACCCCGGCGTGCGTTGGTTCATCAATGATGTGGAAGGCGGCAACGCCACGCTGGGAACAATCTCGGCCGCGGGCCTTTACCGCGCGCCCTCTTTCTCTCCGCAAGCCATTCTTCGCATACGCGCTGTGACCATGGCGGACCCGAGTAAGTCCGCCATGGCGTCGGCCTATGTATTGCCGGCCATCGTCGTTGTTTCCCCCAATCGCGGCGATCTTGCTTCCGGCGAGCGGCTACAGTCCGGCGTCAATGTGATCAATCACTCCAACAGGCAGGTAATCTGGTCCGTCAATGACGTTCCCGGGGGGAACGCCGCCATGGGGATGATCAGCAGCAGCGGCCTGTATCAGGCGCCGGCTGCCCTCACGGCGCCGATGGTGGCGCGAGTAAAGGCGATCAGTGCGATTGACCCGAGAACCAACGCCACCGCAGCCGTGAACGTCACGCCGGCGGCAGCCGTCAGCGTGGACGTGCGGCCCAACACGAGTTCGGTGCGGGCCGGCGAGTCGCAGCGGTTCGTCGCCACGGTGAACCGAACATCCAATCAGCAAGTGGTCTGGTATGTGAACGACATGGCTGGCGGCAACTCGACCGTCGGAACGATCGACGCTTCCGGACTGTTCCGCGCGCCCGCGCGGGTTCCCACTCCGGCCGTAGTGACGGTCAACCTAAATCCGGCAGTTGGGGTGGCCGGTCGGGCATGAAGTGATGGATACTCAACGGGATGGGCGAAGAAAAGAGTGTACCGGTCGTTCACCCAAAAGGTGAAGAAGAAAACCCGGAGTTGCGGTATCCGTCACCACGCCGGATCGAGACCTTTGGCGGCAGCGTGGAAGTCCGCTGGGCCTAGCAGCGCGTGGTAAAAGTCCAGCACAGGTGACCCCGGAGCTGTTTCCGACGTCTATGCGGATATGGCGATGGGAAGACGCTGGAAGCAGGCCAAGCAGGAGTGGCCGTGGGCGGCCACGGCCGAACTGCCGCGTAGTGCCAGCCATCCGTGCTACAGCAAGCTGAACGAAATTCTGGATGAGGCCGGCTTCGACGAGTTCGTCGAGGCCCAGTG
>VFZP01000458.1 GCA_016871115.1 Acidobacteriota bacterium
CAAAGACCAATGAACACCCCAAGCCTTTTCACTGGCGCAAACGTGAGGTCAAGGGAAGCCAGCTGCGAAATACTCTTATTACTTTATGCAACTAAGCACAAGAGGACGACGGGCGGGGGCCGGGGAAGAACCCGAGGCGCGATGGGAAACAGAAGGTGGGCGCGCGCCGCGATAGGCGTCGCCAAGCCGGCCTCGACGAGCGCCTGTAAACCCGCCGGCAGCGAAGTCTCGCTGTCGATGCGTGGATCGGACACTCTGGAGGGCGCACGCTCGGCCGCTCGCAGGCGAAGCCGTTTCTGCGAATATCCAAGGACGACGCGGTGACCGGGGCGGCGCTGCACCCGGCTTCGCTGCTGTATGGGGCCGCTGCGATCAATCGTAGTGGCGTTTTAAGACGTCGAAGCGAAGGCGGATCCGAGACACAACGAGGTAACGGCGAGGAGCACACGTCGGACAGCGCGTCGGGTTGACACTTTCGAATTTTCGCAAATCTCCGATTAATCGCGCTAGGCTGTTGCGAGACTTCCACGAAATTGCGTACGGGCGAGCAGGGAATGCCAGCGCCGTGCAAGCGTTGTACCCATTCCTCCACGGGGCGGTGGCGGAACACATCGGCGAGAATCGCCTCCAGGGCCGGGCGATTGCGCACCCGCGCGGGGTTAGTGGCAAAGTCCGGATGCGCGGCAAGTTCCTCGCGGCCGATGGCTGGGCAGAAGGCGGCCCACAACTTTTCGCTGCCCACGGCAATGGAGAATGCGCCATCGGAGGCGTCGAATACGCGATACGGAACCACGGTTTGAAAGGCGGTTCCGAGCTGCCGTGTCGCTACGCCGGAGCCGAGGAAGTACATGTAGTTGGGCGTCATCGCCGAGATCATGCCGTCCAGCATCGACACGTCGACGTACTGGCCTCACCCGGTTTGCTCACGCGCGCGCAGCGCCATCAGGATGCCGATCGTGGCAAACAGGCCCGCATTGATATCGCACACGGCGTACCAGCTGCGCACGGTTTCGCCGGCTTCGGTGCCGGTGACGCTGAGGACACCGCTTGCGCACCCAACGATCAAATCCATCGCTGCCTCATGGCGCGACGGGCCTTGCTGGCCGTCGCCGGAGATCGAGCAGTACACCAGACGTGGGCTGCGCGCGGCCACGGCCGCGTAGCCGAGGCCGAGGCGGTCCATCGTGCCGGAGCGGAAGTTTTCAATGAGCACGTCCATGGTTTCGAGCAATCGCAGGCAGAGATCGACGCCTTCGGGCTGCTTCAGGTCGATGGCGATGCCTTGCTTGCCCCGATTGAGCCCGAGGAAGAACGATGAGTGCTCCCCGGCGAACGGCGGCCCCCAGTCGCGGCCCATGTCGCTGCCGCCGGGGGCTTCGAGCTTGTAGACCTCTGCGCCATAGTCAGACAGCAGCAACGTACAGTGAGGGCCAGCGAGAGCGTGGGAGAAGTCAAGGACGCGCAGACCGGCGAGGGCGTAAGGAGGCAGCATGAGCAGCCACCCATTCTATTGCTTCGGCTGCATGTAGCAATCGGCGTCGTGCGCGTCGGGCAGGTAGCCGGTGGACATCAGGAACTCTTTCACGATCTCGCTGCCACAGAACTTGAACGTGCGGCGAAACAGCTTCACCCAAGCCTCGAGCGGGCGCGGATGATGCAGGTCAATCCAGGCTTTGAACGAACCGTGCGTCGAGCGGAGTTCCTGCACGCGCCGCGCGTTGTGAATGGCCGCGTCCACCTTTAGGCGGTTCCGTACGATGCCAGCGTCGGCCAGGAGCCGCGCGCGATCATCGTCACCATACGCCGCTACTTTGTCAATCGCAAAGCTGCTGTAGGCCGCGCGAAAGGCCGGCTGCTTCCGGAGGATGGTTTCCCATGACAGGCCGGCCTGATTGATTTCGAGAATCAGCCGCGCGAACAGCTCATCGTCGTCTTCGATCGCGCGGCCGTATTCATCATCGTGATAGCGGCGATGGACATCGTCTTCCGGGCGCTCGCGGCAGAAGTGGCAGTAGCTGGCCATCCGCCTTTCAGGTTAGCGCCGCCCGACCACCTCCACTTCGGCGAGCGAGAGGTAGTTCATCCCATCGAGTTGGACGCGGACTTAACGGGCGCGCTTATTCACGTTGATGGTGACCGTCGCGCCGGCCGTGCCGGGGAAGTCGTAGTCCGTGACGCCCTGCTGATATTTGGCCTGCATGGACCAGCGACCGGTGATCGTCGACTCGGACATGTAGACGTGGAAGTTGTTGAGACGCGGGGCGCAGCAATCAGTGCGGTTGGAGATCACGATGCGGCTCACATCCGCCGCCGCGCCGAGGTCCACTTGCCAGTAGGGCTGGGTGTCGCGGGCGGTGTGCGTGACCGAGCCGTCAAAGAAGTTGCCGCGGCGCGAACCGTCCACCGCGCGGGAGGTCGGGGAGTTATAGTCCGTGCTGGTTTGTACGGCGGCGCGGCCGCGAGCCAGGTTGCTCTCGCCGGCAGCGGGGTAGCCCAATGTCCCTGCCGCCGCGATCTCTTCGAACGTGCGGAGCGGGTTGGCGGTACGGCCTGCGCTACCGACGGCCGGCACCAGGACGGCATCGCTGCCTTGCACGAGCGGGAGTTCAGGATGATCGAACGGCGCACGTTCCCAACGCACACGTTGGTCTGTGAGTGCGTTCTTGAGGAAAGCCACAAGTGCCGTTTTTCACACTGCGCCAGGGTAAAGTTCATGCCGTCGGCGAGGTTTGAGGCATTGGTTCCGTGCCCCGTCGTGTCGGCCAGAATCGAGCCGCGCCGGTTCCCGCCGCGGGCGTAAAATTCAACCACTTCTTCAATTGTGCAGAGCGAACCATCGTGCAGGTAAGGGCCGCTGAGGGCGAGGTTGCGCAAGGTGGGCGTTTTGATCGCGCCATCCACCACATCACGGAATCCGGCGTTGAGCGGCCTGCAGGGTTCCACGGTGAAACGGCAGACGTCCACGGTGACGGCATCGACGGGTGCGCCGCTGCGGAACTGGCGCGTGAACGAGAGCGGATTGCCCCACGGATCTGTGCGGCCGAGCCTAAGTTCCACGCGAGTGGGCCGCACGCCGATGTTGTAGAAGCCGAAGTCGTCGCCGCCCGAATTGCCGTCGCTGGCAGTCATACGGTCGATCGCACCGCCTTGCGTGGCGCGTAGCAGCGCAGGGGTGCCGGCGTTGGTCAAATGCGGTCCGCCGTGGCAGTTGGCGCAGCGGGCGCGGAACACGTTGAGGCCGGAGATCTCTTCGCTGGTGAGGGCGGATGCGTCGGCCACGGTGGTGGCAGGGTAGGCAGCGAGGTAGCTATCGAGCGGCGCGTCATTCAAAACCAGCGTGGCCTCATACAGTTGCACGGCTAATCAAAGAAATAGGGTGAAGTTGGCCTCCGCCTGCGTGTAGCTCTTGCCGGCCACCGTCACGCAGTTGGTGGCGGACCACAGATCGCGGGCGAATCCGGCCTGCAGGAGTTGTTCATGGGTGTTGCGTAGAACGCTGGCGCCCGGCGCCGCGTCGTAGGCGGCCAGCGCGCTATCGTCGGCGGCCACAGCTTGGTTCTTCAGCGCCAGAGCCTTCAACAGGCGGCGGCCGATCTCGGGCCAAGTGCGCCCGCTGCAGCTCATTTCCAGGTTGCTGATCGGAGGAGTGACAGCTTGCGAGGCGAGGCTGGCGTTGTCAATCCGCACTGGCGTGGCTGCGGCGGGTGAGCCGATGTAGACCGTGGCATTGCGGTTGCGCGGGCCGAAGTTGTCCACGCCGTTGAAGATGCGGTTGGCGCGGCCGTCGAGGAAGTTGCGGTAGTTGTCGAATCGAATGTGAACGTGCTGATGCCGGGCCTCTATTGGGTTTTCGGCCTGAATGCGGCAGGCGTGCCGTCCGTGGGCTATCCGCTGCACGTGCATGAGTCGGGCGCGGCGGTGTCGACGAACGTGGCAAAGGGCAAGGCGGCGGCTCAGTCTTCGACGCATGCCACGCAGGCTGCCAGCCGCGCGGTAGACGGCAACCAGAGCGGCGACAATGTCCTCGACTCGGTGAGCCACACCAACTCCGAATCCCAAGCCTACTGGCAGGTGGACCTGGGGAGCGCTGCCAACCTGAGCGAGATCGTGCTGTGGAATCGCACGGACTGCTGCGCCGACCGCCTGGCGAACTTCCACGTGCTGGTCTCCGACACGCCCTTCTCGGGCACGAGCCTTGCACGGGCTCAAGGAACGCCTGGCGTCACCGGCCTCCACTTTGCCGGCGTGATGGGGCAGACCGGCCGCTTCGCGCTGAGCCGCACAGGCCGCTACGTGCGGGTGCAACTGGAGGGGACGAACTATCTGCAACTGGCGGAAGTGGAAGTATTCGGCGCCGTGTTGCCGAACCGCCCGCCAACGGGAGCGATCACCTCGCCCACCGGCGGATCCACCTTCACCACGCCTGCTTCGATCGCGATCAACGCCAATGCCTCGGACCCGGATGGCAATCTGGCGCGCGTCGAATTCTACAAACTCTCGACGCTCCTCGGCACCGATACCGCAGCGCCGTTTACCTACACCTGGGCGAACGTGGCTGCGGGCAGCTACACCGTCACCGCGCGCGCCTTCGATACCGCGGGCCTAAACACGTCGGCCAGCGTAGTCG
>VFZP01000459.1 GCA_016871115.1 Acidobacteriota bacterium
GTTTTCTTCTTCACCTTTTGGGTGAACGACCGGTACGCTCTTTTCCTCGCCCATCCCGTTGAGTATCCATCACTTCATGCCCGACCGGCCACCCCAACTGCCGGATTTAGGGTCAAGAATGGGCAGCGGCGCGATCAGCGAGTGACCCCATTCCGTGCCCGGTTCGGCCAGTTACGGCGTCACCAATCTCTATTTTGACAGCGATCGCTTCGATGTCTTCTACAGCCGTAGCTCCTACGGGCGCGCCAAGTACCGTGTGCGCCGCTATGGGCAGTCGCCTTCGGTGTTTCTGGAGCGTAAGTTGAGTACCGAGGCAACCGTGGCAGAGCGGCGTTGCGCGGTGGATCTGGATGAAGTGGGGTTAATTGCCGCGGACGTTGAGTCATGGCGCGGCAGATGGTTTGTGGCCGCCTTGCCCGGTGGAGTGTCCGCCGAGGAGTTAGTGCGTGCCGTAGGAAGGCTGGAAGTAATTTAGGATGTGCGCTGGGAGCGCCGTCAGAGTGAGGAAGCATAAGCAATGTACAAGTTACTGACAGGCATCGCCATGGTGGCATCGCTCGCTGTGGCGCAGTTCCCCGGTGGAGGCTTCGGCCCCCCGGGCGGCGGCATGATGATGGGCAAGGAACGCAAGATCGTCAAGACCTACGACAAGGACGGCGACAAGCGTCTGGATGCCGCCGAACGGCAAGCGGCGCGCGAGGCTTTGGCTAAGGAACCGCAGCGGGGTCCATTTGGGCCGGGTGGCCCGGGCGGACGCCGGGGGCCGTTTGGCCCGCCGCCGGGTGCGGAACGCAAACCGCCCACGGCGGGACCGCAAGTGAAGCCGGCCGATGTGAAGAACTACCGCAATGAGCCGGTCTACGACCTCGGCGTGCTGCGCACGTTCTTCCTTGAGTTCGAAAATCCGGAGTGGGAGAAGGAACTGGCGGAGCTCAACAATACGGACGTGGAAGTGCCGGCCAAGGTGACGGTAGACGGCAAAGTGTGTCCCGATGTGGGCGTGCACTTCCGCGGCAACATGTCGTTCATGTTCGCCGGCGAGGGCCGCAATCGCCCGTTGAACCTTTCGTTCGACTTTGTGAACAAGGACCAGCGCCTCGGCGGGTATCGGACGTTCAATGTGCTGCACTCGAATCAGGATCCGACGTATTTGCGCACGATTTCGTATCTGCAGACGGCGCGCGAGTATCTGCCCGCGCCCAAAGCCAACTATGTGCGCGTGGTCATCAATGGAGAGGTGTGGGGCATTTACGTGAGCGCGCGCAGCAATTCAATACGGATTTTACGCGTGACTAATTTGGGTCCACCGAAGGCGCGCGGTGGAAGGTGCCCGGTAGCCCGCGGGGGCGCGGCGGACTCAACTATCTGGGCGACAAAGTGGATGAGTACAAGGGCATCTACGAGATCAAATCAAAGGACAACGCAAAGTCGTGGAGCGCGCTGATCGGCCTGCGCAAGACGCTCACGGAAACGCCCGCGGCGCAACTCGAAGCGGCCATGGCGCCGATGCTGGACATCGAAGGCGCGCTGCGGTTTCTCGCGATCGAAAAGACGCTGATCAACAGCGATGGCTACTGGATGCGCGCGAGCGACTACAACATCTATCTCGACCCGAAGGAGCAGTTCCACATCATTCCGCACGATGCTAATGAAACGTTGGCGCCGCCTGAGGAGCCGCCGGGTGGCATGCGTGGCGGGCCGATGCGGTTCCCCGGTGGTCCACCGCCGCCGGGAGGATTTCCGGTTGGCCCACCGCCGGGTGGTCCTGGTGGCCCGGGTGTTCCGGGCGGCGGAGGGCGTCCTCCGTTTCCGCCGATGAGTCCGCGCGACGCCAAGCTGGATTTATTTGCCGGTTCGGATGACGAGGGAAAAGTGCTGTTCCGGTTGCTTGAGGTCCCGAAACTCCGCGCGCGGTACTTGGCGTTGTGCCGGGAGATCGCCTCAAAGTGGCTCGATTGGAGAACCATGGAGCCGATGGCCGCGAAGTATCAGGCGCTGATTGCCGGGGACGTGGCGCGCGAGACGCACGGAATGACGACGGCCGAGGAGTTGAGGAAAGCCGTGGCAGAGGAGACCGAAGGCGTTGGCATGGGGCCGTTCGGCGGCGGCAAGCACATGAGCCTCAAACAATTTGCGGAAGAGCGGCGTGCGTTTGTGCTGGGCTTTCAGGATAAGCCGCGGCCGAAGCCTTAACGCGCGCCGCGATGGTAGAGCAGGCTCGGTGGCGGAGTCTGCTCTTTGGCCTTGATCTCGCGCACCAGGGCAAATGTGCGTTGCGCGTCGGCGGTGCGGCCCGCCTTCTGATACGCCTGCGCGAGGTGCAGCGCGGCAGGCGAATAGCCGGGCCGCAGGCGTAGCGCGGTTTCAAGATGCGGAATGGCCGCGGTGGCGTGGCCGGCCTGCAGCTTGCGTTTGCCCAACAGGACGTGGGCGGCGGCAAACTGCGCGTTGGCGGCAATGGACTCACCGAGCAGCGCTTCGATGCGCGCCGCGTCTTTCTCCAGCAATCCGTCGAGCGCGGCGGCTTCGAAGTACGGACCGCGATATTCGCGCGCGTTGCGCGCGCGGAACATGGCGGTGAGCGTGCGGAGATCTTCAAAGCGCTTGGCCTGCAGATAGACGATGGCCAGTGCGTCGAAGGCGAGAGCGAAATCGGGCCGTTGCGTGAGGCAGACGCGCAGGTCTGCTTCAGCCGCGTCGTGGCGCGCGAGGACAGTCCTTATAGGCGAGCCCGCGGCCTAGGCGCAGCAAGAATGAGTCCGGATGCAGCGCCAGCGCGTCGGTGAAAATGTCAGCGGCGGCCCGCGGCGTGTGATGTCCGAGGAAGATCTGCCAGAGTTGCAAATGCGCGGCCTCTGAGCGTGGGTCGAGCGCCAGCGCGGCCTCGGTCGGCTGTGCGTGACGCTTCGATAAGCTCTTCGATGGTGGCAAATAGCAGCGCGGCGGCAATCGCGGTCCACATGCTATCTCGCATTTTTGTGGCGGCGGGCGAGCCCTGCGCGGCGTGCCATCCGAAGTAAGCAGCGCGGCACGCCGCGTCGAGCCATGCGCGTGCGTTGTTGTCTGCGGCGGAGTCGCCGTTTGCGCAAGCGTTGCTGGAGGGGCGGCCGCTCGGTGAGGCGCGCGGCGGGTTTCTGTTTTCTTATGAGCGCATCGCCGGTACGACGGCGCTGAGGGTGACGGCGGAACGCGGCAACGCCGATGCGGCCATCGCACGGATCGACTGGGTTTTCGGCGCGGGCGGGCAGGGCGCCACGCCAGTGGCGATGGACGCGCAGGGCCGCGCCATCGAGCATCGTATCAGTTTCTATCCGCAAGCTGGGCTTTTCGATTTGACGTTGGGCCATCAGCCCGGCGTGTCGCGTTCGGCGGCAGCGGCGCTCGGCATCTTGCAGTCCGGCGGCCACGCTGCGCGAATACCTTGGCTGCCATGCCACGGTGAACGGCGCGGGCGCAGTGGTCAAAGGTGGTGTGGATTGCGAGCGTTGCCACGCGGGCGCGGCTGAACACAAGTCCGTGGCGAATCCCGTCAAGCTCTCCGCTGCGGCGCAGGTGGAGCTATGCGCTGCGTGCCATCGCCTCACGCCGCCGCCCGGCCTGAGCCCGCGTGACCCGCTGCTGATCCGCTTCCAGCCGCTGCGCCTTGTAAAAAGCAAATGCTACGCTACGGGTCGGCTCACGTGCGGCAGTTGCCACGCGGCGCATGAGAATGCCGGCACGAATGCCCGTGTGCAGTCGCGCGCGCAGTGCCTCCAGTACCATGCGCAACCGCACCGCGCGCAGGAAGACTGCGTGGGCTGCCACATGCCGCGATCTTCACCCGCGCCGTATCTCAACTTCACCGACCACTGGATCACGATACAATCACGGATTCGGCCATGAGCATCGCATCCATTTATCCATCCAATCCCGACTTTGTCGCCAAAGCCCACGTCTCCGGCATGGACGCCTACCGCGCGTTGTACCAGCGCGCGGCTGAGCAGCCCGAAGCCTTCTGGGGCGAACTGGCAGAAAAGGAAATCCACTGGTTTCAGAAGTGGACCCACGTGTTTGAATGGAACCCGCCATTCTGCAAGTGGTTCGTCAACGGCAAGACGAACATCAGCTACAACTGCCTCGATCGCCACGTGGCGGCGGGCAACGGCAGCAAGGTGGCCATCCACTGGGAAGGCGAACCGGGCGACACACGCACCATCACATATGATGACTTGCTGGGCATGGTGGAGCGCTTTGCCAGCGTGCTGAAGGGCCGCGGGCTCGTTGCGGGCGATCGCGCCATCGTTTATATGCCGATGATTCCGGAACTCCCGGTGGCGCTGCTGGCGTGTGCGCGCTTGGGCATCACGCACTCGGTGGTGTTCGGAGGATTTTCGGCCGAAGCGCTGAAGGCGCGTATTCAGGATCTCGGCGCGCAGGTGGTGATCACGGCCGATGGCGGCTGGCGCCGCGCGAAGGAAGTGCGTCTGAAGGACGCCGTGGATGAAGCGCTTACCGAGTGTCCTTCGGTGAAGAACGTGATCGTCGCGCAGCGCACCAAGTCAAACGTCGTGATGCAGGCAGGGCGCGATCATTGGTGGCACGAACTCGAAGCGGCCGCGGATCGCAAATGCCCCGCTGCGCATCTC
>VFZP01000460.1 GCA_016871115.1 Acidobacteriota bacterium
GGGATTCTGATCAACTCCGGCACGGGAGTGAGGCGTCGGGTGTAGACTGTTGGGGTCCGGGAAACCCAAAACGGAAATCTCGGTTGATACTCCAGGCACATCGATACCGGCGCAATGGCCGCGCGGCGTGTGGTGGCCGGGTTGATATCGAGCGTTACCGAGGGCTGCGTCTGCGAATGCAACAGGCCTGCGGCCATGACCAACAGCAGCGGCACTTTCAAACGGTACATCCCAGTCTACCCAAACTTACTGACTTACTCAATCGCCGAGGCCCATCCGCGCCGGTCCAGATCACGATAGATCACATACCCCGCCGCTGCGGCCACTGTCAGAATCGCCAGACCTAACCCCGTGTGGCCGAACAACAACTTGCCCACGCCAAACAGGGCGCCGTAGATAAACACGCAGCCCGCCATCCAGCACAACAGGTTCGACTTGGTATCCCGCACCGGCTTCACCTCGGGCGCGAGTGCAGCGATCGGCCCCCAGCCGAACGCGGGCCGCGTACGCCGGTAGAAGGCGAGCAGCGTCGCTTCCGGTTCCGGGTTGGTCAGCAGGGTCACCGCGATCCACGTCACCGTGGCGATCGCCGTGGTGACAATCATCAGCCAGGCGAATTCATTGGGCTTGTCCGAATCCAGTTTCCATACAGTCTGCAACGACAGCGACACCACAAACGCCGCCACCATCGCCGACACTTCGCTCCACGCATTCACACGCCACCAATACCAGCGCGCCAGCAGCACCCCGCCCGTACCCGCGCCGGTCGCCATCAGCAGTTTCCACGCTCCGCTCACCGACTCCATATACAGCGTCATGACCGCTGAAATCACTGTCAGCAGCACCGTGGCTGCCTCTGACGCCCGCACATAGTGGCGCTCGGTCTCTACGGGCTTGAGGAACCGCTTGTAGAAATCGTTCACCAGATACGCCGCGCCCCAGTTGAGTTGCGTGGCATTGGTGGACATGAACGCCGCGATGAAACCGGCCAGCATCAACCCGCGCAGCGACGGCGGGAGATGCTCGATCATGACGCGCACATAGCCGGACTCGGCATCGGCGCCGGGCGCCAGCAACTCCGGATACAGCACCACCGCGGCCAGCGCCGTCAGAATCCACGGCCACGGGCGAATGGCAAAGTGTGCGAGGTTAAACCAGAACGTCGCCAGCAGCGAGTGCTTCTCATCGCGCGCCGACAGCATGCGTTGCGCCACAAATCCGCCGCCGCCGGGCTCCGCGCCCGGATACCATGTTGACCACCACACCATGCCGATATAGACGCAGAAGGCAAGAAACGGCGTGAGCGGCGAATCGAGGTTCGGCGCGAAATCCAGCATCGCGCCGTCGCCCGCTGCTTCGAGCTTGGTCTGGATGGCCGTCAGGCCGCCAGCCGCGCGCACAGCGGCCACGGCCAGCGCGATCACCATACCCTGCTTGATGACGAACTGAATCGAGTCGGTAATCAGCACGCCCCACAACCCGGAGAGCGCCGAGATAAGCGAAGTCACCGCGATCATGCCCAGCACGTACAACAGCGCCGTGGTCTTGTCGACGACAAAGATCATCCGCACAATCTTCACCATCGCCAGATTCACCCAGCCCAGCACAATGCAGCCGATCGGAATGCTGAGGTAGATGGCGCGAAAACCACGCAGGAACGCCGCTGGTTTGCCCGTGTAGCGAATCTCGCTGAACTCAATGTCGGTCATCACGCCGCTGCGGCGCCATAGCCGCGCGTAGAAGAACACCACCAGCATGCCGCCAGCGAGGAAGTTCCACCACAGCCAGTTGCCGGCGATGCCGCCTCGGGCGACGAGTCCGGTGACGGCGAGCGGTGTATCGGCGGCAAACGTGGTGGCCACCATCGACGTGCCGGCCAGCCACCATGGCACATCGCGGCCGGAGAGAAAGTATTCGTTCAGTGAAGACCCGGCGCGGCCGCGGTAGTAGAAGCCGATGCCGATGTTGAGGGCAAAGTAGAGTCCGACGACGAACCAGTCAAGAAGAGTGAGTTGCACGCGTGGGATCCTTCTGAGCGAGAACGCTCATTGTCCCACAAGCGTGCAAAGCGGATGGGGCCCGCGCGTGCTTTTCGCGGGCCCCACTGGTTGAAGCCCTCCTTTGGAGGAACAGAGGGCGCTCCGGCGCATCTCGGAGGGAATACACCGGAGGACTTGCCATTGTTACTTATATAGTGCTGGCACGGAGGAGACTTTCTCACCCGATTTCGATCGAGGCTTTAATCTTCTCGTCACCACCATCGAGCGCCATGAGGAATTGCCCGCGGCGTCATAGGCGCGCACGATGATCGTGTTGTAGCCCAGGGCGAGCGGGACCGTGGCTGACCATGCCGTTGTGCCCGACGCGGTGCCTGTGCCGTGGACGTTGGAACTCCAGGTGACGCGCGACACTCCGGCGTTGTCCGACGCTGAGCCGCGAATTGCGAGCGAAGCGGCCGTGGTGGTGACGGACGTTGCACCAGGGACGCTGACGGTGAGGGCGGGTGGCGTGCGGTCTGGCGCAGGAGGCGGTGGAGCGGGAGCCGGCGGCGTGGGAGCAGGGGGCGTGGGTTCGGCCGGAGGCGCCGCCGGCGGCGTGGTGGCTGTGCGGGCCGCGTAGAGTTCGCGGACGGCGCTGATGTCTTCCTCCGTCAACGCCGAGGCGCGCTGGTAGTAGGCGTACATCACCGAGCCTGGCTTGTCTGAGTGTGCCAGGCCAAGCGCATGGCCCAACTCGTGCAGCACGACGCTGAATAAATCGATGTAAGTGCCAATCCGCCAGGCCTCCTCTTCGTCCAGATGCAGGTCGCCCGCCAGGGGTTCTGGATTCGGCGGGGCAGGGTAGAAGGTGTGGGCCAGCACGCGGCCCGCGCCATCGAACGGGTACGGGTCTCCGTGCGCGCCCCTGGCAAACAGGATGTGCAGGTGCCCCGCATCACCCCCCTCGGAAAAGTCAATTTGCGCCACGCGCGACCATTCCGCCAGCGCCCGCTAAATCTCGGCGCGCCCGTCTGCCAGCGGCACTTTCGGCGTCACGCCGCTGATCAGATACCGCAGCCGCGCCGCGTTTCTGCCCGCGCCATCCCATCCTTCGCCGACCTTGCCGATGTATTGGCCCACCGCGCCAGACGCCGTGACGGCCCCGCCGCAGACGTGCACGCGCTGGCTGCTGCGCAACGCCATCGACGCCGGAGCCACATACGCCACCTCATCCCACTCGGTGAGGCGGCGCAACTGCGCCTCCGTCGCTTCCACCAGCAGATGGTGGTCTAGCAGGTCCGCATGTTCCAGCACGCGCACCGTTTCCTGTCCGGCAATCTGGCGGGCTTGCTCGGGGCGTACGTCAGGGTAAAACTCCACGAGCACGGCCCTCCGCTCCGGCGTGTCGTCGCCTTCTTTGATCAACTCGGCCGCCTCCGGCGTCTGCATCTGGTCCAGTTCAGGGCTCCATTTGCCGGAACCCGTTAATGCCCCGGACCACAGAGCGGGTTTCGGGGCCACAAAGCCGTCCGGCGCGGTCACCAGCACAGCCTGATCCGGCACGTACTGCAACACTCGGGCGCCGCTTTCGGTCTCCAGGGCCCGCAGGTCTGACCGGGCACTGGCGGTATCGGAACTGCCCGGGGGCCGTTTGCCGTTTGCGCTGGGCGGCGTGGAAGTGCGGATCGGCGGCCAGGCTTGCGCGATCTTCTTTGCCGGGCCCGATCAAATCAACTGAACATCGAGGTGCCGCGTCTGTTGCCCGCGCCCAAGGCAGGGCTGGCGTTGAAAGTATGGCGCGAAGGTAAGTTGATCGGCGCGGGCCGCGTGGACTCGGCGCTGGAACAGCCGGCGCTGTTTACTACCCGGAACGGTGTGGGCCCGGCCGTGATCGTGTCCGCCGGCCGTCCCACGCGTGGCGGTATTGTGACGCTGTATGCCACCGGCGACGGGCCATCCCGGCCGATTGGGCTCGATGGCACTCTGGCCGGTAGCGTACCCGTCCCGCTGGCGGCGAGCCCCGTACAGGTTTTGGTGGGCAACGCCGAAGCCGAAGTGCTGTTTGCCGGTCGCGCGCCGGGTTTTGTGGGGTTGCTGCAGGTGAACGTGCGCTGACGCTGGTGGTGGGCGGAGTCCGCAGCCAGCCGGAGTAACCATCACTGTCGGCTAACGAAGCGAGCAGCCACGACTAAACCAATTCAGACTGAGCCGGTCGGCAGCGAGGGCTCCTCCTTTCGCGCCCCTCGCTGCGGACCTGTTAGCCGGGCTCAGTCCCCTTCTTTCGTTGGCGTTGTTGCCATGTCAGACCCAACTCCGCCCGTTGCCATCGGCCATCGAGGTGGGTGCTCCATTTTGGATTTGCCCAGACCATGGTCGCCGAAGTACATGAACCAAGCTTGATTGTTGTTGTCGATCTGGGCGACGGCGGGCGACGCGGCCACTCACCTTAGCCTGACTTTCGCAGTTGGCGGGGTTGGCAGGAGGTAAGTCATTCAGAATCAGCAGACGGGTCTCAAAGGTCTCCACCACAAAAGCTGGAGCTGGGCGAGGAGATTCAGGCGGCGTGGAGTTTGGCCAGGCGTTCGTAACGAAAGTGATCGCGGATGCGAGAGCGGAAATACCGGCCCTTGGACTCGGCA
>VFZP01000461.1 GCA_016871115.1 Acidobacteriota bacterium
CCGTTCGCGCCGAGGCCCCGACGCCATCTAAATGGAAAGCCAACGGCCAAGACATCCTCCGAAAAATCACCAGGGCGCGGGAATCCCTGGCTGCCGTTATTGCAGGCTAATTCCATTACAGAACACTAGTGAGGGCAGCGTTCACGCCGGCAACCGGCTGCTGAGCCAGTGTCGTGGTGACGTTCAGGATCTGGCCGCCGCCCTGACGCCGCATCTGCCGGACGGCTTGCTGCGAGACGAAGAAGAAGCCTTCGAGGTTCGTGCCCATCACGCGCTGAAATTTCTCCTCTGTGTACTCGTCGAACGGCTTCGGGACAAAGATGCCCGCATTGTTGATCAGCACGTTCAGACGTCCGAAAGCGCTCACGGCGGCTTCAACGAGCCTGGCCCCCGTAGCGGCGTCGCCAACGTCGCCATCGGCCAGCAGGAGATCCGGGCCGGGTTGCAGCTGCCCGGAAGAAGTGATGGTGCGCGAGTTCGCTACGACGTTAAAGCCTTCGTGGCGAAACGCGTGGGCCAGCGCGAGGCCGATCCCGCCGCTGGACGCTCCGGTGATTAGAACGGTTTGTTTGGGTTCCATGGCTTTTGGATGTGGAGCGTCACGGACGCGATGCCGCCAAGAGGTTTCTGGAGCGCAGAAACGGGTTACCATTCGGTAAGGCATTTCGCAGAATGGTGAAGAGGCGAAAAAGCACGGTCGCACCCCCGCCGGCTGAATGCCCATTGCGCCGTTGCATGAACCTGCTCACGGGCGCCTGGTCGCCTGACGTGTTGTGGTATCTCCGCGATGGCGAGCGTTGCTTCAGCGAGTTGCAGCACGACTTGCGGGGCGTATCCGCAAAAGTGTTGTCCAGCCGGTTGCGGAAACTGGAGCAAGAGGGGATCGTGATGCGAATCCCGAAACGCACTTCCCCGCCTACGGTGTGGTACGCGTTGACGCCCGTGGGGCATGAACTCGTGGTTGCCCTTGGCGTCGTGGTTGAAATAGCGCAGCGGGCCAAACAGCCGGCTGTGGCCGCTGCGAGTCAATCGTCGCGGCGGCTCATCTTCCCCGGCGCATCCACCGTGAGCGTCAGCGCCATGGCCGCCCAGCTCGTCCCCGCGGCGCTGATGAATTGGTGCTCGGCGTACGGGAAGCCGGGGTCGAAGTACGGCTGCGTGGGCAGCGAGCGCGCCTTCACCAGCCACGAGCCATCCTCCGCCTGAGTGCGCAGAAGGTACTGCACGCCCTTCTGATACACCGGATCGTTCACCGCCATTTTGCCGGCGGTGTGCAGCGCGTAGAGCGCTTCGCCCGTGGCATACGCATCGCTCCCCATGCCGGGCAACTGAGCCCACCCGCCGTCGGAGCGCTGAAGATCGACCAGCGGCTTCGCCGAGCGCTCGATGACCGCCGCCGCGGCTTTCGCCCAGCCAAGGCCGAGCAGTTGGAATGACCGCTGCTGAGTGGTGGAGGCGTTGGCAGAGGCCAGCCACTTGGCCGCGCGCGCGAGGCGCTGTTCGGTATCGTTGCGCTGCGCGGCGGGCGTGTAGGCGCGCAGAACGTTGACGGCCATCGCGGTGGTGATGAAGTCGTCGGAGGTGAGCGGCGGGCGGCTGCCGGTGGTCTGCCAGCCGCCGTCCGCGGTCTGCATCGCCTTCAGATAGTGCACCGCGGCGTCGGTGTACGGTTCCGGCGCACGGCGGTTGGCGGCGAAATCGAAGAACTCATAGCCGATGCTACCGACGGCTGCCACCGTCATGTCGATGGCGCGCTCGGAATATTTTTCGGCTTGCTCGAGCCCGAGTTGTTCAATGACGGCGGGGGCCTTGAGGCCGCGGTCACGCGCCATCGCCGCGGCGGCGGACGGCAGATATTGGTTGTGGCAGGAGTTGCAGCCGGACTTCTTGATGAAGGTGGGGCTCTGCTTGGCGAGCACGGCCAGTGCGGTTTCAACAGCCTGCGCGGGCGTGCGCGGGGCGCTCACAGTCTTCGGCGCAGCGGCTATGCCTCCACGTGCGCGTTCGGCTTCGGCCACGTGCAGAAGGCGCGCTACTTCGGTCTCGCCGCGCTTGGCCGCGAGTGACTTCGGCGTTTCGCCTTCGCCGGTGACGTTCACGTCTGCGCCCTGGGCGAGCAGCAACTTCACCACGCCCGCGGGTTGCGCTTCGGAGTAGGCGGCGTACATCAGCGGCGAGTAGCCGCGCTCATCGCGCACGTTCACATCGGCGCCTTTATCGAGCAGCAACTTCACCATGTCTTCGGAGCCATACATAGCCGCCGTGGCGAGCGCAGTGTTGTTGCGCTTGGTGCGGGCGTTGACGTTGGCGCCCACCTCCACCAGCATTTTCACGGCTTCCAGATTCCGGCTGGAGGCGGCATCCATCAGCGCCGTGGAGCCCGTGCCGCTGATCTTGTGCACATCGGCTTTGCGAGCGAGCAGCAGGCGCATCAATCCCGTCTCGCCCGTGCCGGCCGCAGCCATCAGCGGCGTGCGATCCGTACTGGTGGCAACGTTCACGTCCGCACCCTTGGCGAGCAGGAGCCGCAGCACGGCGTCGCCTTGCCGTTGGGACGCGGCAGAGTGCAGCGCGGCGCGGCCGTCGTTGGCGCGTGCGTTCACATCGGCCCCGCGTTCGAGTAGCAGCGCGGTGCGCGCGGCGTCGGCAAAGGCCCAGTGCAGCGGACGCTGGCCGAAGCGGTTCTTGGCTTCGATGTCTGCGCCGGCATCGAGCAACACTTTCATGATGGCGGGCGTAGCAAACGCAGCGGCGTGGTGGAGGGGCGTCGATCCGCCCGCGTCCACGCCCTTGGCGGCATCGGGCGAGGTCTTCACGATCTTCTCCACCGCCGCGCGGTTGCGGGCTTTGATGGCGCTGATCAACTCGCGCACCTGCGGGTCCACGGGCTTCGGCTTCTCTTCCTTCACCTCGACATTGCCGAAGTCCGCGCCCTGGTCGATCCACGCGCGCAGCAGCGAAATCTCGCTCGTCCCCAGCGCACCGGTCGGCGGCATCTGCATCCCGCCGTCACCCGACACGAGGCGATGAATAAACTTGCTCTCGGCGCTCTTACCTTGCAGGATCACCGGACCGTAGTCACCGCCGCGCAACGCGTTCTGGCGCTTGTCGAGCCGCAGGCCCGACTGCTGGACCTTCGATCCGTGGCACGCATAGCACTTGGCCGCGAGCAGCGGTTGGATGTCCTTGTTGAAGTCCACCTGTACTTGCGCAAGAGGAGGCAACTTGGTCTCGGCGGCAAACAGGGGCGCGACGGCCAGGACGGTCAGTACGGCTCTCATAGGGATGGAGAGAGTATATACGCTGCTAGATTGAAAAGACAGCATGGAGTACCTCAGTACGCGCGGCGCCGGACGCGGCAGCCGTTTCCTCGATATTCTTCTCGGCGGATTGATGACGGATGGCGGGCTGTCGATGCCGGCCAAGTATCCGCGTTTCAGCGCGGCGGAGCTTACGTCGATGCGCGGCATGGGCTACGCGGATCTTGCGTTTGCGATTCTCTCGCGCCTGGCGACGGACATCCCGCCTGCCGATTTGCGCGGGCTGATTGACCGCACGTATACCGCCGAGATCTATTGCAACGCCGCGCCGGGGACGAGTGCGCGCGACATCACGCCGCTGCGCACGCTGGAGCCGGGCCTGCATCTGCTGGCGCTTTCGAACGGGCCGACCCTCGCGTTTAAAGACATCGCCATGCAGTTGCTGGGCAACTTGTTTGAATACGCGCTGAGCAAGACAGGCGAGGAGTTGAACATCCTGGGTGCGACGAGCGGCGACACGGGCTCATCGGCCGAGTACGCCATGCGTCGCAAACGCGGCGTGCGGGTGTTCATGCTGTCGCCGCACGAACGGATGAGCGAATTTCAAACGGCCCAAATGTTCTCGCTGATGGACCCGAACATTCATAACCTCGCTGTGCGTGGCGTGTTCGATGACTGCCAGCACATCGTGAAGGAGGTGTCGGGCGACCTTGCCTTCAAAGCGCGCTATCGCATCGGCGCCGTGAATTCGATCAACTGGGCGCGCGTCGCGGCGCAGATTGTCTACTACTTCAAGGGCTACTTCGCGGTGGCCACCGAGGTGAGTGCGCCGGTGAGCTTCGCCGTGCCTTCAGGGAATTTCGGCAACATCTTCGCGGGCCACGCCGCGCGCATGATGGGGCTGCCGATCCGCCGGCTGGTGCTGGCGACGAATGAGAACGACGTGCTCGACGAGTTTTTCCGGACGGGTATGTACCGGCCGCGTGGGTCCGCAGAAACGCACCAGACGTCGAGCCCGTCAATGGATATTTCGAAGGCGTCGAATTTCGAGCGGTTCATTTTCGATCTGGTGGGGCGCGACGCCGCGGCGCTGAGTGCGCTGTGGCGTTCGCTCGACTCGACGGGCGCGTTCGATTTGTCCGCCGACGCGGCGCTGATGGCGCGGCTGCGCGACTCGGGCTTCGTCTCCGGCCGCAGCACGCATGCCGACCGCGTGGCGAGGATCCGCGCGATGTATGAGCGCTACGGCGTGCTGATCGACACGCACACAG
>VFZP01000462.1 GCA_016871115.1 Acidobacteriota bacterium
CGCCGGACTCGATCAGGACCGTTGGGTCCGCGCCTTTCGCTTCGAACCCGGCGACCCGCGCGCCGTCCACCATGCGCTCATCTTCGTCGACCACTCACGCGCCGCCCGCCGCCGCGACGCCGAAACGCCCAACGAACCCGGCTACGAATGCTTCGGCGCGCCAGGATTTCTGCCCTCATCGAGCCTCGGCGGCTGGGCGCCCGGCACCGGCTTGGTCGAGTACCCGCGCGGCGCGGCCGTTCGCCTGCGGCGCGACGCAGACTTGGTGTTGCAGCTACACTATGCCCCCGGCGCCACACCGCGCGAAGACCGTTCTTCGGTGAGGCTCTACTTCACCGAAACCGCACCCACGCGCCGCATGATGGACATCGCCCTCGGCTCCCGCGCCATCGGCATCCCCGCCGGCGCAGCGGCCTACAAGGTCACCGATTCGTTTGAACTCCCCGTCGGCGTCACCGCCACTGGCATCATCCCGCATGCGCACTTTCTTGCCCGCACCATGCGCGGCTGGGCCATTCTCCCCAACGGCCGCCGCATCAATCTGCTCACGATTCGCGACTGGGATTTCAACTGGCAACAGCAGTACCGGTATCGCGAGGAGATCCCACTCCCCGCCGGCACGCGCCTTACAATGGAGTTCACCTACGACAACTCCGCCGCCAACCCGCGCAACCCTTCACGCCCGCCGCGCCGCGTCACCTGGGGGCCCGGCTCTACCGACGAAATGGCCGGGCTCCACGTACAGATCACACCCGCCCGCGCTGAAGACGCCGAAGAGCTCGGCCGCGCGCTCTGGGGCAAAATCATGCGCGAAGTGGGTGGCGGCGGCATGCGTCGCGTCCGGCCCACACGCTGACTGTCTTCTTCTGATACGCTGCTTCTGATATGCTACTCTCGGAACCAGCCCGTCCCTTCAGAAGGCCACGTGTGAATCGATTCGGCGCGGTCGCCTTTCTCGCCCTCTCCACCACCGCCCTGTACGCCCAGTACGGACGCGGCACCATCCTCGGCACCGTCACCGATTCCTCTGGCGCAGTCGTCCCTAACGTGAAAGTCACCGCGCGCAATCTCGGCACGAACGAAGCGCGCGATTTCACCACCGACGACGCTGGCAACTATCAGTTCAATGCGCTGCTGAGCGGCCGCTACTCGCTCACCGCCACGTCCAGTCAGTTCAAAACCTCGGCGGTGAACGACGTCGAACTCCGCGTCAACTCGCAGACGCGCGTCGACATCGTCATGCAGATCGGCGTCGTTTCCGAAACCGTGTCGGTCGCCTCCACCGTGCCGCAACTCCAGACCAACACCGCCGCCATGGGTACTGTCATCGACAACCGCACCATGATCGAACTGCCGCTCAACGCCCGCAATTTCTACGACCTCATCGCGCTCACGCCCGGCGCGGTGAAAGTGCGCGGCGGCTCGTCGGTGATGGACGAGCGATCGGTGGAGATCGGCGGCGTGCGCAACACCTCCACCAACGCCACGCTCGACGGCGTGGACTTCTCGGTCGCCAACATCAACAACCCCGCTATCGCACTCTCGCTCGACGCGCTCGACGAGTTCAAAGTGCAAACCAACTTCATGGACGCCAGCTACGGCTACGGCGCGGCAGGCATTGAAATGGTATCCAAGCGGGGCACCAACTCCTATCACGGTGTCGCCTATGACTACGTGCGCAACCGCGCTTTTCAGGCCGGCCCCTTCTTCCGCCCCGCGCGAGGCACGCCGCGCTTTTCCTACAACCAGTTCGGCGGCAACTTCGGCGGCAAGCTAAAGAAAGACCGCACGTTCTTTTTCGGCAATTACGAAGGCCGCCGGCGCCGCACGGGCAATATTCTGCTGGGCCTCGTCCCCACGCCCGCGATGAAGCAGGGCGATTTCTCCGCCGTGCCCAACAAACCCACCATCGTCATTCGCGACCCCAACAACAGCCGCGCGCCGTTCCCCAACAACGTCATTCCC
Source organism: Acidobacteriota bacterium (assembly GCA_016871115.1). GTDB lineage: Bacteria > Acidobacteriota > Terriglobia > Bryobacterales > Bryobacteraceae > VFZP01. The sequence goes on from VFZP01000462.1 coordinate 1,966, forward strand.
CGTGCGCGTTTTAATCGCATTTCGAACGAATTGTTGCAGTTCTTCCCCGACCCGAACGTGCCACTGGCGAACAACCTGAACTACATCACCACGCCGCCAGACCGCGAACGTCGCGACCAGTTCACTATCCGCATCGACCATCGCCTCTCCGACCGCGGCCACCTGTTCGGCCGCTGGAGCTTTGCCGACAACGGCCTCGTCGACGCCTCCTACCGCGTGGGCAAAGGCGTCATCCGGCCCGACCGTTCGCAGAACGCCGCGCTCGGCTACACGCACACCTTCGGCGGCAACCTCATCAGCGAAACGCGCCTCGGCTTCACCAAAGCCTACCTTGCCCGCGTCAGCGATGGAGACCGCTTCAGCAGAAACTACGCCGCCGAACTTGGCCTCAGGAACCTCGCTGCCATCCCCGGCGACTACACCGAGCCCAGCGTCAACTTCCCTGAATGGAACCCCGGCGCAGGCCGCGCCTCCTCGGGCTTTGCCGGCTACGGCCTCCGCATCGTGCAGAACAACATCTATTACCGAGTGGCCGAAACGCTTACCTACATCCGCGGCGCGCACTCCATGAAGTTCGGCGGCGACGTGAACCGCCTCATGGTGGGCTACGACCAGGGCTCGAACCAAAACGGCATTTTCAATTTCCAGAACAACTTTTTCACCGACGAGTCGTTTGCCGACTACCTCCTCGGCATGCCGCAAAGCGCCACCGGCGGTCTGGGCAGCATCTCGCCCACCTTCGGCGGCGTCGCGAAGTATTCCATCGGTACGCGCTTCCAAGGCTTCTTCCAGGACGATTGGAAACTGGCGAGCAAACTCACGCTCAACATCGGCGCGCGCTATGAGGTGTTCCAGAACTGGCGCGGCCGCCTCGCCAACTTCGATCTCGGCGCCAACCGCCAACTGCTCGCCGGCCAGAACCGCTACTACGAGCCCGGCATCGGCCTCGTGGAAACCAACGGCCCCGCGCTGCCCGGACGCCCCATCGTCACCGACAAGAACAACTTCATGCCGCGCATCGGTCTCGCCTACCGCGCCTCAGACAAGACCGTCGTCCGCGCCGGCGTCGGCATTTTCTCGCTGCTCAATACCGGCGGCTCCACGCTGGTGAACATGACCAGCACCCTGCCGTTCTTCGTGCAGGGCACCGTAATCAACCTGCCCAACCAAACGCCGCGCCTGCTCACCGACCTGTTCCCCACCGCCGCCGAACTGGCCGCCAGCGTGGGCAGCAACAACGATCGCAACCGCCGCGACGGCTACATGTATTCCTACAACCTCAACATCCAGCATCAGCTCCGTCCGAACCTGCTGCTTGAAGTGGGCTACATGGGCAACACCGGCCACAAGCAGGTGGGTTCGATTCTGGTGAACCAGCCGCGCCTGCCCACGAACCCCGCCAGCCCCGAAGCCTTCTCGGTGCGCTCGCCGTTCCCGCGCGCACTGCCGAGCTTCAGCCAGACGGCCAACTACCAATGGTCCAACTACAACGCCGCCTTCATCCGCGCCGAGCAGCGTGTGTGGAAGGGCCTGTCGATGGTGACGGCTTACACGCACGGCAAGGTGATCGACTCAGGCGGCGCCGGCCAGAACATGTATAACCGCCGGCCCGAACGCGGCCTCGCCGACAACGACATCCGCCACAATTTCATCCTGGGCTTCGTGGACGACCTGCCGCTCGGCAAAGGCCGCGCCATCGGCATCAGCAACAAAGCGCTCGACACGATCATCGGCGGCTGGCAGCTCAACGGCATCGTCAACTTCCGCAGCGGCGCGCCGTTTTCCGTTTCCACAGCCGGCGACCTCGCCCGCGTCGGCAGCGGCTCGCAGCGCCCCAACGCCACCGGCACGCGCGCGGCGAAAGTCGACCCGCGCACCAACGGCCTCATCGGCCTTGACCGCAGCGCCTACTCCACGCCCGCCGTCGGCACCTTCGGCACCACGGCCCGCAACACCCAGCCCGGCTTCGGCGTCAACCAGTGGGACGTGTCGCTCAACAAAAACTTCGCCCTCGCCCCGCTCGGCGAAGCCGGCAAGCTCCAACTGCGGTTTGAGTTTTTCAACTTCTTCAACCACACGCAGTTCACCAACCCCGTCGGCACGCAGAACGCCGCTACTTTCGGCCGCGTCACCGGCGCGTTTGACCCGCGCATTCTGCAGATCGCCGGGAGAATTCAGTGGTAACCACGCGCCGCGCCGCGCTTGCCGCGCTCGGCCTGCCGCTCGCGCACGCCGCGCAGGTGAAGATCACCAACGTCGAAACCTTCACCGTGAAGGTGCCCGACGGCGGCTCGCCCGATCCGCTCCGCGCCTACCGCTACCCCGTCACGCGCGTGTACACCGATGCGGGCGTGACGGGCACCTCGTTCATCGGCATCGATCGCAACCTCCTCGAAGGCTGGGTGAAGCCCACGCTCGTCGGCGACGACTTGTTCGCCATCGATCGCCACATGCGCCGCCTGCAAATGAATAGCGGCGAGTCTCGCACGCAAGGCTGGTCCGGCGTGGAGCACGCCATGTGGGACGCCGTCGGCCGACTCGCCGGACGCCCGGTCGCCGAA
>VFZP01000463.1 GCA_016871115.1 Acidobacteriota bacterium
CCTCGGCACATCGAACGGGCAGCCCGTGATGCAGTAGCCACAGCCGATGCAGTTGTCGTGGTTGAAATCCACCGTGCCGTTATCCAGCCGGTTGATCGCGCCGGGCGCCGGGCACGCCGACATACAGCCCGCGTCGGCGCAATGCATGCACTGGTACTTCGCCATCAGCCAGCTCATGCCGGCATCCGTTTCGCGCTCGTTGAACTTGATCAGGTTCCAGAAGTTGTGCTCAAGCTGCGGCATCGTCTGGTAGGTGCCGCCGAACGTGCCGAGCGTGAACTCCTGATCGTTCCACTCCTGGCAGGCCACTTCGCAGGCCTTGCAGCCGATGCACAGCGTCGTATCGATGAGTTTGGCTACCTGGACGGCCGGCATTTAGACTTTCTCCAAACTGACAAGGAACCCCTTGTACTCCGGCGTGCCCGAGTTCGGATCGTAGACCGATGGCGTGAGGTTGTTGATCAAGGGGCCAGAGACGCGGCCCAGGAAGCCCCAGTGAATCGGCAGGCCCACGTGATAGACAAGTTTGCCTGCCACCTTCATCGGCTTCATGCGCTTGGTCACCAGCGCCGGCCCCTCCACGCTCCCGCGCGCTGAGCGCACGCGCACTTTGTCGCCATTGGCGATGCCCTTTTCCTTCGCCAGCGCGTCGGGCACTTCGACGAAGAAGTTCGAAACCAGTTGACTCGCGCCCGCCGTGTGTTTCGTCCAGTAGTGGAAATGTTCGGTGAGCCGGTAGGTGACGCCGATGTGGGGGAACTCCGCCGCGGTGCCGTACTTGTCGGCGGGACCGGTAAACTTCTTCGCCACCGGATTGAAGCTGACGGCTGGATGCAGCACGTTGTCCACGGGTGACTCCGCCGGCTCGTAGTGCTCGGGGAACGGCCCTTCCACCAGGTCCGCGGCGAACAACTTCGCCACGCCCTCCGGCAGCATGATGAACGCGCTGAACTGATCGGGCGCGGCATCGGCTTTTGAATCCACCGTGTCGCCCGTCCAGCGGCCCATCTGCGCGTTCCACTTCACTGGCGCGCGCGTTCCGTCCCATGGCTTGCCTGCCGCATCGGCAGACGCGCGGTTATAGAGGATGCGGCGATTGGCGGGCCAACTCCAACTGTAGTTTGGATAGAGGCCAAGGCCCGTGGGATCTTCCTGGCCGCGGCGCGCCATCATGTTGCCCGCTTCGGTCCAGGAGCCGGAGTAGATCCAGTTGCCGCAGACGGTGGTGCCGTCGTCTTTGAGTTCGCCGAAGCCGTTGAGCTGTTTGCCGGTGGTGAGGTCGCGGCCGTTGATTTCGCGCGCCACCTCGGGCAGCGACGGCATGGCGGGCATGGCGTAGTTCCAAGCCATGTTGAGCACCTGATCCGCGCCCGGGCCGCCTTCGGAGGCGTAGAGTTTCTTGATTGCCAGGAACAGGCGGCCGAGGATTTCCTGATCGCGGAGCGCGTCGCCCGGCGGGTCGAGCGCAGCTTCTTTCCACTGCAACCAGCGCGAGGAGTTGACGAACGCGCCGTCCTTTTCCGCAAAGCACGAGGCGGGCAGCAGGAACACTTCGGTTTGAATCTGCGCCGGATCCTGCGCGCCGTCGTAGTATTTCGCCGCGAGTTCCTTGGCGCGCCAGAAGGCCGCCGTTTCGGTCTCGAAATTCTCGGCGACGATCATCCACTTCAGTTTGGTCAACGCGCCGATCATCTTCGATGTGTTCGGGCCGTTCGCCACCGGGTTCATGCCGAACGAGATCAACCCGTCCATGCCGCCCGCGTGCATCTTATCGAAAAAATAACCCCAGCCGTGATTCTCGGTGTCGCCCGCTTTGGGAAGCCACTCGTAGCCGAAGCCGTTCTCGCGCGTCGCCTTGTCGCCGTAGTAGGCCTTCAGCAGGCTCGTCAGGAACCTGGGCGTGTTGCCCCAGTAGTTCATCGCATTCGGGCGCAGCGGCTTCGGCGTGTAGGCCTTGAGGTAGGCATCCAGCGTGGTGTGGCTCGCGCGCGGAATCTTCAGATAACCGGGCAGATTGTTCCACGAGCCCATGTCGGTGGAGCCCTGAATATTGGCGTGTCCTCGCTGCGCGTTCACGCCGCCGCCCGGCATGCCGATGTTGCCCATCAGCAGTTGCACCATCGCCGCGCAGTGGATCAACTGCACCGCGTGCGAGTGCTGCGTCCAACCCAGCGCATAGAGCACGGTACCGGTTTTGTCCGGCGTATGTGCCTCGGTGATGATTTCGGCGGCGCGCTTGAACTCGTCGGCCGTGCAGCCGCAGATCTCCGAGACCCTCTCCGGCGTGTAGCGCGAGTAGTGCGCCTTCATCAACTGGAAGACGCTGCGCGGATGTTCGAGCGTAGGGTCGACCTTGGCATAGCCCTGCGCGTCGAGTTCATACTGCCACGAAGCTTTGTCGTAGCCGTGCTTGGCTTCGTCCCAACCGGAGAAATGGCCGCCTTCGAAGGAGAAGCCTTCTTTCACCAGGAACGCAGCGTTGGTGTGCTGCGCCACGTAGTCCCGCTGGAAGCGGCCGGTGGACAGGGCGTAGTGAATCAGTCCGCCGAGAAACGCGATGTCGCTCCCGGTTCGAATAGGCACGTGCAGATCGCTCACCGCCGCGGTGCGGGAAAAGCGCGGGTCCACGCACACGAGTTTTGCTTTGCGCTTCAGCCGCGCTTCCATCACAAAGCGGAAGCCTACGGGGTGGTTTTCGGCGGGATTGCCGCCCATCACCAGCACGACGTCGGCGTTGGCCACATCGGTCCAGCCGTTCGTCATCGCTCCCCGTCCAAACGTTGCGGCCAAACTGGCCACCGTGGGGCCGTGTCAAAGCCGGCTTTGATTCTCGTAAGGCAGGATGCCGAGGCCGAAGCGGAACTTCGACAACAGGTAATTGATCTCGTTGGTGTCGGTGCAGCCGCCGATGAGCGCGATGTTCGAAAGCCGGTTGACGGTGCGGCCTTCAGCGTCCTGGGCTTCAAACGCCTTGTCGCGCGATGCCTTGATGAGCTTGGCCATCTTCGGGATCGCGTCGTCCCACGACATCGGCGTCCAGCCCTTGGCGCCGGGTGCGCGATAGAGCGGGCGCGTGAGGCGGCGTTCGGCGTTCACGAACTCTTTGAGCGACGCGCCTTTCGGGCACAGCGTGCCGCGGTTGACGGGCGAATCCGGGTCGCCTTCGATATGCACCACCGCGGGCTTGACGTTCTTGGCCTTGTCGCCCAGCGTGTGGATCACCACCGAGCAGCCGACGGCGCAGTAGGGGCACACCGAATGCGTCTGCGTGGTGCGCGAGATCTTGAGTTCGCGCACGGCGGCTTGGGCGGGCCGGAGGTCAAAGCCAAAGGCCGTGACCGCGGCGGAGGCGCCCGACGCGAAGAACCGGCGGCGCGAGACGGTTTCCATGCTTGCGTTATTGTACCGCTGGTGTTGAGGTGGCAACGCGCGGGGAGTGGATGGCGTGCCATACAATCAAGGCGTGGCTGCACGGATCGACGAATCCGGCGGCCCCCCGAAGACCGAACCACTCATGACCAGAAGAAAGCTCGTCCTCCTCGCCATGCAAACACCCATTCCAGTCAAGGCCCTCGTCTTCGATGTCTTCGGAACCGTCGTCGACTGGCGATCCGCCATCATCGAGGAAGGCCGCCAGTGGAAACACCGCAAGAAATGGAAAGTCGATTGGGCCACCTTCGCCGATCGCTGGCGCGCTGGATACGGGCCCGCCATGGACAAGGCCCGTAAGGGCCAACTACCCTGGAAGCGCATCGACGAACTCCACCGCATGATTCTCGATGAACTCATCAAGGAGTTCTCCCTCACCGGCCTCACCGAACCCGAGATGGATCAACTCAACCGCGTTTGGCATCGCCTCAAGCCCTGGCCCGATGCCGTCGCCGGCCGCAGCCGGCTGAAGAAACAGTACATCGTTGCCACGCTTTCCAACGGCAATGTCTCGTTCCTCACCAACATGGCTAAGCACGCCGGCCTCCCCTGGGATGCCGTCCTCTCGGCCGAGCTCGCCCCGCATTACAAACCCGATCCGGAAGCCTATCTCACCGCCGCTCACCTGCCCGGCTGTCAGCCTGCGCAGGCGTTAATGGTCGCCGCTCACCGCGGCGATCTCGACGCGGCGCGCAAAACAGGCCTCCGCACGGCCTTCGTTCATCGCCCCAACGAGTACGGCCCGGCGCGCAAAGCGGGCGCCGCTAAGGCGGGCGAATACGATTACGTGGCCAACGATTTCCTCGATCTCGCCGCGAAGCTCAACGCCTGATCGCAAATCCCCCGGAACGAAATCCCGTCGCCTGCGTATAGGCTAATCATGAGCGCCCTCCTCGCCGACGTTGGCTTTGCCCTGCGCACCCTCCGCCGCGGACCGCTGTTTGCCACGGTCGCTATTCTCTCCCTCGCCCTCGGCATCGGCGCCAACACCGCCATCTTCACGCTGCTTGAACAGATGCTGCTGCGCACGCTGCCCATTCGCAATCCCGAGTCGCTGGTGATGCTCTACCAGCGCGGACCGCACAACGGCAGCA
>VFZP01000464.1 GCA_016871115.1 Acidobacteriota bacterium
GCTGGTGCCGGTGACGCTGACCACGCCGGGCAGCACGGGCGGCGGCGGCACGGTGTCGAATCTGACGGTAACGCCGAATCAGTTGGACTTCACCGCCGTGATTGGCGCGGCGGCTCCGGCAGCGCAAACCCTGGACGTTTCGGTGGGCTCAACCACGACCCTGGTACGTTACGGCATCGGCGAGATCCGGTACCTGACCGCGGGTGGCTGGCTGAAGATCAACAAGCCGTCCGGCGGCATCGCGCCGGACCGTCTGGAAGTGAGCGTGGATGCGGCGGCGCTGCAGGCCGGGCGCTACGCGGCAACAATTCCGGTCACCTCTGAAGTGGGCAACCGCGATGTGGTGGTGTTCCTCGAAGTGCGGCGCGTGGTGGCGGGCTTTGCGGTTTCGTCGGAAGCGCTCACGTTCAACTTCACGCCGGGCAATGCCTTGCCAGGCGCGCAAACGGTGCAGGTGACGTCCACGGGCGACGCCATCGCCTTCGTTCCGGAAGTGCGATACGCCGTGGCGCCGGCCGCGCCGTGGTTGTCTATCCAGTCCACCAGCGGTTCCACGCCGGCCACTATCAGCGCGACGGTGAATCCGGCGGGCCTCACGGCCGGGACGTATCAGGCGACGATCAATCTGAGCGGGCAGAACGGGGCGCTGACGCGGGCGATCAACGTGACGTTGAACGTGACCGCGGGCGCGACGCCCACGGTGACTCGCATTGTGAACGCGGCCAGCAATCTCGATACGCAAGCCGTGCCGGGATTGATCGTGACACTCTACGGCACCAACCTCGGACCGGCGGCGGGCGTTGCCGCGTCGCCAAACTCGACCGGACTGTATGACCGGCAACTGGCCAATGCGCGGGTGCTGTTCGATACGTTCGAGGCGCCGATTCTTTTCGTTTCGGCGAACCAGATCAACGCCATCGTGCCGTATGCCGTGGGCACGCGGGTGTCAGTGCCGGTACGGGTGGAAGTGAATGGCGTGCGGTCCGCGCCGGTAGAGATCCGGGTGGGGACGGCCGCACCGGCGATCTTCCAGTTGAGCGCGGCGGGTCAAGGCGCGATTCTCAATCAGGACTCGACGGTGAACAGCGGCGTCAATGCGGCGGCGCGCGATTCGGTGGTGGTGCTGTTTGCCACTGGCGAAGGCGAGACGAATCCGCCGGGGACTGACGGCGCGATTCCGGGCCGCAGCACGGCGCTCAAAACGCCGCGCCAGCGCGTGCGGGTGCGCATCGGCGGCCAGGAGGCGGAGGTGCTCTACGCGGGCTCGGCGCCGTTCCTGGTGTCCGGGGTGTTGCAGGTGAACGCCAAGGTGCCGGCGGGTGTTACGCCGGGGCCGGCCGTGCCGATTGAACTCATCGTAGGCGACACGGCGAGTGCGTCGGGCGTGACGGTGGCGGTGCGGTAACCGCGCCGGCGCGCGTTGAGTTGAGAAGCCTTCGAGGCCGGCAGCATCCCGCTACCGGCCTCTGGCGTTTCCGGGAGGCGATCCCGAGTATCTCTGCGGTCATTTTCGATAGCACCGCGTTCCGCTCAAGCTCACCCACATATGGTTAGGCGGTGGCGAGGAGAAAGGCATTGGAAATTGCCTTGAAACCCACCTTCACGCCGGTGCCCTCGGCGCGCCAGACCAGGCCTTCGCGGGGCGCGCCACCGAGGGCAGAGGGGCCATCGGCGTCGGCGAGAAGGCGGTCTCTGGTAGCGAACTCCTGAACGCGCACACCACGACGGATGCGGGGCACGGTTTCGACGCCGAGGGCGGCAGCTATCGAGACGAGCGCATCCCACTCGAAGTACGACAACGCATCGAGCTCATAGGCGGCGAACACGCGGAGTTCGAGGCGCGGGAGCTTGTAGCGATTGCCTTGGATGCCCGGGCCGATCAGCTCGCCCTGAATGGCGAAGTTGCCGCCGCGGGCCCGCATGCCGGCTTCGAGGCCCCGGTCATGCGCGATCTGCCAGAAGCTGTTGCCGGGATCGTCCGCGAGGTTGAGGTTACGCGAGCAGACGTAGAAGTTGTCGCGGTCAAGCACGTAGGTGGCGCTGGAGCCGTCGAGCTTTTCAGTGACGTAGAAGATGCACTCAGAGTCGAGCATTTCCGGCAGATTCTGAATGCGCTCTTCATCTGTCTTGGGCACGCGGGGCCACGGGCCGCGCACGCGTCCGCCGAGACTGGCGGGCAACGGTGGATCCCACTTCACAATGCCGAGCTGTCCGGTGACGTCGTCGCCCTAAGCGCCACCGGCGGGAGCGGAAATCAGCAGACCCTGGCTGACCTGGCCACGGAGGCGCACGGTCTTGAGGCGGAAGCCTTCGAGGCCGCCCATCTTGCGGAAGCTCGATTTCCGAAGAAATTCGTACTCCGGCCGCACTGGCAGAAACGAATCGATCTCACAATACGTGGCGAGGCTGCCGGGAGCGAACTCTCCTTTTTTGATGACGACTTTCCAGCCCATGACAGTGGCTACTTCGATCGCGTCCGCGCCGGGAATTGGATCGATGGCCGCAATGCGGCGAACGGTGGCGAGTTTTCTCTCACTCATGGCGTGATGATGACGTACTGCTTGCGGAACTCAAAACCGGCATCGGGCCAGGATTCAATGTAACGCAGGAGAGCGGATTGTCCGTCGGCGTGATCCTCGCCGTTGCAGCGGCAATCGGCGGCGGAGCCCTGTTCGCCTCCGCGCGAGGCAAACAGGCGGAGAGCATGAACGCCCGGTTGAGCAAGGAGCGGCGCGAAAGCAGCGGCGCTTTGGGTGAACAGACAGCACGGGCAGGGCTCGCCGGCTTCGACGTCGCGCTCGCAACGATATCTGACCGGCCCGAAGACCACGCGGCGCCCGTCGTGCTGGACTTCCACGCAATCGCCAACGGAGGCGCCGAGAGCGCAGGCCAAGGGTGGCAGATCGCTCTCGAGCCAGCCCTGGAAGCCCTCGGCGATCGACGCTTCGAGAGTTTCACCTCGGGCATGCTGGAACTCGAAGAAGGCCGCGGGCATTTGCGAAGGATGCGAGATCTCGATGGTGGTGACCGTGCGCGCGCCTTCCGGGTGAACGGGTTCCATTTTCGCCAACAAGGGTCGCAAGCGGAGTCCGGATGCGTCGTCTCTCACCAAGTCGCCTTCTTCGCGCGCGACGCGGCCGGCGGATTGCAGAATGCGGCAAAGAGTGAGCGGCAGGTCGATGTCTTCGTTCCAGGTTCGATCGCTATTGCTAAACCCCCATCGCCCGCGGGATTGAAATCCGGGATTGGTTGGGTTCTCACCCAGGCGCGGAGGCCGAGTCGACGCCGAAGCGGGAGTCTTGCCGAAGAGTCAGCCAAACATGCGACCTTGGTTCATTGTGCCTTAGCCAAGCTGCCGAGCGCACGGTTTTGCGACAGCCAGAAACGGTTCTGATACGATGTCAGCGGACTGTCATGTGTGACCGGGCTCTGACTGCGTTCGCGTTCGCACTCGCTCTCGTGGCGCGCGCGGAGAAGCCGCAGGCAGCCGAGTTTTTTGAGTCGCGTATCCGGCCCGTCCTCGCCGCCAACTGCTACGGGTGCCACAACGCCGACAAGGCCACCAGCGGACTGGCGCTCGATTCCAAGCGCGGCCTCGACAAGGGTGGCAAGCGGGGCGCCCTCTTCGTCGCTGGAGATCCGGGCGCGAGCCTGATTGTGCGCGCCGTGGAGCGAAGCGGGGATCTGAAGATGCCACCCGGCGGTGCGCTTCCGGAGTCCGCCGTGCGGGACTTGCGGGAGTGGGTTAACCAGGGCGCGGTGTATCCCGCGGCTGCCTCCGCCACCAACAGCGTGATCGACTGAAGCCGCGCACGCGAGCACTGGAGCTTGCGCGCGATCTCCAATCCACCCGTGCCGGCCGTGCGCAACTACACCCGGTGGCCGCGCCTCACGCCCATTGACTCGTTTTTGCTCGCTCGCCTCGAACAGGAGCGGCTCACACCCGCCGGGCCTGCAGCGAAGCGCGAACTCATCCGGCGCGCTACCTTTGACCTCACCGGACTCCCTCCGACACCCGCCGAAGTCGCGGCCTTTGTCCACGACACCGCACCTGAAGCATTCGAGAAAGCGATCGATCGCCTGCTCGACTCGCCGCACTACGCCGAGCGCCAAGCGCCGCACTGGCTCGACCTGGTACGCTTCGCCGAAACCAACGGCCACGAATTCGATTTCTACAAGTACGAAGCCTGGCGCGATCGCGACTACGTGATCCGTGCGTTCGACCAGGATCTGCCCTACGATCGCTTCCTCCATGAACAGATCGCCGGCGACCTGCTCTCGTCGCAGCGCCTCGCGCCCTCGGGCGCGCATTGGGACACACCGCTCGGGACAGGTTTGTTGGGACTGCAGGAAGAACGCAACGGCGCCACGGATCTGGAAGAGGTCCGCACGGAGATGCGCGACAGCAAGATTGACGTCTTCGGCAAGGCCTTCCTGGGCCTGACGATTGCCTGCGCGCGCTGCCACGATCACAAGTTCGATCCGATTTGGACCAGTGACTACTACGCACTCGGCGGCATTAT
>VFZP01000465.1 GCA_016871115.1 Acidobacteriota bacterium
TGCGCGGCCGCTTCGGCAATCTCTTCAGCCGGCGCCTCGCGCAGCAGCGCTTGGCGATAAGCGGCCGCCACCTGCTCTTCCACACTCGCTGCGCCCTCCGCCAGCCGCCGTGCGAAATGCTCGCTGTGCTTGGTCATGAATGGATTGTTGAACAGCGCCAGCGCCTGCAGCGGACCCACGGACGCCGTCCGCACCGGCGCCACCATCGACATATTCGGATAATTCAGCGCATCCATGAACGGATCGCTCAGCGTGCGCAACAAAAATCGATAGATGGTGCGCCGGCCCGCGCCGGGCGCGCTCCAATCGTAGGAATCGTAATCCGCCGTAGGCGCGCCGCCTACATTCTTCCCCATGACCGCCTGCCTCACCGAGGGCCCGCCCTCAGTCAACTCGAGCCGCCCGGAAACCTGCAGCACCGCATCCCGCAGCGACTCGGCATCGAGGCGCGTGCGCGGCATCCGCCATAGATAACGATTCTCACCATCCACGGCTTCCTTCGCCGCATCGGGCGCCGAAGATTGCCGGTAGGTCGAACTGGTCACGATCAGCCGGTGCAGCGACTTGATCGACCCGCCGCCATCGCGGAACCACGCCGCCATCCATTCCAGCAGTTCCGGATGCGAAGGCGCGCCGCCCATGCGTCCAAAATCGTTCGGCGTATCCACAATGCCCCGGCCGAAATGATAGTGCCATACGCGGTTCACGATGGAACGCCACGTCAGCGGATTCCGCGCGTCGCTCAGCCACCGGGCCAGCGCCGCCCGCGCCTCCGCTTCATCGTTCGGATTCGACAAGGCAAACCTCGCTGGCAGGTAGGAAAACGCCGACAGCGCGCCCGGATGCGCCTCGCGCAGGGGTTTTTCGATCTCGCCTCGCTCGAGCACCTGCACCCGCCGCGGCTTCAACACCGGCGCGAACCAGCCCTGGGGATCGAAAAACGTCGAGGCCGCATACACCTTCTCCGGTTCGGGAAGCACTGCCAGTTTGTTCTCGATGTTGATCCGGAGGTAGTGTGCCGCCAATTCCTGACGATCCTTGGCCGTCCGCTCAGCCGAACGGAGAATCGCCGCGATTGGCTCCGGCGCAAGCTCAATCGGCTCCTCCGCGCTCACCGAGAGGCGGAATTTGCCGATCTGCTCCAGGCCGCTTTGTTCGATCTCAATATCGATGGCGCCGGCCGATCCATCCACCGCCTCGACAAGACCGAGCACGGCGTGGCGATATTCCCCGGAATGCGGATAGTTTTTCCAATGCGTCTCGCGCCTGCCATCCGCGATTGCCGCCGGAGTCCAACCGCGCGTCCAATAGTAATCGCCCTTCGCCCCGCACCAGGCCAACGGCTTTGTCCCTTGCTTCGCCCGCACCTCGGAGATTGAAAAACTCCCCAGTGACGTCTGCCCAGGCCCTTGCAACGGCAGCCGCGCGTCGGGCAGGAACTCAAGCCGCACGGCGCCAATGCGTTTCAGGGGCGCACGCACACGCACCGTGTAGACTTCCGATTCGACGCTCGATCCCTGTGCGAACACCGTTCCACCCGGCTCAATCGAAAGCTTCGCGCCGCGCCTGGACGACACGGCTTCGATCTCCACCGGAGCCCACTTGCCGAGATACGGCAGCACCTCCGCGCCCCAACGCGCGGCTTTCTCCTGCACCTTTGGATCGCGAATCCGATCGAGCGCCCAGCCATCCCGGCGGTCCAGCGCCTGCAACTCGCGGATCAATGTCTGCCGCTTGCGGTTGGCCGCCGGATCGGCATCGAACTCGCGGTCCATGCGATCCATGCCGGCAAACACGGCCTGGAGGCTGTAATGATCGTCCTGCGGAATCGGATCGAACTTGTGATCGTGGCAGCGTGCGCAGTGTACCGTCGTGCTGGTGAACGCCGACATCACCGTAGCCACGATGTCATCGCGATCGAGGTAATAGGCGCGGATCACATCCGGCCGGTCAGGCTGAAACGGAGGAATCGTGTTCTGATCCCAGGGGCCGGCGGCCAGAAACGCGGTAGCCACCAGCGCCCGCGGATCATCGGGAAACAGCGCGTCACCGGCGATCTGCTCTTGGACAAACCTCGCATAAGGCTTGTCACCGCGGAAGGCTTCGATCAGGTAATCGCGATAGCGCCAGGCGTTCTCCCGTGGCTGATCGGTTTCATAGCCGTTGGTTTCGGAAAAATGCGCGACGTCCATCCAATGACGCGCCCAGCGCTCGCCGTAACGTGGGCTGGCGAGCAGCCGCTCGACCAATTGTTCGTAAGCATCGGGCCGCTGGTCGGCGAGGAACGCCGCCAGGCCGGCAGACGATGGAGGAAGCCCCGTGAGATCGAAATAGACTCGCCGCGCCAGCGTGGCCTTACTCGCTTCGGCCGAAGGCGCCAGGTTTTTCTCCCGCAGCTTCGCCAAGATGAACGCATCGATTGGGTTCCGCGCCCAGCCCGTGTGCGGCGGAACTGCTGGCTGTTGGATCGGACGCAACGACCACCAGTCCGCACCGGGCTTGGCCACGGGCTTTTCGCCCTCGCGCGGATCGGCGGCGCCCGCATCGATCCAGCGCCGGAAATCGGCCAGGACCGCCTCCGGCAGCTCACCCCCCATCGGCATCGCTTTCGCTCCAGGAGCATGTTCGATCGCCTTCAACAGAAGGCTCGCGGCCGCGTTGCCCGGAACAACCACTGCGCGCATGCCGGCTTTGGTATCCAGCTTTAGCCCGCCCAGCGGAGCCTTCATGCCGGAAGAATGGCAGCTATAACAATGGGTAGCGAGAACGGGACGGATCTTCGATTCAAAGAATTCGATCCCCGGGTCGCCCATCATGGGCGAGGTGAGCAGAGCGGCAAGCCACATGGCCCTGGTCATGTCCATATTTCCCGGTAAAATCAGGATACATCAGCCGCCGCGATTCACACCGCCACGGCTGAAAATCGCGCCAGTTCGTGACGTAGCGGCCCGCCGTGACCGGATCGAAGGAGTTCGTTGTGTCCACGACGTCCACAAGACGTTTCCCGGCGCGCGGATCACCATGACCGAACTGAACCCGGAGAAAGCCGTCGTCAAACTGGTCGTCCGGCGAAGCATTTCTCGCAGTTCGAGACGATCGGTAGCGGCGATCCCCCCCAAGTCGAATCAGCCTTCCTGAATCGCGCGCCGCGCCGGATCGAACTTCATCCGCTTTCCGGCCCAAAGGGAATCCGTCGCCATGATGCAAGCCACCGAATGGCCGTAGCCCGCGTCGGCGTTGCAGTACAGTCCCGCCGAATCCCTGCGGCGTACGCAATCGAGCCAGTTGGCCATGTGATGGACAACGCCGGGCTCGTCCGGGATCTCCTCGTCTTTTGCCGCATCCGGCGACTTCACGCCCGCGCCCGTAATCCGCCAGACGTCTTCGACCAGCGCCGCACCGCGCGATCCGATGATCCGTGTCGCCTTGCCGGTCGCGTTGGCCAGGCACGTCGCATAGGTGGCCATGAACCGCCGTCCGCCGAATCCGTACTGCAGCACCACCTCGATAGTGTCCGGATTCTCGCGATAGTCCTTCGAGATCGCGTTGAAGCCCTCCGTGTAGGCGCTCATCGGATACGGTTCGCCGGTGAGCATGTGAACGACGTCGATGCCGTGCGTCATCCACTGGTCAATGATGCCGCTCGAGAACTCGCGGAACAGGCGGAACGTCCGGTACAGGCGCGGGTCGAAGGGGCGGTCTGCCTTGCCGCCCAGAAACTCCTTCCAATTGACGTCGGACTCTTTGAGCGAGTTCAACTCGGCGTCCTGCCGCGCCCACCGGAACGGGGCATATAGGTTCCAGATCACGTCGGCCCGCAGGATCTGCCCGATCCGCCCCTCGGCGATCATGCGCATCGCGGCGCGATATTTCGGATAGCTCCGCCGCTGAGTGCCGATCTGCACGATTCGGCCGGAGCGTTTGACGGCATCCAGCGCGGCGTTGGCTTCGCTCAGCACGTTCCCCATCGGCTTTTCGCAGTAGACGTCGAGTCCCGCTTCCACCGCGGCTTTCAACATCTTCGCGTGCAGGTGATCCGGCGTGGCAATGATCACCGCGTCCAGTTCCTTGGCCGCCAGCATGTCATCGTACTTCGAGTAGATGAGCGGCTCCGTGCCATAGCTCTCGCGCAGCAACTTCGCGGCCGCGCCGCGCCGCTGATTCCAAATATCGCAAGCGGCCACAACGCGCGCGTTGTACTTGCCACCGTATTCGATACACTCCTTCATGACCCCGGTGCCGCGGCCTCCGGGACCGACGATGCCGACGCGCAACAGATTATTGGCGCTCCGCTTCTGCGCGAAGGCGGGCGCGGCAGTAGCAGCGGCGGACGAAACGAGAAAGTCACGGCGATCGATCCTCATGGTCATCCCCTTTATCCGGGATTTCCATTTTGGGTTTCCCGGAATCCAACAGTCTACACCCGACGCCTCACTCCCGTGCCGGAGTTGATCAGAATCCCCATTCCGAGGGCGGGCCAGTGCCTTGCCGATGGCTTCTTCGGACCATCGCACAAAA
>VFZP01000466.1 GCA_016871115.1 Acidobacteriota bacterium
CGTCGAGAAGGCGGAGTTGCCCTTGCTCGAAGAGCTTCATGACAGCGCTTGTGGTGGCGACCACTTTGGTGAGCGAGGCGATGTCGAAGACGGTGTCCTCCGTCATCGCTTCCTTCGCCGGCGTGAGGGCACGTTGGCCGTAGGCTTGGCGGTAGAGCACCTGACCGGGCTTGCCGATTTGCACGACTGCGCCGGGGAGTTCCCCGCGCGTGATCGCTTCAGTAATGGCGCGGTCGAGATCAGCCTTACCGGGATACTGCGCCCAGGCGCAGGCAGTGGAAAAGAGAAGCAGAAGTGGCAGAATCATACGAGAAGTTTGGTTGCGAGAGTCTCAAGAAAATGAGCGAGGTCCGTATCGCGCGCGGTGATGCCGCCCGCGTCGTGCGTGGTGAGATCGATGGTGACGCGGTTCCACATGTTGCGCCATTCGGGGTGATGGTTGCGCGCTTCGATGGCAACGGCGGCCGTGGCCATGAAGCCGAAGGCGTGGACGAAGTCAGTGAAGACGTAGTCGCGGTGGAGTTTGCCGTCACGGAGGGTCCAGCCGGGCAGCGTCGCCAGCGCCGCAGAGATTTCGGCTGGCGTTAGTTTGGTCATCGGCCTTCCATCGGAATGAGTGCGCCGGTTATGTCGCGTCCAGCGTCAAAACACAACCACAACAACAGCGAGCCGATTGAATCGGGCTGGACCCACTTGGCGGCGCTCGAGGCGCCCATCGATTGCCGGTTGGCGACGGTGTCGATGGTAACGGGCAGAATGGCATTCACCGTGACACCGGAGCCTTTCAGTTCCGCGGCGGCGCTTCGCACAACGGCCAGCAGCGCGGCTTTGGACGCAGCGTAGGCGGCGTAGTGGGACGGAGGGTTAAGCGCGGCCGCCGAGCCGATCACAACAATGCGGCCGTGCCCGGCGGCGCGCATGGGCGGGACGGTGGCGCTCATCCTCTGCACGGCGGTCCAGCAGTTCACCTACATCATCCTCAGCCAAGTTTCCGGAGTGGTTTCGGCCACCCCATCGCCGCCGGCAAACGCGCCGACGAGGTGAATCAACGCATTGAGTTGTCCGAAGCGTGCGAGCGTGGACTGCACGGCGAGTGCGGCGCCAGAGGCCGTGGTTGCGTCAGCTTCCAAGCGCAGGACGGCCGGGTCGCTCGCAGCGGCGAGGATAGCGGGCCACTGGCGGTTGACGGCGGTTACCCGGAAGCCGGCTCCGAGGGACATTTCAGTGACTGGCACGCCGAGACCGCCGCTGGCGCCCGTAATCAGCGCCACCGGATTTGTCATCGTTCACCAGTGTACAAAAGCGCCTGGGGCGGTGATCATGGAAGGGTGAGTCAAACCCTTGCCCCGTTGCGCCGAAATCTGGATTTCGGTCCGAGTCCTTCGTCTGAACGTCCGGGCTTGCTAATTCGCGATCCTTTTCAGTTTTCGGACAAGGCATTGGTGATTCCACCGCCGTTGATTGAGGTGCTGGAGTTGTTCGATGGCACTTCGACGCGGCTCGATCTGCAGAGCGCGCTGGTGGAGATGACCGGGCAGTTGCAAGTGTCGGAGCTGGCCGATCAACTTGCGAGCGCGCTGCAGCAGGCCGGGTTTCTCGAAGATGCGACGTATGAGGCGCTGCGCAGTCAGGCTTACGCGGACTTTGCGGCGGCACCCGTGCGCGCGGCGGCGATGGCGGGCGGTGCATATCCGGGCGAGGCGGACGAGTTGCGCGAGGTGTTCAGCGAGTACATGACGCCGGATCCGGCCGATCCAGCGCTAACCGATGTGCCCGCGCCCGCGTCGCTGATTGGCATCGCCGCGCCGCACGTGTCGCGATGGGGCGGCGCCGAAAGTTATCGCGATGCGTACCGAGCGCTTGGGCCGGACCATCGCGAGAAGATCTTCGTGGTGCTGGGCACGTCGCACTACGGGCAGCCCGAGCGGTTCGGGCTGACGCGCAAGAATTTCGTGACGCCGATCGGTGAGGCGCGGACCGAGCGCGCGCTGGTGGACCGGCTTGCGGCGGCGGCGCTGGACGCGGTGAACATGGAAGACTACTGCCACCGCAATGAGCATTCCATTGAGTTTCCGGTGGCGTTCCTGCAGCATGTGTACGAGCCGGACGTGCGGATCTTGCCCGTGCTGTGCGGGCCGTTTGCGAAGAGTCTGTTTGAAGGCGCGTTGTCTGAGGAAGACGAGAATGTGAAGCAGTTCTTCGGTGCACTCGGTGAACTGCAGGCCGCGCATGCGAAGGATCTGCTGTGGGTGATGGGCGTGGACATGGCCCATGTGGGGCGGCGCTACGGGCACGAGGAGCCGCCCGAGGCGTATCAGGCGCAGATGTTGACGGTGTCGGCACGCGACAAGTAGAGGATTGCGCGGCTGTCGGCGGGCGACGCGCGCGGGTTCTGGGATTTGGTGCAGCCGAACCAGGATGATTTGAACTGGTGTGGGTCGGCGCCGTTCTATACGTTTTTGAAGGCGGTGCCGGAGGCGCGGGGGCAACTGCGGCGGTATCAGCACTGGCAGATCGATCCGGCGAGCGTGGTGAGCTTCGCGGCGATGAGCTTCACGCGGTAGACGATACTGGAAGGCAGGCCCATGACGGACCCGACATTTCTCACCCGCGTCAGGATCAAGAACTACCGGAGTATCGGTTCCTGTGATCTGACGCTGCGACCGCTCACGTTCTTGGTCGGCCCAAACGGTTCTGGTAAGAGTAATTTTCTTGATGCCTTGCGTTTCGCCGCCGATTCCCTGCGAGACTCTCTGGACCACGCCATCCGCGAGCGAGGTGGTATCGGTGAGGTCCGTCGCCGATCAACCGGACATCCGAATAACTTCGGGATGCGTCTCGACAATACCTTCGAGGGGGCCAACGGCCACTATTCCTTTTAATTGGGATCCAAACCGGCCGGGGGGTACGAAGTTCTCAACGAAGAATGCGCCGTCTCGGGCGAGAGTGCTGCTTTTTATCACGCGCGGAAAGGGCATCTGATCGTTCATCGCGGATTGGATGGTACGCCTCCTCCGGCAAGCGCGGACAGACTCTTCCTGCCCCTTGCGTTCGGTTGGCCCGTGCTCAGGCCGGTGTTCGAGAGCCTGTCCCGGATGGGCTTTTACAATTTGAGCCCAGACCGAATCCGAGATCTACAGTCACCCCACGCTTCTGACTTATTGCGGCGTGACGGGAGCAACCTAGCTAGTATTCTTGCTTCATTGGCGCGCCGCGCACCGGATCGAAAGGTGCGTATCGAAGAGTATCTCAGTCGAGTCGTGCCGTGAGTGGAGAAGGTTGATGTAAAGGCGATGGGCTCAAATGAGACAGTCGACTTTAGGCAGAAGGTCGGCGGAGCGAAATTCCCTTGGCGTTTCGATGCCGCCAACATGTCTGATGGTACGCTGCGAGCGCTGAGTGTGTTAGTTTCTTTGTTCCAGTTTTCCAACGGGGATGGGCCGACGGTACGGCTCGTTGGAATTGAGGAACCAGAAACCGCATTGCACCCCGCTGCGGCCGCTCTGCTGCTGGATTCTCTGCTGGAGGCGATTGAACGGCTCCAAGTAATTGTGACCAGCCACAGCCCCGACCTGCTGGATAGCAAAGAACTGCTCACTGAGTCCATCTTAGCCGCCGTGGGTTCGGAAGGGGACACTCAAATCGCCCAGATGGACCAACATGGCCGCGAGGCACTGCGGGACCGGTTGTACACGGCGGGCGAATTGCTGAGGCTCGGACAGTTGCTTCCCGATCCCGACGCGATTGCGGCAGGAGAGAAGCAGATGTCGCTCTTTGATCATGCCGAGTGAAACGTTGATCAGACTAAGTTGCATCGTGGAAGGCGAGGGTGAGGTCGCCTCACTTCCCGCGCTCCTACATCGTATTTGCCTCGCGAAGGCAAAAAGTCAAATCCACGTGACACGGATGATTCGCGGGGGACGTCAGAAACTCTTGAAAGCCGGCGAGGCGGAGCGGGCCATGGAATTGGCGGTGAAGTATGGGGGGGCCGGGATGGAGGCGTAATTGTCCTGTTAGACGCCGATGACGATTGCGCCGCTACGATTGGGCCGAGCCTTCTGAAACGAGTGCAGGGCGTCGCCGGTGAGATCCCGGTGTCGGTATCCTTTGCTTGCCGCGAGTTCGAGTCGTGGTTCCTCGCCGCTGCTGAGTGCTTCCGAGGATTCCGCGGGCAACCCACTAGGCTGGTTGCTCCTGAGAACTTTGAGCAAAAGCGAGGTGCCAAGGACTGGCTGACGCCACAGCCGCCGGAGCCGGTCAATCTCCGCCGGCGGGTGAACCTAAATCCGGCAGTTGGGGTGGCCGGTCGGGCATGAAGTGATGGATACTCAACGGGATGGGCGAAGAAAAGAGCGTACCGGTCGTTCACCCAAAAGGTGAAGAAGAAAACCCGGAGTTGCGGTATCCGTCACCACGCCGGATCGAGACCTTTGGCGGCAGCGTGGAAGTCCGCTGGGCCTAGGACGGTGGGATGAGCTTGCAC
>VFZP01000467.1 GCA_016871115.1 Acidobacteriota bacterium
CAGTTGCGGTGGTTCCACTCCATCTCGCCCCATTGCGGGTTGCGCACTTTCTGCTGAATAACGGCCGTACCCACCCAATACGCATAGGCCGCGGTGATGTCGCCGATGACGCCGTTCTTGATCTTGTCGATGGTCTCGGTGTACTCGCGGTTGAAGCGCCGCTGCGCGCCGGAGACCACGGTGAGTTTCAACTCTTCTGACTTACGCGCGGCAGCCATGAAACGGTGCACTCCCACCGGATCCGTGCCGAATGGCTTCTCGCAAAACACGTGTTTTTTTGCTTCGATCGCGGCTTCAAAGTGCATGGGACGATAGCCGGGCGGCGTGGCCAGCATCACCACGTCGATGTCGGACGCGGCCACGAGTTTCTTGTACGCATCGAAGCCCGTGTAGCGCCGGTCCGGCCCCACCGTCACACGCGCGGCGATGGCCTCGTTGCGCTTGTCCTCTTTGAGCCAGCGCAGGTTCTTCTCAAGCTGATCTTCAAACAGATCCGCCATGGCCACCACTTCCACGCGGTCGTCGGCAGTCAGCAGATCGTTCACGGCCTGCCGGCCGCGCCCGCCCACGCCCACTAACCCGGCGCGGAGTTTGGCCGGCGTTTGGCCGCGTACCAGCTCCGGGCGAATAATCTGGAAAGCAGCCGCGGCCGTGGCGGCGGACTGCGAAGAGGTAGACAGAAAGCTGCGGCGCGTCACTTCAGACATGCATCGATGGTATCCAACCGGCGTGCCAGACTGAACGATGATGATGTCTCCCGACGATTTCCGGCGTCACGGCCACAGCGTGGTGGAGTGGGTGGCGCGTTACTTCGAGACCGTGCGCGCGCGGCCTGTGTTGCCTCGCGCGGCGCCGGGTGAGTTGGCGGCGTCGCTCCCAACGAGCGCGCCGGAAGAACCCGAGCCGATGGAAGCGATCCTGGCTGACTTTGACCGTCTGATTGTCCCCGCGTCCACGCTGTGGAACCATCCTTCGTTTCATGCCTACTTTGCGATCTCGGCGTCGCCGCCGGGAGTGCTGGCCGAGACGTTGTGCGCGGCGCTGAACATGAATGGCATGTTGTGGAAAAGCTCGCCTGCCCTCACCGAACTGGAGCAGGTGACCATGCGGTGGCTGGCCGATTGGCTGGGGCTGCCGGACGGGTGGTCCGGGATGACGCACGATACCGCGTCGACAGCGGGAGTGCATGTACTCGCCGCCGCGCGGCAGCGGGCGGACGCGGCGTCGCGCCAGCGGGGCAACGGCGCGGCGCGCTATACGGTGTACTGCTCTGAACTCGCGCATTCGTTCGTCGACAAAGCGGCCATCGTCATGGGCTTCGGGCAGGAGGCCGTGCGCCGCATTGCCGTCGATGACCGCTTTCGCATGCAGCTCGCGGCCCTCGCGCAAACCATCGCGGCGGACCGTGCCGCCGGCTTGACGCCGCTGTGCATCGTGGCCACCGTGGGCACCACCGCCGTGGCGAGCGTGGACCCGGTGCCCGAAATCGCCAGGATCGCCGCGCGCGAGCGCGTGTGGCTGTATGTGGATGCGGCCTACGGCGGCGCGGCGGCCGTCTCGCCGCGCTACCGGCATCACCTCGCCGGCAGCGAACTGGCCGACTCGTTCGTGGTGAATCCGCACAAGTGACTGCTGACTCCCATTGACCAGACGGCCATGTACCTGCGCGATGCGACACCGATGCGCGAGGCGTTTCCCCTGGTACCCGAGTATCTGCGCACGGCCGAGCATCCGGCCGCGGTGAACCTGAAGGACTACAGTTTCCAACTCGGCCGGCGGTTCCGCGCGCTGAAGCTGTGGTTTGTCATGCGCGCCTACGGCCGGCGCGGCATGACCGAGACCATCGAGGCTCACTGCGAGATGGCGTGCGAGTTTGCGCGGCGCCTGGAGGCGGACGGGCGTTTTCTCATCGCCGCCCCGGTGGAGTTTTCACTCGTCTGTTTCCGCCTGCTCGACGGCTCGGACGACGACAACCGCGACCTGCTGGACGCCATCAACTCGACGGGCGAAGCGTTTCTTTCGCACGCAAGCGTGGGCGGGCGTGTGGCGCTGCGTATGGCCGTGGGCAACTGGCAGACCACGCCCGCGGACATGGCGCGGATGGCGGCTTTGGTGATGAAGCTGGTTTAGCGCGGCGTGCTTAGCGCTGTGACGGCGTGGCGAGCGCCTGCAACTCTTCATCCAGCCGCAGCATCTCGCGCTGGAGCCTGGAAAGCGCCGCCGAGATGATGGCCCGGTCTCCGAGTGCCGCGTCGCGCGCCAATTCGCGAGCGCAGCGCGCCGCTTCGTGTGCCTCGATGCCCGCGGCGGCGCTGGCCAGCCGTCCGACTTGTTCTTCAATCGCACGCGGGTCAAGGCGCTCGGCGGCGGCCTTGAGTGCTTCCATCCGCTCCGGCGCCAGGCGCACGAACAGCCGCTTCATGCCGGTTTCCAGGCTCTCCTCGCGGCGCGATGACGAACGGGGCAGGATCTTGCGTGAAGGCACTACCATCGATGGCGCCGAAGCCTCGGCTGCCGCTGCCTCGCGCGCCGCTTGCAGATGCCGGCGCACGCAGTCGATCACGGCGGCCGGCGGCGAGGGCTTCGCCAGATAGTCGTTCATGCCCGCCTGCAGACAGCGCTCGCGGTCTCCCTGCATGGCGTGCGCGGTGAGGGCCACGATGGGCACGTGCCGCCAGGCGGCGTTCTCGCGAATCAGCCGCGCCGCCGTAATGCCGTCAATGTCGGGCATCTGCACGTCCATGAGAACGATATGCGCGGCCTTGCGGTTCATGGCCGACAGCGCTTCACGGCCGTTGGCAGCGAGCTCTACCTCAAAACCCTGCTTGGCGAGCACCGACGCAATCACGCGCTGGTTCACCGCGTTGTCTTCCACCACGAGAACTCGTGTGCCCGCCGCGGGGAACGCCGGCGCGCCGGCCGCGGCATTGGCGGTATCGGTGTTGGCCGCGACGCCGCCTGCGCTGCCCGCCACCGCTCCCGCCCCTCGTGCAGGCAGCGCGAGGGGCAGCTCCACTTGAAACACACTGCCCTGGTTCACGCGGCTTTGTACGTTGATGACGCCGCCGTGCATGTGCACAAGGCGCCGGGTGATCGCAAGGCCAAGGCCTGTGCCGCCATAGCGCCAGCTGACGCTGCCATCTGCCTGCGTGAAGTCTTCGAAGATATCGTTCAGCTTGCCCGGCGGAATGCCCATACCCGTGTCGCGTACAGCCAGGCAAAGCCGCTGATCGTCCGCGGGCCCGCTCACGCCCAGCGTCACTTCCACGCGCCCTTTGCCGCTGAACTTCACGGCGTTGCTCAACAGATGGTCACAATCTGGCGGAAGCGCAACGGGTCTCCCAGGACGCGTTCAGGCACGGCGGGATCGCTCATGAAGCCCAGTTCCAGCCGCTTTTCGCACGCCTTGGCCTGCATGGTCCGCGTGGAATCCTCGGCCACAATCCGCACGTCGAAGGCGATCTGTTCAAGGATCATCTTGCCGGCTTCGATCTTGGACAGATCGAGCAGGTTGTTCAAAAGGGCCAGCAGCGAATGAGCGCACCCTTTGGCGATTTCAAGCTGTTCGCGTTGCGGCTCTGCCACTCCGTCGTCCAGCACGATATCCAGCATGCCCAGCACGCCGTTCATGGGCGTACGCAATTCGTGCGAGATGTTGGCGAGAAACTCGCTTTTGGCGCGGTTGGCGGCCATGGCGCGGTGCGTGGCTTCTTCGAGCGCCTCGGTGCGCTGACGGATGCGCTCTTCGAGCATCTGCTGGTGCCCACGTACTTCGGCCTCCGCGGTCTGCAGCCGCGCAATCATGCGGTTGAACTGGTGGCCCAGATATTCGACTTCGTCGCCGGTGCGGCTCACCTGCATCGGCTGCAGGTGACCGTCTTCGACCGATTGAATGCCTTCCTGCAAACGCCGGAGCGGCGCGGCGAGCAGATGATGCGTAAAACGCGACAGTCCGTAGACGAGCGCCGGCACAAAAGCCGCCAGCACGCCGATCTTCACCAGATCCGCTTCGCCGCGTTAGAAGTCCCAGGCGATGACCAACACGGCCATCCAAGACAGCACGATGCCGGTGAACTGCGAATACACTCGGCTGAGCGACGCAGGCGGGCGAGTGCCGTTGGCAGGACTCCTGCCTTCGCTCTGCGCTGGACGCTTCACATAGGTCCTTTCGACCGAACACGCAGTGGCGAGGTATCCGTGATTGCCCTGAGGCGCCATTTAACAATTAGTTCACAATCTGTTTCGGATACAAGGTGTAGTTCCATCTGCCGAGAGTGTCGTGGAGTACGAGGTTGAGCCGTCGCATTTGGGCATCCGTGACTTTGGTCCCTTTGGGATAGTGGTCGGCGATCAACTGGGCAGTGACGACAAGACCTGGCTTGGTAGCAGTGGTGCGGATGAAATGGAGAGCCTTGTCGATGTCGGTGAGCGGTTCGCCGGCCCAGTTTCTGCTGATCTGAC
>VFZP01000468.1 GCA_016871115.1 Acidobacteriota bacterium
GTGTGCTCCAGGATCACATGCACCAGCACTGCGCACAGGATCAGTAAAAACAACACAAACGGCACCGGGCCCACGGTGCCCTCGCCGAGATAAGAGAAACTCTTGGGGATCTGGTGCACCGGCAAGCCGTTCGAAATGATCAGCGCAAGCCCGCGCACAATGCCCAGCGTCCCGAGCGTAACAATGAACGGACTGATCTTCAGTTGCGTGGTGAGTAGGCCATTCACCAGTCCGCAGAGCGTGCCAGTGAGAATGCCGGCGGCGAGGCCCGCCGCTACCGGCGCGCCGCGTTCCATGGCCATGGTGCCGAGCAGTCCGCTCATGGCGAGAATGGAGCCCACGGAGAGATCGATGCCGCCGCCGATGATGATCATCGTCATGCCCAGCGCCATGATGTTGATCACCGCCGTTTGGCGCACCACGCTGGATAAGTTGGTGGACGTCAGAAAGTGGGGCGAGGCGATGCTAAGCGCGACAAACAGTGCTACGAGCGTGAGGAAGGGAAGCAGGCGTTGCAGCATTGAAACGTCGTCTACTGGCGCGTGGCCACTTGCATGATTTGCTCCTGCGTTGTGTGTCCGGGAAGTTCCCCGGCAATCTCGCCGTCGCGCATCACCAGGATGCGGCCGGCGATCTGCAAAAGTTCCGGAAGTTCAGAGCTCACTATGAGAATCGCGGCACCCGACCGTGCCAGTTCGTTCATTGTCTCAAACACCTCGGCCTTCGCGCCGACGTCGATGCCGCGGGTGGGCTCGTCAAACAAAAAAACGCGTGCGCCGCGCGCCAGCCACTTCGAGATCACCACTTTTTGCTGGTTGCCGCCGCTCAAGCGCCCGGCGAGTTGCGCGGGCGATTCGGCGCGGATGCGGAGCTTGGCGATGTAGTCGCGCGCGAGTGCCTGTTCGGCGTCGTGCTGGAGGAAGCCATAGCGGGAGACGCGACCGAGGTCCGCGAGCGTGACGTTGTGCCCGATCGGCAAGGCGCGCGCAAGGCCCGCCCGCTGGCGGTCTTCTGGGATCAAGGCGATGCCCGCGGCCACCGCGTCGCGCGGCGAGCGGATGCGCACAGCCTTGCCGTCCACCGTGATCTCGCCGGAGACCAGCGGATCGAGTCCAAAGAGGGCGCGGCACAATTCCGTACGGCCCGCGCCGATAAGCCCGGCGAGCCCCACAATTTCGCCTGCGCGGATCGACAGATTCACACCGCGCGGGATCGGATGGCGCGCGAGGTTCTCCACGCGCAGCAGTTCCTTGCCCGGCGCCACCGGCCCGCAGCGTGCCGTCGTATCCACCGAACGGCCCACCATGTGCCGCACCAGTTCATCGCGCGACAGATCCGCCAGCGGGCAGGTGTGCACGGTGACGCCGTCGCGCAGAATTGTGACGCGGTCGCCGATGCTGCGCAGTTCCTCGAGGCGATGGGTGATGTAGATCACGCCGGTGCCGCGCTCGGTGAGCGTTTTGACAATGCGAAACACTTCCGTGGTTTCTGAATCGGAAAGCGACGACGTCGGCTCGTCGAAGATCAGCAGGCTGGAACCCTGCTCCACCGCCCGGCAGATCTCCACCAGTTGTTTACCCGCCGGGCTCAGCGTGTCCACCCGCGCCGCGGCCCGCAGCGGAAACCCGTGTGCTTCGATCAGCGCTTCGGCGAGCGTGAACATGCGCCGGCGGTCAATGAGCCCGAACTGCCGCTCCGGAATCCGCCCGAGGAAAATGTTCTCGGCCACGGTGAGGTGCGGCGCCAGGAGCGACTCCTGGTGCACCATCGCGACACCTACTTCGGACGCTTCGCGCGGCTTGGCGAAGACGACGGGCTGCCCCTTCCAGGAAATCTCGCCGGCGTCCGGCGTCAGCATCCCGGCCACCATTTTCATGAGCGTGGATTTGCCCGCGCCGTTCTCGCCCATGAGCAGGTGCACCTTGCCGGCCTCGACGTCGAGACTGCCGTCCCGCAGAGCGGTGATGCCACCAAAGCGTTTTTGAATCCCCCGCAAACGGAGTAGCATGGACGAAACAACTCAGTCTAGTACATCGCGTGTGGGCGCGATGGCGCACTGGGGCCGAGCCGGGCGATCATGACGCCTGACCCGCGCACTACGAATGGCTCGTGTGGCGATACCGTTATTGCTCCTGTGGCTGGCGGCGTGTACCGGAGGGCGCCGCCCGCTGGTTCCCATTGAGATGCCCCCGGCCCCTCTGGCCGGCAACTCGCCCTCCGGCGCGCCCGCGGTCCGCGTGGAGCAGCCGCCGCCACCGGTCACTATCTCAATACCCGCGCCAGCGGCGGACCTCGCCGAAATCATGACGGCCGACCCTGCCCTGCGGCTCGTGGTGGAAGGCTATTGTGACGAGCGCGGCTCGGCCGAGTTCATCCTCGCGCTCGGTGACCGCCGCGCCGAAAGCGTCCGCGAACTGCTCACGCAACTCGGCGTGACAGCGGCGCGCGTGGACACCGTAAGCTACGGCGAAGGGAAGCCCCAGTGCACGGAAGCGACGGCCGATTGCTGGCAGAAGAACCGCCGCGCCCGCATTCGGTACGAGCGGTGACGTTCGTGTTCGTCAGAAGCTCAGCTTCAGGGCAAACTGCACAATGCGCCAGCTCTCGCCGTTTTGATTGATCGTGGCCGAACTCGCCGTGGACAGCGTCACGCAACAAGCCTGACCGAAGACCCCCGACGTAATCGCGGGCGACCCGACACTGGCATCGCGCGGATTGCGGAAGTTCGGGTGGTTGAGGGCGTTGAACAACTCCGTGCGCAGCACCGCGCGCACGCGTTCGGTAATCTGAAAGCCCTTCGAAATCCCGGCGTCAAGATTCCAGTAGCTTGGGCCCTGGAAGACGTTGCGGCCGATGCCCACATCGCCCGGCTCGGGGAACGTGAACGCGCTCACATCCTGGAAGTAAACGGGGCCTGTGGTGCCGGCCTTCGACTGGAGTTTCGCCTGCGGCAACGCTACGCCCTGGCGCAACGCCGCGCGCGACTGCGCCGAGAAGTTGTGCGTCATCATACCCGAGCGCACCGTGAACGGTTCGCCCGATTGATACGTGTGGATGCCGTTGATGCTCCAGCCGCCGAGCAAGAGGTCAAGCGCACGGCCCGCGTTGCCGCCGAAGCGCTTGCCCTTGCCGAGGGGCAGTTCGTAGATGCCAGTCAGGTTCAGCACGTGGCGCTGATCGAAGTCGCTTCGCGCCCGCTCGTTGCGGTAGTTGCGGCCATCGGCCGGCGTGCGTGCGCTGGTGGCGGTGAGGCCGCCGCCAACGGTGGATAGCACAGGATCGATCGAAAGCACGTCGATCGACTTGCCCAGCGTGTATGCAGCGTTCATCAACAGCCCGGCCTGGTCGAACCGCTTGCGCATCGTGAACTGGCCGGCGTGATAGTTCGAATCGCCGCCGTTGTCGATGAGCAGAATCTGCGCAAACTGCTGGTTGCGGCGGAGCCGTGCGTTCAGAGTGGATTGCTCAAGCCGGCCCGCAAAGTTCCCCGCGGCGTTCTGGTTCAGGTCCGTCTGCGTGGCGGCTGTGTTCACAAAGGCCGCGTTCGTGATGCCTTGCTGGAGGATGGGCAGACCCACAGCATTGGCGCATGGCGTGCCGTTCGCCAGCGTTCCGTCCGCGCGGCAGCCGCCGCCCAGCGCCACATTGCGCTGCATCGCGAGGAAGGACGGCAGAATCGGCGCCGCGTCCACCTGATTCATGTCCCACGAGCGATAGAGCCGCGTGCCGCGCCGGCCCACGTACCCCGCCGTCACCACGTAGCCCTGGCCCAACTGGCGCTGCACAGTTAGGTTCCACATATGCACGGTGGGCAGCTTCAGATTTGGATCGAAGATTCGCGCGGGCGGGGCGTTGGTGGATAGCTGAGCAGGTGGGGTGAGAAAGGTGGAGGGCTTCACCGTGGGCGGCGCCATTTCGTTCGGGAAGCCTCCGCCCAACCGCATATTGGTTACTGCCTGGCATCCGGGCGTGGTCGCCAACGCGCCGCCCGGGCCCGTGAACGCCGAACTACAGCGATAGGTCTGGCCCGGCACCGCCGCGGCCACCGACGTTACCTGGAACGTATTCACCGGATCGAACGCCATGCCATAGCCCGCGCGGATCACCATCTTCGTCGAACTCCCCGGCGACCATGTGACGCCGAACCGCGGCCCCAGTGCGCCCCAGTTGAAATTGCGGTACCAGCGCTCGGCCTCCACAAATGTCACGGGGCCTTCGCTACCGTCGATGTTCCTGTTCGGCACGCGAACACGGTTGCCGGCTTCGCTCGGCGGCGGATTCACTTCCCAGCGCAGCCCGAGACTGAGCGTCACGTTGCGGCGTACCTTCCACTCATCCTGCGCGTAGAAGTTGAACTGCTTTGCGCGCTGGCCCTGGGCCCAAAGCGTCACGCCCTCGCCACTCCGGAACGGCAGAAACGTGTCGCTTTTCAGGTCTCCCATAAACAC
>VFZP01000469.1 GCA_016871115.1 Acidobacteriota bacterium
GACTGCGGCAGACGCGGATCGGCAAAGGCGCTCACGGTTTTGCTGCCCGACTCCACGGCCGGAATCTCCGTACGAAGCCCGTGCAAGCGTTCGCGTTCTTCGGAGAGCGCTTCCGAGATCGCCCCCCGTTGAAAGCGGACCCAGCCCGACCCGTTGAACGCGCCATACGCGATCGCGGCGCCCAATACCAGCGCCACGGCGAGCGGCGCACGATCGGCGCTGAGGTTGCGCCACTCGTACTTCATCAGCGTTCCGAGCATCCTAGTAAACCTGCACGCGCCGGGAGGCCCACATCGCTGCGACACCCGCGGCGGCGCACCACAGCGCCAGGATGGCGAGCGAAGGAGATTGCCGCGCGAGAACCCACCCCGCGTCCGGAGCCGTGTAGGAGAACGGCGGCACCTTCCTCCACAGATCGCCGCCCGCCATGTAGACGCCGGTGCTGCCGGCGTTCTTCATGATGTCTTCATTCATCACGCGCTGGATCATGCGGCGGTACTCTTCGGCGGCCTGGGCGAAGTGGGCGTGCTGCGGAAAGTCTGCGCCGGCAAATGCCATCGACGTAGAGCGCACCGCCAGCGCGGGCGCGAAAACACTCACTGCGCGGTGCACCCCTTCCTGTTCGCCGAACGTCTTCCACAAATCGGAGTAGGCGGCGTCAAACACCTGGTTGCCGTGTTCTTCGCCATCCTGCAGACGCGCGCCAGTGAGGGTGATGGGCAGGGCCTCTACTTTGTCCACGTTGTACTTCTTGAGTAACTCTGCCTCGAGCCGCTTGCCGCGCGCGGAGGCCGAATTATGCCCGTCGCCCTGCAACGCCTTGCCGATGCCCTGGGCAAATTGAAAGGCCGAAGGAGCGGGCCGCACTGCTTTTGCGATGTCGGAGGCGGCGCGCGGCGCAATCAGCCCGTTGAACATCCAGAAGCCCAGCAGAACAATGAGTGCCGAGCGCGACGAGGGCGCCGACGCCGACACGGCCAGCGATATGCCGACGAAGGCTGCGAAATAGAGCAGATAGCTGAGCGTCATCCAGGCCATGCGGGGAGCGGACGCGATCATGTCCGTCTGGCCCGATGCCGCCGTTAGCGCCACTACGCCAATCAAGGCCGCGGGAACCAGCAGCAGCCCCAGCGCGCCGGCGACGCCCAACGCCTTGCCGCGCGCCAGATCCGTCTGGCTCACGCCGAGGCTCCGCAATTGCCGCAGCGTGCCGAGTTCACGTTCGCCGGAAAATGCATTGAAGGTGAGCAGGACGATCAACAACGGGACGAGCAACTGCAGCACGGTGGCGCCGGTCAACTCGCCAAAGCGCTGCACGGCGGTGGCATCCTGCGCGGGCCGGTACTTGAACTCGTTCTGCTTGTGCGCCTCGAGCCACACGGCGACGCCCGTATAGGGGTCGGTGCCGCGATCCACCATCGTGAGCGGAACTTTCGGCTTGAAGGCGTAAACCCCATAGTGCGCGGCCGAGTGCGGGTTCTTCTTGCCCTGGCGCAGCCACTGGTCTCGCGTGGCCTTCTGCGCGGCGGCGTGCTGGGCGCTCACCTCGCGATAGTGCTGCCAGCCGAGCAACAGCGCTCCGGCGAGCAGCGTGAACACGATCGCGCCGGCGGCGCGGAAACGACCGTCGCGGACCATCTCGGTCATCTCTTTTCGTGCGATGCGAAGAATCATCTTGATGCACCCGGAATCAGTCGTGCATGTGTTCGAGGTAGATCCGCTCAAGATCGGCGTGGCCGAGTTCGGATGTGGCATACTGGGCCACCAGATGGCCGTGCTTCATGATGCCCACGCGCGTGCCGGTTTCCTTGGCGCGAAACAGGTCGTGCGTCGCCATCAGAATCGCCGCGCCTTGCCCGCTCAGTTTCTTGAGGAGTTCAGAAAACTCGTTCGAGGCCTTGGGATCGAGTCCGGAAGTCGGCTCGTCGAGCAACAATGCGCGGGCCTTCTTGGCGATGGCGATCGCGATGCCCACCTTCTGGCGCATGCCCTTCGAGTAAGCGGCCACGCGTTTGTCCGCGTCCGCCCGCGCCAGGCCCGCTTCTTCGAGGAAACCGAGCAGTTCGGCCTTGGTGTGGCTACCGCGGGCGAGGGACGTGAAGTATTCGAGGTTCTCGATGCCGGTGAGGTTTTTGTAGAGCATCACCTGCTCGGGAATGTAGGCGAGAAGGCGCTTAGATTCCAGCGGCTGCTGCACCACATCGAGACCGCCGATCTTCGCCGTGCCCGCGGTGGGCGGAATGAAGTTCAGGAACAGGTTGATGGTGGTGGTCTTGCCCGCGCCGTTGGCGCCGAGCAGGCAAAAGATCTCACCGGGCTCAATGCTTAGATTGAGTGGGTGGAGGGCAGTGGTCCCGTTGTAGGACTTGGCGAGGGCGTTGGCTTCCAGCATCCGGCTCCTTAGGCGTGCAGAAGTTCGCGGATGGTGTGGGCTTGGCGTTTGCTGACGATGAGTTCGAGATCGTTGGACATGGTCACGAGCCAGCGCTGGCTGGAAAAGGTGATCAGCTTGCGGACGTGATTTACATTGATGAGCGCGCTGCGGTGGATGCGGCGGAACTGCGTCCCCTCAAAACGATCCGCCAGTTTCTGCAGAGTCTGGTTGGCCAGATAGCGCCCTTGTGTGGTGATGATCCACATCAGTTCACCGTCGGCGCGGAAGGCGAGCACATCATCGAGGTCAAGCAGAAAGTACTCATCGCCTTTCCTACCTAGCACGCGTTTTCGGCCCGCCGGACCGGCCGCTTCCATGGTGCGCGCGAGCGCTTCGGCGGTCTCTACGGGATGCCTGAGAGCGGCTCGGGCCTTGTCGATGGCCGCGCGCAGACGGCCTTGCCGGATGGGTTTCAGCAGATAGTCGGCCGCTCCGGCATCGAAGGCACGCAGCGCATACTGATCGAAGGCGGTCACGAAGATCACGGCGGGCGGCAAGGGAGAAAGGCGACGGACCACCTCGAACCCGTCGCAGCCCGGCATCTGAATGTCGAGCAACACCAGATCCGGACGAAGGGTGTTGATCATGTCGATAGCGGTCTTACCGTTCTCGGCCTGACCGAGGATGGCCACGCCGTCGATCTCCGTCAGTTCCTCTTCCAGAATCCGGCGAGCGAGCGGCTCGTCATCGACGAGGACTGTGCGAATGGTGGAGTTGCGCACGACTCTGAGTATACTCCCGAACCGTTGATCATCCAAGGTTCAACTCACTAGCGGATTGTTTATGGATACCAGGGGGCTGAAAAGTGGTGTGAGCGGTTCACTCCTGGCGGAGCGCGCGGATCGGGTCGACGCGGGAGGCGCGGACCGCCGGCACCAGACACGCCACCGCCGCGGCAGCCAGCACGGCGGTGGATACGGCGGCCAGGGTGCCGGCGTCCCTGGGTGGAACACCGAAGAGCAAGCCCCGCAGGAGGGTACTCATCAGGAGCGCGAGCGTCAGCCCCACCGTGATACCGGCGCCGGCCAACCACATGCCCCGCCGGAAAACCGAGCCCACCACATTCGCGCGCCCGGCCCCGATAGCCAGCCGGATGCCGATCTCTTTGCGTTGCTGCGCCACCACGTAGCTCATCACGCCAAACAGCCCCATCAGCGCCAGCAGGAGGGCCAGACCGGCGAAGACCGCCAGAATCATGCCCCACAACCTGCGCCGCCAGATGCTCTCCACCACCAGCGACTCCATGGTGTTCATCCGCTCGATGGCAATGTCCGGGTTGACGGCTTGAATCGCCCGCTTGATCCGCGGCAGCATCGGCGCCGGATCGCCGGCGGTGCGGATGAGATACAAGATTCCTGGCCCTGGGTACTGGCGGTAGGATCAGGACACTTCATACCCAGGCGCGCTCTCCGCCGCGTTGTAGCGAACGTTGCCCACCACGCCGATCACGGTCGACCACGGGTCATATTCCTGATCGATGCCAAAGCGAATCTTCTGACCCACGGCACTCTCGCCCGGAAACAAAGTCTCCGCCGTGCGTTTGCTCACGATGATCACCGACGGCGCGCCGATTTTGTCGTTCTCGTTGAAGTCGCGGCCCTCCAGGATGGGCACGCCCATCGTGCCGAAGGCGCTTGGCATGATGTCTGCGCCGGAGAACGGCAAACGGAACGTCTGGTCTCGCGTGGCGCGGCGCAGCGTGTAGAGTCCGGCGGGCGCGCGCTGCTCTGTGCTTCCCGCAAAGGGAACCGAGTGACTGCCGCTGGCGCTGACAACCCCGGGTATTTCCTCCAGCGCCAGTTGCACCGCGCGATACACGTCGCAGTAGGCGCGTGCGGCGGATTCTTTGATGACATTGGGAACGAAGCGTTAGCGCGTAAGTGAAAACGTAGATTTTTGAACATCACGCCGACTTGAGCTGGCTTCCCTTGACCTTACGTTTGCGCCAGTGAAAAGGCTTGGGGTGTTCATTGGTCTTTGCGACGAATGCTTCGATGGCCATGCGCAGTT
>VFZP01000470.1 GCA_016871115.1 Acidobacteriota bacterium
TGCGCGACCTGTTGACCTACAATCTCCGGACCGTGCGTGCTTACCTTCTCAAGGAAGACTTTCAGCAGTTCTGGGAGTACAACTCGCCCAGCTGGGCTGGCAACTTTCTGGACTTCTGGTGCCGGGATGAGCAACGCGGGCCACAAGATTTTCGGGGCACATCGTGGTTGCTATTTCGGTACCGATCTTGACAGACGGGTTAAGCGAGGCGGCAGCGACGAAACGGGTAAGTGATTGAGGCACGGGCAGGAACACAATTTTCGCAGCATGGCAACGGCGTTCTCGCCAAGGATCG
Source organism: Acidobacteriota bacterium (assembly GCA_016871115.1). Classification (GTDB taxonomy): domain Bacteria; phylum Acidobacteriota; class Terriglobia; order Bryobacterales; family Bryobacteraceae; genus VFZP01. The sequence continues at coordinate 296 of VFZP01000470.1, forward strand.
CAAGAAGGCCGCGCGGCCCAGAATCGCGGAGTTTCGCACCGAGGTTGACGAGCGCCGGCGCCGCTCGATTGCGGCGAAGATGACTTCCAAGGCCATTCCGCTTATTCGACGGCTGTGTTAGCCTCTAGTCGCATGTCTACCAAAGACGCCCGGATCGCGCTGGTGCAAGGCACGCTGGATCTGCTCATTCTACGCACCCTCGTCTTCGGACGGCAGCAAGGGCACGGCATCGCGTGCGCCATTCAGGACGCAAGCGGCGATGAACTACTGGTGGATCACGGCTCGCTCTATCCTGCGCTGCAGAGGCTCGAGGCGTCGGGCGCGATCAAAGCCGAGTGGGGCACGAGCGAGAACAACCGGCGTGCCTGGTTCTATTCATTGACGCCGCTGGGGCGTAAAGAACTGGTGCGCGAGACGGGACAGTGGAACCGGCTGGTGGCGGCGATCGGCCGCGTACTGGAGAGCACGCGATGAACCACCGTGACCCGGGCGATTTCCGGGACGAGATCGCTTCGCACATCGAGTACGACGTGGATCGCCTGATGGCGCAGGGTATGACCCGCGCTGAAGCCTAGGCCGCCGCGCGGCGCAGGTTCAGCAACGTCACGATGGCGGAGGAACGATTCCACGACTCGACACGCTGGCGGTGGTGGGACGAGCTGCTCAACGGCACGCGATTCGCGGCGCGGACGTGGCGGAAGCGCCCGTGGCTGACGGCGGTAGTAGTGGCCAGCCTCTCGCGCTCGGCATCGGCGCGAACACGGCGATCTTCAGCGTGGTGCATACGCTGCTGCTGAAAAAATTGCCGTACCGCGAAGCGCCGCGGCTGGTGTATGTCACCGAATTCTGGCCCGAGGAGCCGATAATTCCGGGGCCGCCGAGTCCGGACTTTGCACTGTGGCGGCGCGAATCGGGGCTGATCGACGGCATCGCCGCGTAAGGCGGCGGCGGCAGCGTGACGTTGACGGACGCCGGTCAACCGGAAAGAATCGCCGGCACGCGCGTGACAAGTAAGCTACTGCCACTGATCGGCGTCACGCTCGCACTTGGGCGTAACTTCACGGAGGACGAAGACCGCGCAGGCGCCGGGCCGCGGGCGGTGATTCTGAGACATGGATTGTGGCAGCGCCGCTTCGGCGGCTCCTCGATGGCGCTGGGCAAGACCATCACGCTCGACGGATCGCCCGCCACGGTGGTCGGAGTGTTGCCGCCGCGGTTCCGTTTCCCCGACAACAACTTTCGCGAAGAGTTGCTGCTCCCCATGGCACTGCCTGCCGATCCGAGTTGGAGCGATGACCAGCACTTCCGCCTGGTGCGCGCGGTAGCGAGGGTAAAACACGGAGTTGCGCCGGAGGCACTACGGCAGGAGTTGGCCGGCATGGTGCGGGGCGCCGCCACGCAAGAGCCCGCGCAATTCAAACGCATTCGCGAGAATCTCGAAGTGCGCGTGACGCCGCTCCGCGAGTGGCTCACCGGCACCGTGCGGCCGATAGTGTGGCAACTGTCAGGCGCAGTGGCGATGGTGCTATTGATTGCGTGCCTGAACATCGCGGGCTTGCAGTCTGCACTGGCGGTGACGCGGCGCAAGGAGATAGCTCTGGGAGCGGCCACCGGCGCGGGGCGCGCCCGTTTGATCCGCCAGTTGTTCACTGAGAGCCTGCTGCTAACGGCCGTGGCCGGAGGTTTGGGTGTGGCGCTAGGGTTCGCCGGCGTGGGGACGACTCGCGCGTTCCTGCCCGAGAATCTGCGGCTCGGTGGATTGATCGAGGTGGATCGCGGCGTGCTGCTCTTCACGCTGCTCATTAAGGTGGCCGCCGGTCTCATCACGGGGATTCTGCCGGCACTGGCGGCCGCGCGCGTGGGCGTGCAAGCGGCGTTGAAGGAAAACGGCGAACGCCACTCCGGCGGAGGCGTCACGCAGCAGCGCGTGCAAAGCGCGTTATTGAGTGCCGAAGTAGCCGCCGCGATGGTATTGCTGCTGGGCGCGGGGCTGTTGATCCGCGCCTTTCTGCGCGAGGCGAACGCGCCGCTGGGTTTTGACTCCGGTGATGTGGTCACGTTGAAGGTGTCGCCTTCGCCGCGCAAGTATGCCAAGCGTGAAGATCGCGTGGCGTTTATGCAGCAACTTTTGGAGCAAGCCCGCGCGATTCCGGGCGTTCAGCACGCGGCCATCAGTGGCGGGCTTCCGCTAGTGGGCGCCCTCGGCGCCGCGGGAGTGTCGTTCGCAGACCGGCCGGAGCCGCCCGCCGGCGCACGTCCCACCGTGCCCGTCGGAGCTGTGAGCGCGGACTACTTTCGCGCAATTGGCATTCCCGTCGTGCGCGGGCGCGCGTTCGCGCCCAGCGAACCGTCGCGCGTGGCGATCGTCAATCAAGCCTTCGCGGATCACTTCTTCGCTGGTAAGGATGCCATCGGGCAGCGCATCGAGTTTTTCTCGCGTGACGGTAACTGGCGCGAGATCGTGGGCGTGGTGGGCAACGTGAAACAACTCGACGCATGGCGCTTTGCCAACCTGATGGTGTATGCGCCGCTGCAGGATGCGATTGAGCCGGAAGTGTTCCTTGCGCTCAAGTCCAGCCTGCCCGCCGTCACGGTGCGCTCGGCCGCGCTCAAAGCCGTGCGTGAGGTTGACGCGAACGAACCGGTCTTTGAAGTAGCCACCATGGATGCACGGCTGGCCAGCGCGCTGGCTCCGCGGCGCACCTCGATGACGCTGATGAGCCTGTTTGCCGCGCTGGCGCTGCTGCTCACGGCGATTGGAATGTTCGGCGTCATTGCCTACTACGTCAGCCAGCGGCGGCGCGAAATCGCGATCCGCGTGGCGCTGGGCGCAACGCCCGGCGTGCTGCTGCGGTGGGTGCTGGCGCGTGGACTGCGCGTGGCCCTGACCGGCATCGCGCTGGGTGCGGCGGGCATGGCCGCGATTGGCCGGCAGGAGACGGGCGTGGCCGTGCCAGCGGCGCTGCTGTTTCTCGCCATCGCCGCGCTCGCCTGCTGGATCCCCGCGCGCCGGGCCGTAGGGGTGAGTCCGGCGGCGGTGATGCGCGAGGGCTAAGGCTGAGTCTCGGCCAGCTTCTTCATTTGCGCAAGGCCCTTCTCAAAGTCTGGCCCGATCATGGCGTCCATGCTTTTGATGACAGAAAACGCTTTGCTCATGAAGTTCGCTTCGCCCGACATCTCCCACGTGATCAGGGTGCTGGTGCCCTCGGGCCTAATCTTGAATTCGGTGAGGCTGCGCGAGGCGAACGGCTTGATGAAAACGAGATCGATTTTCACGTACTCGCACGGGCGGCTTTCGAGCGTGCGCATTTCGCCTTCGCCTACGTCGTCGTTGCCGGTCCAGTGATAGACGGCGCCCGTGCCGGACTGAGCGCCGGAGTACGTGGTTTTCATGTTGGGATCGAGCTTGGCCCAGGGAGACCAGCCTTCCCACTTGTGGTAGTCGTTGACGAGCGCAAAGACCCGCTGCGGCGTAGCGGTGATGATGGCTGAACGCGCGACGCTATAGCTAGACGGTTGCTGGGAGATGAGCACAGCCAGCACCGCGACAATCGCCAGCAGCACGTACATGAGACTTTTGAACATAGGGCTCCGGGCTGTTATAGTACCAGGAAATGCAATCCGCCGCCCCCACTGTTGCCGCCTATCTCGCTGAGCTCCCCCAAGATCGCCGCGCCGCCGTCGCAAAGATCCGCGCCATGATGCGTAAGAACCTGCCCAAGGGTTTTGCGGAAGTGATGAACTACGGAATGATCGGCTACGTGGCGCCGCACAAGCACTACCCGCCCGGCTATCATTGCGACCCCAAGTCGCCGCTGCCGTTCGCCGGGCTCGCGTCGCAGAAGAATCACCTGGCGATCGACGTGATGACGGTGTACCAGTCGCCGGAGATGGAAAAGTGGCTGCGCGAGGCGTTCGCCAAGGCCGGCAAGAAGCTGGACATGGGCAAGAGTTGCATCCGGTTCAAGAAACTGGAGGACGTGCCGCTCGACGTGATCGGCGAGGCGGTGGCCCGGGTTCCGATGGCCGACTACATCATGCAGTACGAGGACGGACTGAAGCGCCAACGCGCGGGGCGCGTTTTTTGTCCCAGAAACTCTGCGAGCACCGGGCGCCCGGAATCGGGCATCCCGACAGGAGGAAC
>VFZP01000471.1 GCA_016871115.1 Acidobacteriota bacterium
AGGCGTTCGATCTCCCGCTGCAACCGCTCACTCTCCTGCCGTAGCCGCGCGTTCTCGCGCTCCAACTCTCCGCGACTTGGTCCGGGCTCCTCACGTTGCTTTTTGCTCTGCGCCACCTACCCTACGCCACATGCTTGCGCTCCATTTGTTCAGTGCCCGGTAAACAAATACCTCTTATTCAAGCACGAACTCTACTTGAATACTTCGAGGATGCGTCCGAAGAAACCGCGCTTGGGTTTGTCCGCGGGCGTCTGCTTCTCCGGTTCGATGGACGTCACCGGCACCGAGTCCACCCGGCGCGAAGCCACTCGGCGCGGCGCGGCCGCCGGTTTGTCGGCGTCTTCGCTCGCTGCGGCCGATGGCGGCTCCGCATTCCATGAGGCCACCTGCGTCACGCTGCCGCCGCCGCAGGTTTCCAGCGGCTGCGTCCCGGCCAGGAAATACTCGGCGCGCTTGTTGGGTCCGCAACTGGCAGAGGCGAGTTTGCCCGACGCCGGATCGACTTCCACCGCTACCACACCTTCCGGCGCGGCAAACGGCCCGGCTTGGCTGTACGGCCGGAACTTGTGCGCGCGCTTCATGAACTCCGTCCAGATGGGCAACGCCGACTGGCTGCCTTGAAGGCCGATATCGCGATTGTCGTCGTAGCCCACCCACACCACGCAAATCAGCTTGGAGGTGAAACCGGCAAACCAGCCGTCGTGTGAAGAGCCCGTCTTGCCCGCTGCGGGCGGCGTGAAGCCACGCGCCCGCACTCCGGCGCCGGTACCCGCACGCACCACGTCTTCCATGATGGTGGTCATCAGATAAGCGACGCGGTAGTCGATCGTATCGCGTTTCACCGGTTTGTGATTGTAGATGGATCGGCCGTCAAAATCGCGCACCATGCGCACCCAACTCGGCTGCACAAACGAGCCGCGGTTGGCAAACGCCGTGTAGGCGCCGGCCATCTCAATGGGCGTCGCCACGTAGGACCCCAGCGCCATCGCCGGCGTCGCATTCACGCCCTGCAGGCCTACGCGCTTGGCCAGCGCAGCGGCTTGATGAAACCCGGTCTGCTCGGCGATCTTCACCGTCGGAATGTTCAGCGACTTCATGAGCGCTTGCCGTACCGTCACCGGCCCGTTGAACACATCGCCGAAGTTGCCGGGCTCATAAGGCTTGCCCGCGTGCCAGAACGTCGTGGGCTCGTCAATCACCACCGTGGCGGGCGTGATGGACTCGGGGCCCGATTCGAGTCCCGTCGCCAGTGCCGAAGCGTAGACAAACGGCTTGAAGATCGAACCCGGCTGCCGCTTGGCCAGCGTGCGGTTCAATTGGCTGGTAGTGTAGTCGCGCCCGCCCACCAGCGCGCGGATCTCACCGGTCTCGGGGTCAATGGCCACCAGCGCGGTCTGCACTTCCGGCCAGCCTTTGGCGGCCGTTCGCCCGCGCTTGGTCAGAATCTGGTCCACTTCCTTCAGGCCCACGGTCAGCGCCTCGCCCGCGGCCCGCTGGAGGTTGATATCGAGCGAGGTATAGATGCGGTACGCGTTCGCTTGAAAGTCATGCTCGGCGAGGCTGTTCTGCAAGAAGTCGTTGACGAGGTCAACGAAGTAAGGCGCGTCTTCAGAGCCGCTGTAGCCAGTCTTCACCCCGAGCGGCGCTTCGGTGGCCTGTGCGTAGTCTTCCGGTGTGATGTAGCCGTTGTCGCGCATCATCTGAAGAATGATGTTGCGCCGCCGCCGCGCGCGGTCCGGATGGCGAAACGGGTTAAAGATCGACGGGCCTTGCGGCAACCCCGCCAGCAGCGCCGCCTCGGGCAGCGTCAGCTTGCGTAGATCCTTGCCGAAGAACGCCTGCGCGCCTTCGCCGAAGCCGTGAATGTTGAAGCTGCCAACACGTCCGATCGGAATCTGGTTGCAGTAGTGCGCAAAGATCTCTTCCTTGGTCAGCTTGCGCTCCAGGTGCAGCGTCATGAACGTCTCGGGAATCTTGCGCCGCCAACTGCGCTCCTTGCTCAGCAGCAACTCGCGCGCCAGTTGCATGGATAGCGTTGAGGCGCCTTGCGTGTTCGTGCCGGTCTTGATGTCGATGTAAGCAGACTTCAAGATACGCAGCGGGTCCAATCCCACGTGCTGGAAGAATCGTTTGTCCTCAGCCGACAGCACGGCGTTACGCATCAGCGCCGGGATGTCGTCAAACTGCACAATCCGGCGCTTCTCGCGGTTACGGTCAAAGAGGTTGGTGATCAATCCGGGCTCAACCGAAAACCTCGTGCGCTCGGTGTTGTCGCGCAGCGATACGATCTGCTCGATCTTGCCGTTATGAATCATGACGGCGTGCGCCTCGGACTGGAAGTACGAATCCGGTCCCGGATGCACCTCAACCCCTTCGCCGGTCACCACGTACCAGCCCAGCCGGTTGGCTTTGTTGGGCGTGTAGCCGGAATTGCCCAGCGTGTTCACGATGCTTTCGGTGGTGGCCACATCGTCCACCGCCAGCGTTTGCGGCATGGCAAAAAGCTGCGACGTATTCGAATACGCGCCGCGGGCCAGCTTCTCATCCACTAGGCCCGCATAATACGTGTAAAGGTAGAGGAACGTGCCGAAGGCCGCCAAAAAAAGGAGCCCGGCGGTGATCGCCACGAAGCGCCCGTACGGATTCCCCCAGAACTGGCTCAACGAGATACGCAAAGCCGTCCAGACATTGGACACGGTCCCGGACGTGACTTGGCGTCGGCTCACTTCTGTTTTTGCCCTTAATACCTAGTCTCTCATGGACAAACATTCTTTGTGGACCTTGTTGCGTGAAGCCGTGCGCGGCTCGCGCCGCAATTTCACCGAAGGCCCGCTCGATCAGGCCATTCTGCTGTTGGCCGTGCCGATGGTGCTGGAAATGGCGATGGAGAGCCTGTTTGCTGTGTGCGACGTCTTCTTCGTCGGCCGCCTGGGGCCCGAGGCCGTGGCCGCCGTCGGACTCACCGAGTCGCTCATGACGCTGGTCTACACCATCGGCATCGGGCTCGGCATCGGCGGCATGGCCACCGTGGCGCGGCGCATCGGGGAACAGGACGCAGACGGCGCGGCGCACGCCGCCGTGCAGGCGCTCTACATCGGGCTGGCTGCGTCCGCGGTCCTCGGCGTGGTGGGCATCGTGTTCGCTCCGCGGCTGCTGATGGTGATGGGCGCATCGCCCGCCGCGCTCGCTACCGGCAGCACCTTCGCGCGCATCATGGTGGGCGGCTCCGGCGTCGTGGTGTTTCTGTTCCTCATCAACTCCATCTTTCGCGGCGCGGGCAACGCCGCCATCGCGATGCGCGTGTTGTGGCTCGCCAACGGACTGAATATCGCGCTCGGGCCCTGTCTGATCTTCGGCCTCGGTCCGTTCCCGGAACTCGGCGTCACCGGCGCGGCTGTTGCAACCACGTGCGGCCGCGGCGTCGGCGCAGCCTACGCGTTCTCGCACCTGCTGCGCCCCGGCGGCCGCAGCTACATCCAGCGTCACCACTGGACGCCTGACGTCGCCGCCATGAAGCGCATGCTCCGCATCTGCGGCGCCAGCCTGTTTCAACTGTTCGTCGGCATGGCCAGTTGGGTCGGCCTCACACGCATCATCGCGAGCTTCGGCAGCGAAGCAGTCGCGGGCCACAACATTTCGGTGCGGATATTCATCTCGGCGCTGCTTCCCTCGATGGGCCTCGGCAACGCCGCCGCCACGCTCGTCGGCCAGTCGCTCGGCGCAGGCAAACCCGATCGCGCCGAAGCCGCCGTGTGGCGCGTGGGACTGTTCAACTTTGTGTTCCTCTCCGCCACCGGGCTCATCTTCGCCATCTTCGGCCGCGAAATTTCCTCGTGGTTCACCTCCGACCCCGCCGCCCTCGACTACGCCTCCGCCAGCCTCCGCGCCATCGCTCTCGGCTTCCCCTTCTACGCCTACGGCATGGTGCTTTCGCAATCGTTCAACGGCGCGAGTGACACTCGCACGCCCACGCTGCTCAACGTCGCGTTTCTCTGGCTCTTCGAATTGCCGCTCGCCTTGTGACTTGCCTACCGCGCCGGTCGGGGTCCGCGCGGAGTCTTCTGGGCAATCTCAATCGCGTTTTCCGCCTTCGCCGTCGCGGCGGTGGTCCTGTTCCGCCGCGGCGCATGGAAGTCGAAGTCGCAGTGACAGTCGGCCCGTCATCGAACCGAAAACCCCGTGCACCCGGCGTCCGTGTAGGGTGGGCTTTAGCCCGCGCGGGACTCTCCACAAACTCCCCCGTAACCGACTGATTCGATTAAGCGGCAGGCTGGATACGGAAACCCAACTGGGCAGCTTTCCGTTGTAGCGAAGCCAGTTCGCGTTGCCGGCGCTTTTCCTCAAACTCGGCAGCGCCGCGGTCCACCCACTGTTGTCCATAGCGGATAGTGCGAAAGATCAGACAAGCCAATTGCCGGG
>VFZP01000472.1 GCA_016871115.1 Acidobacteriota bacterium
CGAGCCGCGTTGGCCGCGTGATCGGGGTCGGGATCGATACGCGACCGGCGGGCTGAAACGATATCAAACAAGTGTCAACCAAGATTTTGCACCAGAGCCTGAATGTGTTCATTGAAGGTTCCCACATCTTCAACATCGCGAACCTGGGCGGCATCAGCAGCAGCCTGAATAACCCCGCGTCGTTCGGCGTGCCCACCAGCCGCGCGGGGCAGGTGTTTGGATCGGGCGGCCCGCGAGCGTTTCGGTTGGGCGGGCGGTTCGCTTTCTGAGGCGGGACGCGAGGGCTACGCCATCAGGTCGTGCACAACGTAACCATGCACGTCAGTGAGCCGGAAGTCGCGGCCCGCGTAGCGGAACGTGAGCTTAAGGTGATCGAGACCGAGCAGGTGGAGGATCGTGGCATGCAGGTCGTGGAAGTGAACTTTCTTGTCCACTGAGTAGTAGCCGTAGTCGTCCGTCGAGCCGTAGCTGAGGCCCGGCTTTACGCCGCCGCCCGCCATCCAGATGGTGAAGGCTTCGGGGTTGTGGTCGCGGCCGTCGGAGCCTTGCGCGGTGGGCGTGCGGCCGAACTCGCCGCCCCAAATCACCAGCGTGTCCTTAAGCAAGCCGCGCGACTTCAGGTCGTACAGCAGCCCTGCGATGGGTTTGTCCACTTCCCGCGCGTTTTGCGAGTGGTCACGCCGCAGGTCGGCATGCTGGTCCCACTTGTAGGTGTGGCTCACCTGCACGAAGCGCACGCCGCGTTCTGACAGTCGCCGCGCCATCAGGCACTGGCGGCCGAAGTCTTCGCTCACACGGTCGTCAATGCCGTACATCTTCAGGGTCGCTTCCGATTCGCCGCTCACGTCCTGAAGTTCGGGCGCTTCGCTTTGCATGCGGTAGGCGAGTTCGAAGCTCTCGATGCGGCCTTCGAGTTCGCGGTCCGGTCCGGTTTGCGTGAGTTGCTCGCGGTTCATCTGTTGGATGAGGTCGAGCTCCTTGCGCTGGATGTCGCGCGGGGTTTCGGTGTTCAGGATGAACGGAATCTTCGCGTCGCGCGAGGGCACGCCCACCGCGCCGACAGCAGTGCCCGCGTAGGCGGCGGGCAGGAACGCGGCGCTGTAGTTGTTCGCGCCGCCGTGGCTCTGCGTGGGGCAAATGGTGACGTAGCCCGGCATGTTCTGGTTCTCGCTGCCGAGGCCGTAGGTGATCCACGAGCCCATGGACGGGCGCACGAACGTGTCGCTGCCGGTGTGCATTTCGAGCAACGCGCCGCCGTGGCGTGAGTTCGACCCAAACATGGATTTGACGATGCAAAGCTCGTCCACCATCTTGGCGGTTTCCGGGAACAGATCACTCACCCACGCGCCGCTTTGGCCGTATTGTCGAAACGCCCAGGGCGACTTCAGGAGATTGAACGTCTCGCTCGACACCACTTTGGGGCGCGCAAACGGGAGCGGCTTGCCGTGGTCGCGGATGAGCAGGGGCTTGTAGTCGAAGGTGTCCACCTGGCTGGGTCCGCCGTGCATGAACAGGAAGATGACACGCTTGGCGCGGGCGGGAAAGTGCGGCGCGCGCGGGGCAAGCGGGCTGGCTCCAGCGCCTGCGGTGGCGGCGGGCGGCGGCGGTGCAGCTTGGATTGCTTCGCTGCCGGCGAGGCCGAGCAGGGCGAGATGGCCGAAGCCGGCGCTGGCGCGCCACAACATCTCACGGCGCGACAAGGGGCGGCGGGGAGCGGGGTTCCAATGACTGTTCATGGCGGCGTTGGTTCCGTGACTCGATTTTACATGGAGCGGAGGTGGAGTGGGAGCGGGCGCATCGCCCGCCGCTCGGCACGGAGGCATTACACTGGGGCCGTGTTCATCCGTCGCCGTGTCTGGTTCGGTCTGATCTCCGTGCCGCTCTTATGGACCGCGGATGACAATTCCGCGATCGCAAGCAAGGCGGTGTCCGTACTCAACAGGCAGTGTGCTTCGTGCCATTCGGGCGGCGTGCAGTTCTCCGGACTCGACGTCTCGACACGCGAGGGTCTGCTGAAGAGCGGTGTACGCGGGGCGACGGTCAAGCCGGGCGACTCGACCGCGAGCCTGTTGCTTCGCGCGGTTCGGCGGTCCGATCCCAAGTTGTCGATGCCCCCGGCGCAGCCGCTCGCCGCCGCGGATGTCGATGCACTCAAGGCGTGGATCGATGCCGGGGCGGTGTGGCCCTCCGCGCAGCAGCAGTCCGCCGGGCCCTCCGTTCCGCGCTGGTGGAGTTTCCATGCTCCCGTTCGTCCGGCCGTGCCGCGCTCCGGCGATGCGTGGGTGCGCAATGAAATCGATGAGTTCGTGGTCGCGCGGTTGGCCGCCGAAAAGCTCCGCCCCGCGCCCGAAGCCAAGCGCGCGGCCCTGATCCGCCGACTCAGCTATGACCTTACGGGCCTGCCCCCTACCGCGGAACAGGTGGAGAAATTCGTGGGCGATGTCTCGCCGAACGTATGGGAGTCGCTCATTGATTCGTTCCTTGAATCACCGCGCTACGGCGAACGTTGGGGACGCCACTGGCTCGATCTGGTGCGCTACTCCGACACCGCGGGTTTTGAGATTGACCTGTACATTCCCGACGCTTGGCGCTATCGCGACTACGTAATCGAGTCCTTCAACAAAGACAAGCCCTACGATCGCTTCATCCGAGAACAGCTCGCCGGCGAAGACTTTTTCACCGAAGATCCCGTAGCCAACACCGGCACCGGTTACTTCTGTGTGGGTCCGAACCTCGATCTTTATCCCGATCAAGCCGACGTGAATCGCGTGCAGATCCTGGCGGACTACGTTGACACTACGTCTTCAGTCTTCCTTGGGCTGACCGCCGGCTGTGCGCGCTGCCACGATCACAAGTTTGACCCGATTCCGCAGCGTGACTACTACCGGCTGCAGGCCGTTTTCGCGCCGGCGGTGAAGGTCAAGGTGGCGTTGGATCGATTGTCCTCGCTGGGGCACGAAGTAAGCGAAAACGTGCGCGAGATCCAGTTGCGCGAGATCGGCGAACAGATCGGTGCGGTGCAGGGGCGCTGCCGCAAGGCCCTGCTCGACGCCAAGCTGGCCGCGTTACCCGCCGAAGCGGCCGAAGCGCTGCGCCTTACTGACTCACGACGCACCCCGCGCCAGCGCGAACTAGCCACGCAGTTTGGCAGGCGCGTGAGTGTTTCCGACCGCGACGTGCGCGCCTGTCTCGATGCCGGCGAGTCCGAACGGCTGCAGAGCATCGAGCGGCGGTTGGTGTCGATGTTCGCCGGCTACCGGTCAAAGCCTTTCGCCTGCGGCGTCACCGATGTGGGTGACTTCGCTCCCATCACATATGTACCGGGCCGAGGCACCGCGAAGGGGCCCGCGGTACCGCCGGGCGTTTTCTCCGCGCTGGGCGGCGGCGACTTTCCAGAGCAGAATACTTTTGAGCACCCCGTCACCGGGCCGATTCCGCTGACGTCCACCACCGGACGCCGCCATGCGCTTGCGTCGTGGCTCACACGGCTAGACCATCCGCTCACGGCGCGCGTGATGGTGAACCGCATCTGGCAATATCATTTCGGACGCGGCACCGTCGCCACGCCCAGCGACTTCGGTACGCGCGGGCGCGCGCCGTCGCATCCAGAGCTGCTGGATTGGCTGGCGACGGAGTTTGTCGCACAAGGTTGGTCCGTCAAGAAACTCCACAAGCGCATCCTGATGTCGGCCACTTGGCGACAGAGCGCGGACGCGGCGCCGGCGGCGAAGGCGAAGGACCCGGAGAACCTCCTGCTTGCGCACTATTCGCGGCGGCGCCTGGATGCCGACGAAGTGCGCGACTCCGTGCTGGCGGCCACCGGCGCGCTGAAACTGCAAATGGGCGGACGCCCCGTGGTGCCACCGCTCAGCAAGGAAGAGCTGTTCAACATGATCGGCCGCGCCGACAGCAGTTGGGTGGTGACGGCGGATGCCGCGCAGCACAATCGCCGCGGGATCTACCTGCTACAGAAACGCACGTTCCGGCTGCCGATGATGGAGACGTTCGATGCGCCGGCCGGACAGCATGGCGACTTGCCCGCGGCGCGATTCGTCCACCACGGCGCCCCAATCGCTGACGCTGCTCAACGGCTCGTTCGCGGTAACGCGGGCGCGGGCGATGGCGGCTTCCATCGCCATGTCCGCCGAGGCATTCCGCCGCATCCTGCTGCGCGCGCCCGAACCGGCGGAACTCTTGAGCGCCACAGCGTTTCTTGATCGTCAGGCGGCCAACCTGCAGGGTGACCGGCAGGCCGCCATGGCTGAACTGATCCGCGGGCTGATTAATTCCAACGAGTTCTTGTATGTCGACTAGTGCTTAGTTGCATTAAACCATTAGTATAATAGAATGTTTGGGAGATGCCCAGACACGCGGCCCCCCTCAAGTGTTCGGCGGAAGTTCGCGCAGAG
>VFZP01000473.1 GCA_016871115.1 Acidobacteriota bacterium
GTGGGTGGACCGCGGCGCTGCCGAGTTTGAGGAAAAGCGCCGGCAACGCGAACTGGCTTCGCTGCAACGGAAAGCTGCCCAGCTTGGTTTCCGCATCCAGCCTGCCGCTTAATCGAATCAATCGGTTACGGGGGAGTTTCTGGAGAGCCCGCCGCGGGCCGAAGCCCGCCCCACAAAGACTCACAGAAAGGCTCATGCGGGTTGCTCCATGCGGGCGGCGTGGCGGAGAGGGGCGAACCAGAGCCACTCGGCGAGGAGACCTAATGCTCCGGCAAGCGCGAGCCACTGCCAGATGTCTTGGGCGCTGGCGCTCTGCGCGACGGCGCGCGGGATGCCGCGGCGCACGGAGGCGGGCGGCTCCCAGGCACTTTCAGCCACGGCGGGGAGTGTGAGCGAATGCACCTGCTCACGCGCGCCAGACTGCACGCGCACCGTGCCGGGACGGCCGGCGAAGAAGCGCAGCACTTTGCCCTGAACGGTGAACGGCAACGCACGCGCGTCCGAGCCGAATACGCGCGCGCTGGCGCCTTCGGTTTCCGTGGCGAGCGGCACGCTGACGGTGCCGACGCTGCCTGCAAACAACTCCCAACTCTGTAAACCAGCGGGCGCCATCCAACGGAGGATGTTGGCAAAGAGCAGAGGCGTGGAAAGCTCGTAGCGCATGGCCGAGCGCATCGGGTGGAATCCCATGACGACGATCTTCTGCGCGCCGTCCCGTGCGACGACGACAGGCCCGGCGGCGGACGACGCCACCACGCGGTCACCCGTGGCCGGCGCGAACAGTTGCGCGGAGGCGAGCATGATGCCCTGCGTGCGCAACCCCTCGCCCACCGGATGCGCTTGATCCCACCCGCTGAACGCGACGTTTGTGCCGGGCGCGCGCAAGGGAATGGGTGAGCGCGCGCCGGACGGTTCAATATAGAGCGTGGGCGCTTCTGGCTTCCACGGCGGCGTGAAGCGATCGAGCACCACCACGCCTTCCTTCACCGGCGCGGTGCACTGGCCGGGCGTGAGGTAGACGGGGCGGATGCTGGGGTGCGACTCGGCGAGTGCGCGGAGGAGCGCGGGCTCCGGCGAGCAGATGGTGACCTTCACCTGCGGCAGCGCGGGCAGTTCCATCGTCGCGGCGTCATCACCGGGGAATGTGTCGCCGGCGGCGCGGAGTTCGGTGGTGAGCGGCCCGGAGACTTCGGTGCGGTAGTCGAACGCGGATTCGATTTCCGCGCCCGCCTTGATACGCACACGGCGCGAGCCAACGGGTGCGCCGGCGAAGTTGAGCGCGAGGTCCGCATCGCGATCCTGCTTGCCGTAGTTCTTGAGCGACACGTAAATGTTCCAGAGCCCTGCTTCAGACGTGGAATGCCGCACGCCGATTTTGCGGAGGCCCACGTTCTCGACGGCGGTCTTCACTTCGAGCAGACGGAGATTCGGCGGAACGGTTAGCTCTCCGAGGTCCGCAGCCGTGCGCGCCGCGCCCGCAAACACAATTTCGCCGGGACGCCGCGCGCCGCGGGCTTGGATGCGGCGGGCGTGATCGAACGCTTGGCCGAGGTCGAGTGCGGCATCGCTGGGGCGCGCCGCGCGAATGGCGGCTTCAAGCTTGCGGCGATCTGTTTCAAACGCGGTGACGGGCGTGGCGATGGCGTCGGCATAGAGCAGCAGCACACGGTCTGCCGCAGGCACGGCGCGGAGATAATCGAGCGCCATCGTGCGCGCCTGTTCCATCAGCGGCGCACGGCCGGCGGCACTGCGCGCGGCCATCCACGACGATGTATCGAGGACGAGCACGTGATCGGCCGAGGCAGATTCGCGCTGGCCGATGCGGAGCTGCGAAAGCGCGGCAATGAGCGCGGCGATACTGAGCAACTGCAGGATCAGCGAAGGCCATTGCCGGATGCGGCGGCGGCTGGTGGAATCGACGGGGCGCTGCGCGGCGTTCCAAAAGCGCAGGGTGGGCACAGTGATTTTGCGGCGCGAGCGATCGAGCAGATAAAGCAGCGTGACCACCGTGCCCGCGGCCGTGAACAGCGCGAGGAACTCGGCGAGACTGAGGTTGAAAAAAAACATCTACTGCATGCCTCGTACGCGGGCGACGGGGCCGAAGATCGCCTCTTCAATGGAGAGGCTGGTGCAAAAGCCGGTGTGCCGGCCGCCGTGGCGCAGCGCCATGCGGCGTACGTTTTCGCAATGTGAGTCGAACGCGGCGGTGTAGCGCTCGCGCGCTTCGGCGTCGAAATCGAGTTCCATCTCGGCGCCCGTCTCCATGTCGGAGAGCGCGAGTTCGCCGTCCCACGGCGGCACTCGGTCTTCGTCTGACCACAACTGCACGAGCAGAATCTCGTGGCCGAATTCAGCGAGGAACTGGAACGGTTTGTCGAGATCGGTGTCGGACAGGAAATCCGAGATGACGATGATCAGGCCGCGGTTCACATGACGTTGGACGAAGTCACGCAAGACTTGGAAGAAATCCGATTTGCCACTGGCGGTGAGAGCCGTGAGAAAGTCAGCCACGGGGCCGAAGCGGTGGCGGCCGCCGGAGCAGATGCGCGGATCGCCGAGGCGTTCAGCGAAGGGGTGAATGACGATGGTGTCGAGCCGGACGAGGCCCACGTACGCGAAGGCGGCGGCGAGGCGGCGGGCATAGTCAAACTTGCTGCCGTTGACGCCGCTGCTCATCATGGACGCCGAAGAGTCGAGCAGGAGCCGCACGGGCACGCGCGGCTCAATCTGGAACATCTTGAGGAACAGCTTTTCGAGGCGCATATAGGCGCGCCAGTTCACCGCGCGCAGATCGTCGCCATGATGGAAATTGCGGTGGTCGAGAAACTCCTGGCCGGCGCCCGAAAAGCGCGAGGCGTTGTGGCCGCCCACGATGCCGGGGAACGACTTCTGCCAGCGGATGGCGAGCCGCTCGAGCTTTTCGAGAAATTGCCTGTCAATGAGAGGCGCCGCAGTGGTTGCCAAGAGCAAATGCTTTCCTTGCCTTATCTGGAGGCGGGCGTCAGGCTGCGGATGACTTCTTTCAGGACCGAGTCAGCCGTCTGGCCTTCGGCATGCGCGTCGAAGTTCAGAATGACGCGATGGCGGAGGACGGCGGGCGCGACGTGGCGGACATCGTCCACGCTCAAGTGGAAGCGGCCCTGCATGAGCGCCTGCACGCGGCCGCACTCGACCAGCGCCTGCGCGCCCCGAGGCGAACTACCGAAGCGGATGAACTTCTTCGAGAGCGCGTGGGCCTGCTCGCTGGAGGGCTGCGTGCCCATCACGAGATCGATGGCGTAGTCCTGCACGTGGGGCGCGACGAGCACCTCGCGCGCCGAGCGGCGAAGGTCCAGGATCGCCTCACCATCGGCCTGCGTGGAGAGCGTGACATCTTCCTTCTGAATGGTCAGATCGACGATGCGGCTCAGTTCGGCTTTGGTGGGGTACTCGACGAGGAGCTTCATCAGGAACCGGTCGAGTTGGGCTTCGGGCAACGGATAGGTGCCTTCCATCTCGATGGGGTTCTGCGTGGCCATCACGAGGAAGGGCGATTCCAGTTGATGCGTAGTGGTGCCGCTCGTGACCGTGCGCTCCTGCATCGCTTCAAGCAGCGCCGATTGCGTTTTCGGCGTGGCGCGGTTGATTTCGTCGGCCAGAACCAGGTTGGCGAAGATCGGGCCGGGCGAGAACTTGAGCGATTTCGAACCGCGCTCGTCCGAATCTATGATCATGCTGCCGACGATGTCGCCGGGCATGAGGTCTGGCGTGAACTGGATGCGCGAGTATTTCAGATGCAGGACGCGCGAAAGGGTCCGCAGGAGCGTGGTTTTGCCGAGGCCCGGCACGCCTTCGAGCAGTACGTGGCCGCCGGCGATGAGGCAGATGAGCGCGCCGTCGACGATGTCCTGTTGACCGACAATGACCTTGGCAATTTCCCGGCGAATGAGCCCCAGGCGCTCCACCGCCGCCTGAGCTTGAGAAGCAATTGGCACAGCTCTATTCTATGCGCATATCAAGCGGGGTCGTGTGGCGTTGGGAGCGAAGGTGCGCTCTCTCGCGCCCTCGCCGCGAACGCCATGGTTTACTCGACGGTTCCCACCGTGGAGCCCACACGGCCATCCGGATACAACGGGACACGGGGGCCACGCGCAGCGCTTCCTCACGGGACGTCGCCACAGCAACGCTGCTCGTTCTGCTCACCGCGCTCGTTGGCTGCTGGCTTCCCGCTCGACTTGCAACTAACGTTGAGCCGCTGGCCGCGCTCCGGCACGAGTGAACAGGCCTCCACCGGCATCCTGTCCAAAGCTAAGGCGCCATCCAACAATTAGTTCACAATCTGTTTCGGATGCAAGGTGTAGTTCCATCTGCCGAGAGTGTCGTGGAGTACGAGGTTGAGCCGTCGCATTTGGGCATCCGTGACTTT
>VFZP01000474.1 GCA_016871115.1 Acidobacteriota bacterium
CGGTTGGTGCTGCGGAGAAACATCTCTCTCCGCAGCAGCATGCCAGACAATGAAGCCTCAGAAAAGAGGCAAGGTCTTCACCTGCGCGTTTTTGGAACACCGCCGTTGCAAGCAAACAGAATATTCCCGCTCGGACGGCGAAAATGCCCCCGAACTGCGAAAGTCAGGCTAGCCGTGTGGGGTGGGCTTCAGCGGAACGAGGGCCCGTCGGCCCGCAATGGAAATCCGGAAACCCCGTACGCTCGGCGTCCGTGTAGGGTGGGCTTTAGCCCGCGCGGGACTTAAGTCCCGCCGCTCCCGCCCGTGTACGGCCGCTGAAAAAACGGGAGTTTGGCAGTGGGTTCCTGGCGAGAGCCTGTCTTCGTGGCCCGTGCACCCCGAGCCCATGAGATCGCTACGCCGCTAGTGGCCGCCGCCGGTCTTCGGCGCGGGCGCAATCCGCATCGGCTTGGCGTTGGCGGGCATGGCTTCAAGCATATCTTCCTTGCGCTGGATGAGCGACGCCGTATCGTAAGCCGCCAGTTCAAAGCCGTGGCCGTGCGTGATGGCATCCGTCGGGCAAGCTTCCACGCAATAGCCGCAGAAGATGCAGCGGCTGTAGTCAATGTTGTAAACCGAGGCGTACCGTTCGCCGCCGCTCACGCGCACCTGTTCGGTATTCTCCGTTGCCTCAATATAAATGCATTCTGCTGGGCAGGCCGCCGCGCACAGAAAACAGGCCACGCATTTTTCCAGGCCGTTCTCATCGCGCATCAGAACGTGCTTGCCGCGGAATCGTTCCTGAAAATTCGGCGGAACCTCCGGATACTCTTCCGTGATGACCGGCTTCAGCATCTCCTTGAAAGTGATGCCGAGACCCTTGACGATGGCGCCGGCGGAGCCGAGAACAGTACGCTTGGCAGACATGTTTCCTTTCGTTAGTTTAGCGCGGCGGCGGCTCCAACCGGGAGCCTAATTTCGCGACTCTCAACCGGCCTTCCATTCCGGCACCGCGTCGGCCGGCGTGAAAAGCGGTTCGCCGCCTCCGGCTCCCTCCGCGCGCGCCGCCAGTTTCTCCATCTCCGCTTTGCTGAAGCCGCTCCACTGCTGTGACATCCGGCCGTCCGGCTCCACCACGAAGACCGCGGGCACATGCGTAATTCCATACGCATTGCTCGCCGGGTAGCCATCGTCGTCGGTGCGATCCATGCCCAGCCAGAAGCACACGCCAAACTTCTCGGCAAACCGCGTGGTCAGTGTCGCATCATCCTGCAAGATGCCGATCACGCGCAGGCCGCCGCGGTCGGCCACGCGTTGCAGAAAGGGAAACGCCAGTTGCCACACCGGGCACGACACCTTGAAAAACTCTACGGCCACGGGGCCCTCCGCGCGCCAGCCTGCCAGCGTTTACGGCAGCGCGGCTGCGGCGTCGAGCGCGTAAGCGGTCAAGTCAGGGGCGTTCGTCAGCATGGGGCCGCCTCAGTGCTTGCCCTGGCTTTGGACAAACGCAAGAATGTCGAACCGTTGCACTTCCCGGTCCGGAAAGAAGCTGTTCACCGCGTCCTGCTCGTCGGTGAAAACCTGAAACACCGTTTCCAGCTTGGTCAGCACCAGCAACTCGATATTGCGCCGCGTCAGATTCAGCAGCTTGACCATGCCGCCTGCCTTCCGCACTGTGGTGAAGCAGATCACCAGCCCGCCGAGTCCGGTGGAATCGATGTAGTCCACGTCCGCCAGATTGAGAATCACGTTCACCGGGCCGGTGGCCATTCCCTTGATCGTGTCGCGCAACTGCGTCGACTCTTCTCCGGCCACCAGACGGCTTTTGAGATCCAGAATCACCACGCCTTCTCGTTCCCGGCGCGTCAGCGAAAGGGGCATGACTTCTTCAGATTAGCGCGACATCGCCGTAGCCGTGTCCGGCGTGGCGGGCGCCGCTGCCGCCGCGGCGGTGGCCGGGAAGCGAACCGTGAAGCGCGTGCCTGTGCCGACCTCGCTGTCCACGCTCACGTTGGCGCCGTGTGCTTTGGCGATGAGGCTGACAAAGCTGAGGCCCAATCCCAGTCCGCGCGGACCGCCGCTTCTTTCCTCGATCCGATAGAAGCGTTCGAAGATCTTCGGCAAGTGTTCGGCCGCAATGCCCGGCCCGGTGTCGGAGATTGCCAGCACTGCGCGGCCGTCCGGCTGTTGGCTCACCTCCACACTCACCCGGCCGCCCTGCGGTGTGTACTTGATCGCATTGGCTAGCAGATTGGAAATCAACCGCTGCATCATGGTCCGGTCGCCCTTCAAGGTGGCCGCCTCGAGCGCGATATTCAGCTGCAATTCACCGGCTTCGGCGGGAACCTGAAACTGTTCGGCCACGCGCGCGGTCAATTCGTCCAGGTGTAGCGGCTCTTGAGCCAGGACCACCTGTCCGGATTCCACCTGCGACAAATACAGCAGGCTCTTCACCACCTGCGCCGAATGATCGGTGTCTTCGATTGCCGTCGCCAGCGCCTCGCGATACTGCTCCGGCGTTTGGGCTGTCAGCAGCGCCAGTTCCAGTTGGGCTCGCACGGCCGTCAGCGGTGTGCGCAACTCGTGGGAAGCGTCGATGGAAAACTGCCGGATCTGCGTGAATGAATGCTGCAGCCGGTCCACCATCGAGTTGAACGAGTCAATCAGTTGGTCCAGTTCGTCCTCGGCTCCCCGCCGCTGGAGGCGTAGGCTGAGGCTATCGCCCGTGATGCTGCGGGTAGCGCGTGACACGTCTTGCAGCGGCTGGAGCGCCCGGGCGGCCAGCAGCCAGCCGGCGAGGCCCACGGCCAGGATGACCACGGGCAGCGACACCAGATAGGTTCGTGTGAACTCATCCACTACCCGGTCGGTGGTTTCCAGCGAACGGCCCAGCGCGACAATCGCCCCATCCTCACGGCGTCCTGCGTGCACAAGGTAGCTCCCTCCGTCCGCGGACCGCTGCACAAAACTGGTGGGATTTTGCGCCGACAATCTGACGCCGACCGCGGCCGGCGTCAGGGCAAGCCGCCGGAACGTCTCCGACATCTCGATCACTTGCTCACCGCCCGGCGCCGTAATCAGGATCACTCGCCGCAGGCTCTGCACCAGCGGCATAGTCTCACCGTGGCTCGCGTTGGCAGACCAGACGAGCCTGCCCTCGGCGCCGGCCGGCTCCAGATATGACACCGCTGCCTTGAATTGCTCTTCAAGGATGGTCCCGGCGCCGCCGTCCATGATCGTCTGCAAGGTTTGCCGGAACAGCCAGCCGCGCGCCAACAGCACGACGATGAAGAAGCTGAGGTAGAGAACCGTCAGGCGCAGGCGCAAGCCAAACGGCCGGCGTAAGCTTAGCCGCCGCCACCAGCTCCGCGCCGCACCGTTCACGCGCTGGACTTCTCCTGCGCCGCGATCAGATAGCCCACGCCGCGCACCGTTTGAATCATCTTCTCCGGGAAATGGTCGTCGATTTTGCCGCGCAAATGCCGGATATAGACGTCGACGATATTCGTCAAACCGTCATAGTCGACGTCCCACACCTTTTCGACGATCATGTTGCGGCTCAACGGGCGGTCCTTGTTGCGCATCATGTACTCGAGGATGCTGAATTCCTTAGGCGCCAGTTCAATCACCTGTCCATCGCGCGTCACCCGGCGTTTCAGACAGTCGAGCACCAGGTCGCCCACCTGCAAACGCTCCGGCGCATGCTGCCCGCGCCGCGCCAGCGCCCGGATGCGCGCCAGCAGTTCGGCGAACGCAAACGGCTTGACCATGTAGTCGTCCGCGCCGCTTTCGAGGCCGCGCACCCGGTCGTCCACGGCATCGCGCGCGCTCAGGATCAGAGTCGGCGCGCTCGATTTGCGGTTCTTGATTTTCTGCAGAAGGTCAATACCTTCGACGTCTGGAAGCATGAGATCCAGCACAAGCAGGTCGAATACCGTGCGGTGCAGTTGCTCCAGGGCCGCCGCTCCGGACGCAGCCTGCTCAACTGCCATACCCGAACTTTCCAGTCCGCGCTTGAGGAGGTCGCTGATCTTAGCGTCGTCTTCTACGACCAGTATCTTCATGAAGGCTCAACACACCTCTCCGCAAAATTCCCTCAATGATCGATTCTAGACTAGTCGCATATCGCAAGGGGTTTCGTCGCCGTGCACTCGGCGTCCGTGTAGGGCGGGCTTCGGCCCGCGCGGGACTCAGTCCCGCTCTTCCGCCCATGTACGGCCGCTGAAAAAACGGGAGTTCCGCTGTAGGTTTCTGGCGAGCGTGTGTCGCAGCAGAAGCCGGTGAGATGTGCGGACCTGGCACGCCCTGCTAAAATCAAAAGCCCGTGTGGGCGTTCTTCTTGTTGGCTCGTCAGAAAAATTCGTGGGCAAGTGGCGGCTCGGGCAGCTTTCCAAGTGTGTGATGTAGCGCGAGTTCGA
>VFZP01000475.1 GCA_016871115.1 Acidobacteriota bacterium
AAGGCAAGGAACAGGCGCGCGGCTCGGTGGGCAGTCAATCCAACAAACTCTCCAGCGGGGTCGAATCGCGTTGGCACGCAGAATCGCCACCAAACAAGCAACCGTCGCCACCGAAATCAGGCTTCAGCACGGGCACAAGGCGCCAAGGTCATTTCGATCATAGCTTGCCTGCGCCTGTTCCTCCTGTCAGGATGCCCGATTCCGGGCGCCCGGTGCTCGCAGAGTTTCTGGGACAAAAAACGCGCCCCGCGCGTTGGCGCTTCAGTCCGCGTCCGTCGCGCCGCAGGCGCGCTTCCCGAACCACTTCGATATAATCGCAAAGCCATGAAACGCCGCCATGCGGGCCTGCTGCTAGCCATCATCGCTTCGGCCGCCTCCGCCACCGCCGCCCCGGTCAGCTACGCCACGCAGATCCAGCCCATTCTCCAACGCCAGTGCGCCGCCTGCCATCAACCGCAAGCGCGCCAATCGGACCTCTCCGTCGCCAACTTTTCCGACTTCGCCAAAGGCGGCCGCAAAGGCCCGGCCTTCGTCGCCGGCAAGCCCGGCGAATCGCTCGTCGTCAAATACCTCACCGGCGCCCAAGCCCCGCGCATGCCCCTCGGCGGCCAACTCAACGACGATCAAATCGAACTCTTCCGAGCCTGGATCGCCGAAGGCGCCAAAGACGACTCGGCCTCCACCACCTCGGCCGCCCCCGCGCCGCCCAGCGTCTACCGCGCCGCGCCACTCGTCACCGCCTTCGCCTTCTCGCCCGACGGCAAGTACGCCGCGGTCTCCGGCTATCGCGAAATCCTCCTCGTCTCCCTCGCTGACGGTAAACTCGCCGCGCGCCTCCCCGGCGCGGCCATGCGCCTCCACAGCCTCTCGTTCACCCCTGACGGCGCGACGCTCGCGGCCGTCGGAGGAGATCCCGCGCAATCCGGTGAAGTGCAGGTCTGGGACGTCCCCGCGCGCAAGTTGCGCCACCGCATCACCGCCTCCACCGACACCTTGTTCGGCGGCTCCATCTCGCCCGACGGCAAACTCCTCGCCTGCGGCGCGGCCGACAAATCGATCCGCCTGTACGATCTCGCTACCGGCAAAGAACTGCGCAAGATGGACCACCACGAAGACTGGGTCTTCCAAACCACGTTCGGCGTTGACTCGCGCCGCCTCGTCACCGTCGGGCGCGATCGCGCGGCCAAACTCATTGATGTCGAGTCGGGCCGTTTCGTCGAAAACGTCAACCTCCTGCGCGACGCGCTCACCGCCGTCACGCGCCATCCCAAACGAGATTGGGTGGCCATCGGCGGCGCGGATCGCATTCCATACCTCTATAAATTGGACCGCCCGCGCGCCATGCGCATCGCCGACGATTCCACGCTCATCCGTAAATTCGAGCGTCAGGACGGGCCCATCACCGCTCTCGCGATTTCTCCCGACGGCACTCGCCTTGCGGTGGGCGCTGAAGCTGGCGACGTGCGTATCTACGACCTCGAAGCCGGCGACGCGAGAGCGCGCTGCTCCGGTCACCAGGGCGGTATCTTCGCCTTGCAGTTCACGCCCGACAGCGCCCAACTCGCCACCGGCGGCTTTGACGGCACGTTGCGCCTGTACGACATGTCCGGGAAACTGGCGCGATCCATCGTTGCCGTACCGCTGGAGGTAGCCGCGAAGTGAAACCCGCTGTTGTCCTGTTGCTCTTCGCCGCCGCGCTTGCCGCCGCGCCGCCCGTGATCCGCGATCTGTCCGTGCACGGCGCGCAGCGCGGGGCGACGCTCAAACTCGTGCTCAAAGGCACGGGCCTCACGCCGGGCGCAAAGCTCGAAACCACGCTGCCCGCGGCCATTTCGCGCCTCACGCCCGAACCCGCCATGAAGCCCGGCACAACGCTCCCGTTTCTGGTGGAACTCCGCAAGGACGCGCCCGTCGGCGTCTACCCGCTGCGCATCCACAGCGCGGCGGACGGCTTGTCGAACGTCATGCTGTTCTCGGTGGGCGCGCTCGCCGACGTGATCGAAAAAGAAGTGGACGATCCGGAGAAGCCCAACGGCCTCGTCGCGACAGCCGAAACACTGTCCTCGCTGCCGGTGACGGTGAACGGAACCCTCAAGGGTTCCGACGTCGACATCTATGCGTTCACCGCGAAGCCCGGGCAAAAGCTGGTGTTTGAAACCGAGGCGAACGTGCTCGGCAGCGCTATCGACCCGGCGCTAGAAATTCTGGACTCCGCAGGCAAGACCATCGCGCGGAATGACGACGCGCCGGGCGCGGGCATCGATGCGCGTCTTGAAGTGGTCTTTCCGCGCGCAGGAACCTACTACGCGCGCGTGCACGATTCGAAGTATGCCGATCAGCCGCAGAACTTCTATCGCCTGAAAATCGGCAGCTATTCGTTCGCCGAAGCGATCTTTCCCATCGGCGGCCGTCGCGGCGTGCCGGCTAAGGCCGAACTCGTCGGTGGCAATCTCGCCTCGCCGGTGGCAGTCCCCGTCGCCACCGAAGGCGCCGCCCGCTTCGCGCTTACCTCTCTCCCCGGTTCGCCCAGCCTGCCGCAGTTGTTCCTCCTCAGCGACAAGCCGGAGGTGCTCGAATCAGCCGCCGCCAATCGCGTTCTTACGCCCGGCGTAGTAGTGAACGGCCGTATCGCCGCCAAGGGCGAGAAAGACTCCTACACGCTGGCTGTGAAGCCCGGCGAGCAATGGCTGTTTGAAGTGGTGGCCTCCTCCACCGGCGCGTCGCAACTGGACGCGCTGGTGACCGTGGCGAACGCCGCCGGCGGCAAGACGCTTGTTTCGCGCGACGATCTCTTCGGCGCCGATCCCACCATTCCGCTCGACGTTCCCGAGGGCGTGAAGGAACTGCGCATCACCATTGAAGACCTGCTCGGCCGCGGCGGTCCGGCGTATGGCTACCGCTTGGAAGCGAGGCGAGAATCAGCGGACTTCACCCTGCAACTCACTACGCCCTTCGTCAACATCCCCGCCGGCGGCACGCAGATCGTGAACGTCTCTATCGCCCGCCGCGGCTACGACGGGCCGATGCAGATTCTGATTCCCAATTTGCCGAAAGGCTACCGGCGGGCCGGCGGCACCGTCGCGCCCGCTGCGGCCAGTCAGCGGTTTGACGATCCCAATCCCCGCTTCGGCCGCAACACCGCCACCATCACCATCACCGCTGAGCCCGACGCGCCGCCGCTGCGCGCGGACCTGACAGTGAAGGGCATTGCCGATTTGCCCAGCGGCGGCCGCATCGTGCGTTTCGCCGAGGGCCCGGGCCTCGTGGTGACCCCGCGCGGCTTGAAACAAAAAGCAGTCACCGCGTCGTGGCTCGACCCGCCGCTCGCCGCCGCTTCGGCCAAAGCGCTGCCCGCGCGCGTCACCACGCCCGTGCCGAATGTGCGCCTCGCGCAGGGCGTCGAGTATCCGTTCACCTACAAGATCGAAGGCGCGGCGTCTGCTCGCACCCAGGGCCAGCTCCGCCAGAATATCGCCACGCAAATCGGCAACCTCCGCATCCTGCAGGGACCGCCGGCAAAGGTGCCCGGCACGGGCTCGCTGCTGGTGAATACCAACTTTGCCACACCCGCCACGCCGTGGGATTTTCTTCCGCTCGTCACCGTGGACGTGGATGGCGAGCCCACCGACATCTACGCCTCGATGGTCACCTTCGACGTTGTGCCGGGCTACCAGATCTGGCCCTCCGCGCGCAGTTGGGCCGCCGCGCCCAACTTCACCATCGCCGGCCAGTTGCACCGCGAGCCCACCTTCGAGGGCGGCCTCGTGAAGATCGAAGTGCAGGATCTTCCCGACGGCATCGCCTGCCCGGCCATCGAAGTCCCCGCGGATCAGCGCGCCTTCAGCCTCGCCTGCCAATCCACGCCCGCCGCGCCCAAAGGCACGCACGAAATCCGCCTCGTTTCTTCGGCCCCCGACACCGGCCGAAAAGCCAAAGACACCTACAAAGGCCCCGAAGTGATGGGCACCCTGAAAGTGAATTGACCCCCATGCGCTTGAAATTCGGCCTCCGTGTAGGGCAGGCTTTAGCGGAGCCCGGGCTCTTCGGCCCGTCATCGCATCGGGAAACCGCGTGCACTGGGCGTCCGTGTAGGGCAGGGAAACCCCGTGCGCCCGGGGTCTGTGTAGGGCAGGCTTCAGCCTGCGGCGGGCTTCATCCCGCCACCTCCGCTCGTGTACGATCGCTGAAAAAACGGGAGTTGTCCGTTGGGTTTCTGGAGAGCCTACGCGGGACTCTCCAGAAACTCCCCCGCAACCGATTGATTCGATTAAGCGGCAGGCTGGATGCGGAAACCAAGCTGGGCAGCTTTCCGTTGCAGCGAAGCCAGTTCGCGTTGCCGGCGCTTTTCCTCAAACTCGGCAGCGCCGCGGTCCACCCAC
>VFZP01000476.1 GCA_016871115.1 Acidobacteriota bacterium
TCAAGGAAGCCGAAGTCACCCGCACCGCGCCGAGTTCGCAGCCCGTGCAGGGGAACATCCGTCACGGCTTCGTCTATGAGCGCGTGCCGCACATCACCCTCAAGTCGATCGCCAACAACGCCGAGATCGACGTGATCTGGGAGCAGTGGCAGACAAAGCTCGAGCCGCTGCGCGAGAAGCTAAACGCCGCGCTCAAGAAGACGTGGCAGGAGTGGGAGATTCCACGGGAGACCGATGCTAAGTGGCCGGATGCGGCGAAGAAGCTCCACGCCGATTGGTGGCAAGCGCGCATCGCCCGGCAGCAGGAGATCGACAAGTCCATCGCCGCGAAGGCCGAGTTTGAATACCTCTACGACAAGCCCTACGAGGACAAGAAGAAGGTCCGCGTGGCCGGCCCCTTCACCGTGGAGAGCCTCAGCCCGCACCGCGTGCTCGGCGTGGATGAGGACGATGAATTGATCGACACCCTGAAGGAAGACGCCGCCGAATACGGAGCCAAGCAGTCCTTCCCCCAGATGATCCTGGAGAACCTCAAGACCGCCGGCGTGCAGCAGGCGCACAAGGAGGACCGCATCACCTTCACCGCGCTGACGCCCTGGCCGGGCGAGGGCCGCGTCTGCGCCGAGGGACGCTATCTCGAAGGCGACGTGGAGAAGCGCGCCGGCATCTTCATCGGCTCGGAGTTTGGCACCGTGCAACGCGCCGACCTCGTGGAAGCCGCCCGCGAGTGCGGCGATGCCGGGTTCGATGTGCTCATCGCCTGCGCCTTCAACTACGAGGCGCACGCCACGGAATTCAGCAAACTGGGCCGCATCCCCGTGCTCAAGGCCCGCATGAACGCCGACCTCCACATGGCCGAGGACCTCAAGAACACCGGCAAGGGCAACCTCTTCGTGATCTTCGGCGAGCCGGACATCACCCTCCTCCCGGAGAAGGACGGCAAGCTGCGCGTGAAAGTGAACGGCGTGGATGTCTTCAAACCCCAGACCGGCGAAGTCATCAGCAACGGCGCCGACGGCATCGCCTGCTGGTTCGTGGACACCGACTACAACGAAGAAAGCTTCTTCGTCCGCCACGCCTACTTCCTCGGCGCGAACGACCCGTATTCCGCGCTCAAGACGACGCTGAAAGCCGAAATCAACCCCGAAGCCTGGGCCACGCTGAACAGCGACACGTCACGGGCGTTTGAGAAGCCCAAGAGCGGCCGTATCGCAGTGAAGGTCATCAACCACCTGGGCGACGAGGTGATGAAGGTGTTCCGCGTATGAGGCAGCAAGGAAAAACGTGGATAGGCGCAGATCCGGGTGGAAGTGGAAAATTCGGAATTGCGCTCATCACCGATGAAGTCGCGCTAGCCGAGTGCAGAGACTCGGCGGACGACGCCATTCGTTTCCTTAAGGAGCATCTTGGTGGACGCGACGTAGCCGGCGTTGGGGTTGACGCTCCTTTGTGGTGGTCGTCTGGGCAAGCCGGCGCGCGCCAGGCAGACGAATGGCTGCGGGCTACGTGTGGTTTTTCTGGTGGGGAGGTTCAAAGCATGAACTCGCTGCGGGGTGCGTGCTTGGTCCAAGGCATGATGTTCGTGGAGCGCATCCGACAGCTCTACCCTGGCGTCGCTGTCACGGAAAGCCACCCAAAGGCCGTCCTGAAATTCCTCAAATTGGCCAATAACTGGAAGAAGACCTGTGCTCACTTTTCCATAACCACCGAATGTCGAGACCCTGACGGGAGTGACGCCATTGTGGCGGCTCTGCATGCGCGGGAGGCTTTTGAGGGCAGATGGACTCACGATCTAAGCAGGGACCGGCATGACTGCGAGCAGGATCCCAGCTCCTACTGGCTTGCCCCGGTCCACTACTTCTGGCCAGACTGACCATGGACTTCCGCATCGCCGACACCTTCACCGACAGCCTTGCGCGCCTTACGGGCGATGAGCAGAAGGCTGTCAAGACCACGGCGTTTGATCTCCAAATGAACCCCGCGAATTCGGGCATGAGCTTCCACAAGCTCGACAAGGCGAAAGACAAGAACTTCTGGTCTGTGCGGGTTAGTGCCGACATCCGGCTCATCGTCCACAAGACACCCGGCAGCCTGCTGCTCTGCTACGTGGACCACCACGACAAAGCCTACGATTGGGCGGAACGCCGCAAGCTGGAAACCCACCCCAAGACTGGTGCGGCGCAGTTGGTCGAGATCCGTGAGACGGTAAAGGAAGTGGTGGTGCCGGTGTATGTGCAGACCGAACTGCCAGCGCCGCGCAAGGCACCGAAGCCGCAACTGTTCGCCGACAAGCCCGACGATGAGTTGCTTGGCTACGGTGTTCCCGCCGAGTGGCTGGACGACGTTCGCCGCGCTGATGAGGACAGCCTCTTGGTTTTGGCCGAACGTCTTCCGGCTGAAGCCGCCGAGGCGCTCCTAGAGCTGGCGACCGGCGGCAAGCCGCGGGTGGCGCAACCCGCCGCGCCGGTGGCCAGTCCGTTCGATCACCCCGACGCGCAGCGCCGCTTCCGCGTGATGACCAACGTCGAGGAATTGGCGCGCGCCATGGATGCACCGTGGGAAAAGTGGACGGTCTTCCTGCACCCCGAGCAGCGCGAATTCGTCGTGCGCGATTACAACGGCCCAGCCCGTGTCTCGGGCTCCGCTGGCACGGGCAAGACCATCGTGGCCCTGCACCGGGCCGTCCACCTCGCACGACAGCATCCCGATGCGCGCGTGTTGCTCACCACATTCTCGGACACGCTCGCCCATGCGTTGCGCACCAAGCTGCGCCGGTTGATCGCCGGCGAGCCGCGCCTGGGGGAGCGGATTGATGTTCACTCGCTTCCGGCGCTTGGGCTGCGGTTGCATCAAACGCATTGCGGTCCCGCAAAAGTGGTCACGCGGGACGAATTGCGCGAAATCATCCGCACCGCTTCCGCTGCCGTGAGCGGACACAAATTCACCCTTCAGTTTCTGCTCACCGAATGGGAGCAGATCGTGGATGCCTGGCAGTTGGCAACGTGGGAAGCCTATCGCGACGTGGCCCGGCTTGGCCGGAAGACACGCCTCCCGGAAGCCCAGCGCCGTCTGCTGTGGGGAATCTTTGAACTTGTGCGCGCGGAGCTGGGGCGGCGAAAGCGAACAACCGAGGCGGCAGTTTTCAATGCGCTCGCCTCGGCCGTGGGTGGCAGCCAAAAGCGGCCGTTCGACTTCGCCGTGGTGGACGAGGCCCAGGACATCAGCGTGTCGCAGCTCCGTTTCCTGGCCGCCTTCGGCAGCGACCGCCAAAACGGGCTGTTCTTCGCAGGCGACCTTGGGCAGCGCATCTTCCAGCAGCCGTTCTCGTGGAAATCACTGGGCGTGGACATCCGCGGCCGTTCCCGCTCCCTTCGGGTCAATTACCGGACTTCGCATCAGATCCGCCAGCACGCCGACCGCCTGCTCGGCCCCGAGGTCGGTGACGTGGACGGGAATATCGAGAGCCGCGGCGACACCGTCTCCGTTTTCAATGGCCCGCCGCCCCTCATCCGGATTTGCGCGAACGAGGACGAAGAAGTCACCGCCGTCGCTGCCTGGCTCTCCGAGCAATCCAAAGCCGGAGTCCTGCCGCATGAGTTTGGTCTCTTCGTGCGTTCAGCGCAGCAACTCCCGCGTGCCGAAGCGGCGGTGAAGAAAAGTGGCCTGCCCTTCAAGGTTCTGGACGAGCACGTCGAAACGGCCACCGGCCACGTTTCCATCAGCACGATGCACCTGGCGAAAGGGCTTGAGTTCCGCGCCGTCGCCGTGATGGCCTGCGACGACGAGGTCATCCCCCTGCAGGAACGGATCGAGTCGGTGGGCGACGCAGCAGACTTGCAGGAAGTCTATGATACCGAAAGGCACCTGCTCTACGTCGCCTGCACTCGCGCTCGCGACGCATTGGTCATCACTGCCGTGGAGCCGGCATCCGAGTTCTTGGATGATATGCGGAGATAAGCGGTAGAACCTGGGCGCAGTCCGCGCCAAGGATTGGGAGCATCCGGCGAACGATGATTTCCTGCTGGTCAGCCAGTTCAGCGTCACGGGCGCGCTCTACACAAGCCGCCCGGATTTGGTGGGATTCGTCAACGGCCTGCCGTCGGTAGTCATCGAGTTGAAGAAGCCCGGCGTGCCCGTGTGCGCCAGAATCAAGGAGCTGTAGAAGGGCATCCTGAGGCCCCTCCCTACCCGCCGAACCTTCAGGAAGAAGCGGTGAAGACGGTGCTGGCCCAAGCGGAATTGCTGCTGTGTGCGGAGTGGGTGTGAGGCCGCAGCAGCCGGGGGGCGCGGCGGCGGCGTCACTTTTTGTTCTCCTGCTTCTTACCGGCTTTTTTCTGGGCGGGCGCATCGGGCGGCGGAGTGAGTCCGTCGGCGGGCT
>VFZP01000477.1 GCA_016871115.1 Acidobacteriota bacterium
TTATGTACGGTCACCTGCAAGAGGCGAGACTTGATGGCGCGGCCCACCACACCGTGCTGGAGAAGACCGTCAAAGAAGTCCGGAAAGATAGTCAGCAGCCGAAAGTGCATCGCTCACAAATCCAACAAGCCGGCGGGCAGATCCGCCACAATGCGCCGGCCGGCCATATCGATTTCCTTGCAGATCGAGCGCACCAGCGGCACCAGAGCTTCGCGCCCGGCGGTTGTCTGTACAGTGAGCAACACGCCGCCCAGAGTCTCCGCCCAACCGGTCACTTCGCCAACTGACTCGCCGTTGCCGCCGTCAATCAGTGCGCAGCCCACCAGATCACTCAAGTAGTATTCGCCTTCGCCAAGCGGCAACCGGTCCGCCGGGCGCACCGCCAATTCAGCGCCACGAAGCGTTTCAGCCTGCTCAATCGTGTCGACACCAGACAGTTTCAACACAACGCGGTCATGGTGCGCCCAGGCCTCTTCAACGACACACTCGCCGCCGGCCGGCAGTATCGTCACGCGCCGCCCCAAAAATGATTCGGGGCCTCCGGTCATCGAGGTAACGATCACCTCGCCCCGGCGGCCCCGGCTTCGATCAATGCTGGCTAAAACAACCCAGTCCTGCTGCGGATGCAACCGCCTACTCCAGAATCTCCAGAGTAAAACGGCGGTTCAATTTCGTGCCTACGGCTCCCAGCAACGTGCGCACGGAACGAGCCGTGCGGCCTTGTTTGCCGATTACTTTGCCCAGGTCACTTGGCGCAACGCGCAACTCCAGAACGGTCGTTTGTTCACCTTGCACCTCGCGGACCACCACTTCGTCAGGGAGATCCACCAGCGCCTTGGCAATTTCTTCGACGAGTTCTCTCTCACCGATCCCAGTCACTAAGCCTCCTAAGCCGCCTCCAACCATAGCACCGTCATCCAAATGAAGTTGGGCTTTTTGTTGCAGCTAGGCGGAGGGAGTGGGATGGGCCTTCAGCAAACGCGCCACGGTGTCGGAGGCCTGCGCGCCGCTTTTCACCCAGTGGGCGATACGGTCGTGCTTGAGGTCCACCACAGCGGGCGACACCACGGGATTGTAGTGCCCGACCACTTCGACGCACCGGCTGTCCCGGGCGCGCCACTTCTCGATTACCACCACGCGGTAGCTGGGCTTCTTCTTGGCGCCAAACCGGGCCATGCGAATTCGCAACATCTCGTTCTCAGTTTACCTTTCTCGATCTACCTGACCATTATATCAGTGCAGCGCAAACCCCGCTACCAGCCCGGAGGCCCAGGCATTTTCAACTTGCCCGCCAGTTTCTTGCTCAGCATCGCGGCCACGCGCCCGCCGGGCATCTTGCCGCCGCCCATCATTCCGCCGAGGCCCATCAAGCCACCGGTCAGCGACTTCATCATCTTGCGAGCCTCGCCGTATTGCTTCAGCAGATCGTTTACCCGCTGGACGCTGGTGCCACTGCCCTTGGCGATGCGCCGGCGCCGGCTGCCGTTGATGATCATGTGATTCCGGCGTTCGCCCGGCGTCATCGAGTCGATGATCGCCACCACGCGCCCGAACTCTTTTTCATCCACCTTGGCTTTTTGCAGTTCCTTGAAGATGCCGGTCTTCGGCAGCATGCCGATCAGCGACTCCATGGAGCCGAGCTTGGAGAGCTGCTTCAACTGGTCGCGGAAGTCCTCGAGCGTGAACTCGTCTTCGAGCAGCTTGCGCTGCATCGCCTCGGCCTGCTTCTGGTCGATGTTCTGTTCGACCTTCTCGATGAACGACAACACATCGCCCATGCCGAGAATCCGCTGCGCCACACGCTCGGGGTGGAACGGCTCGAAGGCGTCGGTCTTTTCGCCCGTGCCGACAAATTTGAGCGGCTGCCCGGTGACCTGCCGGATGGACAACGCGCCGCCACCGCGCGCGTCACCGTCCATCTTGGTCAGGATCACGCCAGTGATGCCGAGGCGGCGGTGGAACTCTTCGACGCTTTTGACGGCGTCCTGCCCCGTCATGGCGTCGGCCACAAACAGGATCTCGGTGGGGTTGAGGGCTTCCTTCAACTGCGCGAGCTCGGTCATCAGGTCGTCGTCGATGTGGAGGCGGCCCGCGGTATCGATCAGCAGCATGTCGCGCCCGGTCTGCATGGCTTCGCGCTTGGCCCCGCGCGCCAGTTCCAATGGCCGGTTCTCGCCGTCTGGGCCGGCAAAGATGGGAAGCTTCAAGTCGCGTGCGAGTACCGCCAATTGCTGGCGCGCCGCGGGACGATAGACGTCCACCGACACCATGATGGGCGAGTTGCCGTTCTTTGAAAGGTAGCGCGCCAGTTTGCCGGTAGAGGTAGTTTTGCCCGAGCCCTGCAGACCCACCATCATGATGACCGTGGGCGGCTCATTGGCAAACCGTAACCGCGCCTGGTGCGCGCCGAGGATTTTGATCATCTCCTCGTGGACGATTTTGATAACTTGCTGCGAGGGCGAAAGCGCGGTGAGCACTTCCTGGCCCATCGCTTTTTCCTTGATTCCCTCCATCAACTGCTTGACCACTTTGAAGTGGACGTCGGCTTCAAGCAGCGCCACGCGGATTTCGCGCAGCCCGGCTTCCATGTTCTCGGCCGTCAGCTTACCTTCGCCGCGCAGGTTCTTAAAAACGCGCTGGAGCTTTTCAGAGAGGTTATCGAACATAGCTTGGGTGTCGTCGCGAACAGCGAGGGGAACACCTCTAGTCTACCCTATGACGATGATGACGCGGCGCCATGTGCTGCTATCGCTCGCCAGGCCAGCCCGGCCCGTGAATGTGCTGCTGCTGCCGGCCGATAACTGGGCGGCGCCACATGCGGGCGCCTACGGGGACCGCGCTGCGCGCACGCCGGTGTTCGATCGCATCGCCCGCGAAGGCGCGCTGTTCAGGCATGCCTTTGCGCCGAATCCGTCGTGTTCGCCATCGCGCGCGTCGCTGCTATCGGGCCAGGAGACGCACCGGCGGGTCGAGGCCGCGAGTCTGTACGGGCCGATCGACGCGGCCGTGCCGCTCTACACGGACCGGCTCGCCGAGGCGGGCTATCAAGTGGCTTTCTCGGGCAAGGGGTTCGGGCCGGACGAGGCGCGGCGCTCACCGGGTCGCACACCGAATCCCGCCGGGCGCGCTGTTGAGAACTTCGCGGCGCTCACCAGCGCAACGCCATTTTGTTACTGGTTCGGATCGCACGATCCGCATGTGCCGTGGAATCGTGGCCGCGACACGAGTATCGATGAAGCGCGGCTGCCCGTGCCGCCGCATTTGCCCGACGCGCCCGCGGTGCGGCGCGACCTTGCCGACTACTATCGCGAGGTGCAACAGTTCGACCGGGAATGCGGCGAGATCCTGGCTGCGCTTGAACGCCGCGGACAACTCGATTCAACACTCGTCATCATGACCAGCGACAACGGCTGGCAGATGCCGCGCGGGCTGGCCAACTGCTACGGCCTCGGCGTGCGCATCCCGCTCGCCATCCGCTTCCCAGCCCGCTTTCGCGCGGGCACCGTACGGTCTGACTTCGTCTCCATTGCGGCGCTGGCGCCTACGATTCTGGAAGCATGCGGCCTGCCGGCGATCGGCACCACGCAGAGCCTGTTCAGCCGCGCACGCCGAACGGAGATGTTTCTGGAACGTGAGCGCCACGCCAACGTCCGCCGCGGCGATCTGAGCTATCCGGTGCGGGGCCTGCGCACGCGCGACTTTCTTTATCTGCGGAACCTCGAACCGGAACGCTGGCCCGCGGGCGACCCGGAGATGTACTGGGCCGTGGGACCGTATGGCGACGTGGACAAAAGCTTCTCGAAGAACCTCCTACTTGC
Source organism: Acidobacteriota bacterium (assembly GCA_016871115.1). Lineage (GTDB taxonomy): Bacteria > Acidobacteriota > Terriglobia > Bryobacterales > Bryobacteraceae > VFZP01. The sequence goes on from VFZP01000477.1 coordinate 3,819, forward strand.
CCAGCGTCCGGAACCGTTCTTCGCATTGGCCTTCGGCAAACGGCCCGGCGAAGAACTCTACGACGTGCGGCGCGATCCGGGCCAGATTCACAACCTGGCCGGGCAGCCCGTGCACGCGGCCACGCTGCAGCGAATGGCCGCGCGAGTGGATCGCTGGATGCGCGACACCGCCGATCCGCGAGCCACTGAGCCCCACTCTCCGTTTTGGGATCGTGCGCCATACTCCGGGCGCCGTGGCGCGCAGGCGCCGCCGGAGTGATTCACTCAGCGGGACTCGGGCCGCCACGCTGCGACTTGAGAATGCGCGCGCAGGTGTCCACGCACTCATCGCAGATGAACGAGTAGCGATCCGGGCCCGCAATCAAAGTGGCCACTTCCGCCGCGGTTTTGGCGCAGAACAGACAAACGCGATGCTCGGCCTCGGCTTCGCGATAGAGGGTGCCGATCATTTCACCCTAAATCCGGCAGATGGAATCGGCCAGACGAGTTCGAGAGGCGGTCTGGTCGAACGGGAAGCGCCCGAAATCCTGGAAGATCCGTCGCAGGATC
>VFZP01000478.1 GCA_016871115.1 Acidobacteriota bacterium
TCGTAGTGGTCGCAGAGCTCGGCGGGATCCCGTCGCCCACGTTGCGGTCTGTGCTTACGGTCCGCGTTCGCTGTTCACCATATCCCTGCGCGGCCAAGGCCCGGCCAGCGGCCCTGAAATCGCCGCCGTGCTCAAGGAAGGCGTACACGTGCCACGGCTTGTAGGTCTTCTCAATCTCCAGCGGCGCGGCGTTCGAGCTGAAGACGTAGAAACGGCCCGGCACCTCGTCCCATGTCGCCCCGACCCCGTAGGACTTACCCGGCCGCGTCCACCGCTTCCCTGCATCACCCATCGAGGTCCAGCCATGCCGACGCAGGAGCTCGAAGAAGTCACCGCGGGCATCGTAATCGTCGCCCGGCCGCGTGCCATCGACGAGTCGGGAACCGGGCAACCTCTCCTCCGGTGCAGCGAACGGCACCGGCTCGGGCGAGTACGGGAGCACCTGCGCATCATCAGCGAGGAAAACCGCGGGATCATAGGAGACGAAGCAGGCGCGCCCCACGTTTTTGCACGCTTCGTCGACCTCCAACCCGAAGTTTTCGAGGAAGTGGCGGCGCATGGCGCGGAATCCCTCCTCGTGCGTCCGATCGAGATCGAGGCGAAGCACGACCTTTAACCCCGTTCCGCTCGGAGACAAAAAGCACGCGAGCGTGCGCTGGTCCGATTCGATGTGCTCGCGGTAGCCGGGGAGTGCATCGCCCAGGTCGTCGAGATCGGCGCAGATCAGACCAGTACGCTCACGCAACCCGCCGTTGCCCATCTTGTCGAAGATCCCTGAAGCCAAGACCGCGGGGAGCTTTTCCTTTATCGCCTTGGACTCCGCGTCCCGCTGCTCCGCTTCCTCCTTGGTGGCGGCTTCGCGAGCGACAACGGCGCGCACACGCTCGACCGGCTCGGCCCAGCGGCCCTTGCGAATCCCGTCGATGAAGTCGGTAAGGGTGATCGTCTCAAGCGGCGAGGTCCGAAGCACGGTCTGGACCATCGAAAACTTTATGTCGGAGCAGTTCACCCCCCGCCTCCCTTCACCCGCCTTGCGCGACGCAGTCTTAGAAACTCGCCTACGCCCACGCCGGACATCGGGCGCCAGCCGCAGGCGAGCGCCCGTTCTATTTTGGACCGGCCGCTCCGTGAGAGCCTACGTGTCTTGCGAGCCATCACGCAGCCCTCCCAAGTTCGTCCTGAACCCTGGAGACCAACATGTCTTGCAGTTGGCGCCCCACGTTGACGGTCGTGAACCAGGTCCCGTCAGATCCAATGAATGAAGGGCCAGTCACGAACAACCCGTCTCTTCCTTCAACGAGCTTCGCGCCGTAGATCTGGGCTACGGTCTTGCTGCGCACCAGGATAGTGAGGTCGAAAGTGGCTACCTCGCTGGACTTGGTTCCGCGCTCCAGCCGCTCGATCCGAAACTCCGGCTTCACGCCGTTTCTCTCGACGACAAAAAGCGCGCTCATGCGGCCTCCTTTCCCGAGGCGCCGTGCGACTCGATGTAAGCGATCAGAGACTCGACCGAAATGAGGCGGGTGCCGCGGAACGCGCCCTTCTTCTTCAGCGCGAAGCTGCGTACCGGCGGCTTGTGGCCGTTTTCCGCGCATGGGTAGATCAGCCTCAGCATATTAGTGCGCGACATACCCGTGATGGGGCAACGTCCTCCGACTGGGGGGATTCTGGTGTAAACAGGCAGTCGCGAGTTGTCGCGCGCCGGAGACTCGACGGTGGCGGTGAGGTCGTAATTCAGGTCGCTCATGACGGTTTGCTTTCCTTCAGGCTGCGCTGGCCGCCTTGAGTTCCACGGCTCCCACCGAACGGCGTTGGATCCAGGCCATCAGTTGTGCGTGATCGAAAATGCACCTACGCGCATTCACGCGAACGTAAGGGATTCCGGACCTGCGTACCGCCTGCCAAAATGACGAACGATCGGAGTAACCGAGCATTGCCATGACTTGATCCGACTTGAGGAAGGGCGCCTCGGATCGCGGCGCGCGCTGATTGGTTGGCATATTCACAATGCCAAACATGAGCGTTCAGTTTCCGCTTAGTCCCTTCTTCTACGGCTACTTTTCAGCACTTCGAAAGTAGCTCATGCCGCCGCAAAACAACTATCTCAGTCGGCTGCGCAGTTCCTCATCAGGATAATCGTCCAGATCAAGACCGTGGGGCAGGTGCTTCCACTTGTCCTGCATCTCGCGCTCCAGACGCAGTGCCTTGTGAATCGTCTTTGGAGTGACCCTGATGGAGAACCTCTCCTCCACTCCTTCGATCACTCTCTGGAGGTAGAAATTACTTCGAGACTTCCTGTGCCATCTCGCACGGAAGGCCTCGACCCCAGTCATGGATCTTATGACCTCCAAGGTCATCCAAGTATTGGTCTGCCGAATGCGTTTCCCCTCTCGTCGAGCCGCATCAAACGCACGGAAAGCCGTGTCGGCATCTAGAAAAAATGCCCAAGCGAGGCGCCGCGCCAGAGTTTGACAGATCCCCGAAGGATCATGGACCGCATCATCCATCGTATCCCAAAAATGCTGCACCGACATAGGAACAATCAGGGACGAATCCCAAGCGACGATCGCGATAGCCAGAAGCTCCTTCTCGCCGAGTTTCGGCCTCTTGCCGGCCGCCTTTCCCGCCGCCTCAAGGCAGCTGTACACCTCACTCCACGTAAATCGAAACTCAGGAACCGCTATCTGTTTTGGCATTTAGGAAGCCTCAGAAATGCGAACCACATGTGTCTGCGATCGGTCGATCGGGCGGATTTCAAACCACGCTTGACCATCTTCCTTTGAGAGAGGAACGCGGTATCGCCGGTCGATCTCCTTCACGCTGTTGCCGGACTCGGTGGCCGTGGCCGGCTTGTTTCCGGTGAGGGCGATCCGGTGGGAGATGAACGAGTGGCGGAAACAGTTCTCTGGCAGCGAGGCGAAAAGCTTCTGTCCCTGATCACCCAAAGCCTCCTTGAGAATGAGGCGGACCTTTTCCATGGCACCGGCCTCGCACACCGGCCCCTTTCGATTGGGGCAGAGCATGAGCCACTCGATGGCCGCGGGGCAAAGGGGGACATTGCGCCACGCTGGCGTATTGGTCTTCGCGACCGTCACACGCACAAACTTCTTATCCAAGTGGACATCCTCCCATGTCTGCCGCCGCTCGCGGTCAGCCCGCTTGCCGTGAATCTCGTCGGCACGGATTCCGCAGAAGCCGGCGAGGACCAGAGGGGCGAGGTACTCGGAATGGCGCGCGCGGATGTGCACGAGCATCCGCCCGTAAGTCACTGCATCGATGATGCCGATTTCGGTGGGCTTCTCCTTGGCGCGTAATGTGCGCTCGATGGCAAGGGGGGCGTTTTCCGGCAGATGATGGTTGTCTCGCGCCCAGCGCCAGAGCGTGACGGCCCTTTTCCGAAAATCGTTCCGCGTCACACCATCGGCGAACTGGGCCAGGTAGTCGTCCAGCTGCCGCGGCGTCAGCGACTCCAGTGGAACCTCCGCCCCGAAACGGGTCACGAGCGGGAACAGCTTGGAGCGGTAGGTGCGCTCGCCCTCGTTACCGGCCCGCTCCTTGGCGGCGATGAACAGGTCGATCGCCATAGCGATAGAAATGGAGGTGAAGCGCGGAGTCCGGTTGGCGGCCCAGGCCTCCGCGGCTGGCAGAAGTGCCCCCCCACAAAGGCGTCGTGCCCTCGCCCACTCCTGGAGTGCGGAGATGACCGGGACCGTGCCGCAGATTCGTCGCGCCTCCTTCAAGGTCACGCTGTCGTCGGCAGTCAGGTAAGCAGCAGCCTCAATCTTGCCGGCGGCAAGCTGTTCGGCCTTCATCGCGGCCTCGGCATGGGCTGAGGCGTAGGTGGCGAACGACCGCATGGTCCGCACCCCGTCGACATGCCAAACGGCCTTGAAGACCTCGCGGCCGTCGGCCCGTCGAACACGGTAGACCTTGGTGACGACGGATCCTCGCCTTACCAGGGTAGTCGAATTTGGGCGCCGGCTCATTCTGCACCCAAATACGAGGGAAGCTGCACCCACACAGCAACCTATTTTGACCTACAACTCCCTACCCACCCTCCTCTGACAGAGTGGAAATTGGCGCCCCCACGGGGAATCGAACCCCGCTTTGAAGATTGAGAATCTCCTGTCCTAACCGATAGACGATGAGGGCGAAAACTGGACGTAGGACCGTTGGCGAAATCGCCGACGCGTCAAGCGCGCAGTGCGGAGGTCACTTCTTGACCGTGAACGGCAGCGCGAACTCGGTCTTCTCCCACTGGATGCGGATCACCCCGTTGAGGCTCTGCGCCGGCGTGTTCTGCACGGAGAGGGTCAACTGGTCCACGTTGCGCTCCAGCGCGGTCTTCTTGAGCGGCA
>VFZP01000479.1 GCA_016871115.1 Acidobacteriota bacterium
CGGAGATCTGGCGAGCCGCGTTGGCTGCGTGATCGGAGTCGGGTTCGATCGAGACGTCGGCCGTTACCGAATTTGGCTCGACTCGGAATTTACACCAGAGCCCCCACGCCTTGCCGACCGGTGCGCGGATGTTCCTCTACGGCCTCGACGCTTCGGGCCACGTCACCACCACGTTCGGGCCGTACGAACGCTCCGGCCCTCTGCCGGAGGGCTCCTTCCGCTCATGGGTCATTCCCGGCGTGGAAGCCGTGCTGGAAGTTCACGGTCTGGCCGAGTCCGCGACGTGGCCGATGCGCATCCCGTGGATCGCTTCGATCAACGCCGGTCTGCTCGCCGATCTGCGCGCCGCCGGTGACCCAAGCCTCTCGGAAACGCCGGCTCAGCGGAGCCCTGCGCGCGGCGAGAAGATTCCGGTGGAGTATCGCGGGCGCATGGTGACCGCTGAGGTGATCGATGGTGACATCGTCTTTGAAGGAGACATTGTGATCGGAACGGTGAACGGAAAAGCCGCCGGCAACCCCGGCCAGCCCGTGTTCTCGCTCGCCAACACCAGTTCGTCCGCCCACTGGCCCGGCGGTGTCATTCCCTTTGTGGACACGCTTCCGAATACCCGCGGCCAGGCCGCCCGCGATCACTGGACGCAGATCACCAATGGCACGATTACCTTTGTGCCGCGCACCAGCGAAGCGTCGTACGTGAAGTTCATCCAGCCTTCGAACGGCGTTTGCAGTTCCAGTTCGATCGGCCGCACCAGCGGCGTCACGACGATCAAACTGGGCATCGGTTGCTCGACCGGGACGCGAAGCACGAGATCGGTAACGCGCTGGGTTTCGAGCATGAACAGAACCGGACAGACCGCGATTCGTTTGTGCGCATCTTCTGGTCGAACCTGGAAAGCGTTGGCTTTGACGACCAGTTTGTCAAAGCCGACGGGACGACGCTCCGGAATGTCGGTCCCTACGACTTCGGTTCCATCATGCACTATCCGCTGATCGTCGGCGGTGTCGTCGTTATGGAGCCGCTCGTCACCGTACCGGCGGGCGTCACCATCGGCCAGCGCAGCGCGCTTTCGTCCGGCGACATCAATGCCACCAACATACTCTACGGCGTGCGCGTCTCGCCGCAGACGCTGAACGTTCCTGCGCCGGCGGCGCCTTCTCGGTCTCCGTCTTGGCGGCGGCCGACCGCTTCTGGGTGGCCAAGGATACGGCCGATTGGATCGCCATGGGATCAGTGCTCTCCGGCACAGGCCCCGGCACCGTCCAGTTAACGGTCGCGCCGTACACCGGCACCTTGCAATTCAGCCGCATCGCGAATCTCAACATCGCACTGACTCCGGCGCTGAACGTGAGCGCCAGTCTCACCATCACCCAATCCCCGCCCGCCTGCACGTACTCGGTGACGCCCACCACCATCGACGCGGCGCCGGAACTGGGAAGCTACAGCGTGCGGCTCACCACGCAATCGTCGTGCCCCTGGTCGGCCGTAGAGTCATTGAGCTGGGTGACCGTCTCCAAAACCAGCGGGATCGGTTCGGCGACGATCACCGTCAACGTCACCAGCGGCAACTCCGCCCTGAACATCACACCAGCGGCGCGCCGGGGATCGATGACGATGGCCGGCCGCAAGGTGGACGTGGTTCAGCGCGGCGGATGCCTGACTTGTCCTGAGTAACTTTGGAGAAAGCTCGAAATGGGCCGTGAGCAGCGCGGAGGCTGTTTACGGCTCTTCGTGTTTCACTACCGCTGATTGTCGATCTGTACCAGCGGATGCGGGTCCTGGTGCACGGTCGCTTCGGTCACTTTACTCTTGATCGTCTGCGGGTCGCGCCACTTATCGAACAGCGACGTCTGATGCACGCACGACACCGTGCAATACGGCGCGCAGCCCTTCTCCGTCAGATACTCGCGGCGCAGATCGGCCTTGGTGTAGTCGAGCAGCGGAATGCCCGGGTAGCCGCGCCGCTGCGAGCAATAATGCACCAGGCCGTCCTCGCAGATATACAGATATCGCCCGCCGGCACGGCACTTCCAAGCGTTCGGCTTGCCGTCGGCAATCGCTTCCTGGAAGCCGTTGAACTGCGAGTAGCTCGACTTTTCCATCAGCTTGATCTGGTTGTAGATCTCGCGTTCCTTGGCGCCCAGCGGACGCACCTGCCCGGTGCCGTCGTGAATGATGCCTACCGTCGAGGTAAAACCCAACTCCACGGCGCGCCGCGCCACCACCAACGCATCGTCGGGATTCCGAATACCGCCGCCCACCACCGAGTTGATATTCACGTGAAAGTCGGCGTGTTCGCCCAGCAGTTGGAGTTTTCTGTCTAGCACCTTCAGACTCTTCTTCGACACGTCGTCCGGATTGACGTTGTCGATGGAGATCTGCATGTGGTCCAGCCCGGCGGCATTGAGACGCTTGATGCGGTCCGCCACCAGCAGATAGCCGTTGGTGATCATGCCGGCCAGCATGCCGCGCTTGCGGACGCGGGCGACGATGTCGTACAGCTCCGGGTGCAGGAGCGGCTCACCGCCCGAAATGGTCACGATTGTCGTGCCGAGATCCGCCAGCTTGTCGATCCTCCCCAGCATGACGTCGATCGAAACGGGCTTGGAGACATCGTCGAACTCGTTGCAATAAGTGCAAGCGAGATTACAGCGCCGCATCGGAATGATGTGCGCGAGGACAGGGTGTTTGGATGAGGCGAGCCCCTTGGCGATCATGGCGAGCTCACGCATGCGCCGGGTGACCGCCAGCCGCCTGTCACGCCAAGTTTTGTTCGTATCCGACATCGATCAAGCTAACCCCACTATCTGACCACGGATACCGGCACCGGGGGGCATGAAAAGCGGCGTGCGGGTAGAATCCGGGGTCTAAGAGGAAAAGCCGCCGGTCGAACGGATCGACCGGCGGCCCGGGGACTATTTGGTTCCCTTATAGTGCTACTTCTGGGTGACGCGCATCGAAACGCGGCGGTTGTGGGCGCGGCCCTCTTCGGTGGCGTTGTCGGCCACCGGGTGCTGATCGCCGTAGCCTTCCGATTCCAGGCACGTTTTGTCGGCGCCGAGGGCGACGAGTTCAGCCACGACGCTGGCGGCGCGGTCGCCGGACAGCTTCATGTTCATGGCTTTGTCACCCACATTGTCGGTGTAGCCGCCCACCTTGATTTTCACGTTGGGGAAGGCCTTCAGAATCTCGGAGACGTTCTTGAGCTGCGCCTGAGACTCGGGCCGCAGCGTGGCCTTGGCGGTGTCAAACAGCAGGCGGTCAAAGTCGAACCACGTGGCCTTATCCACGGGCCTGGCGGCGTCGGTGATGAAGGCGATCAGGCGGTTCTCCACGCCCATCTTCGGCACGTCGATTTCGATGCCGTTCGGCAGCTTGGTCTTCAACAGATCGCCGAGCGCGGCCCACGCGGAGTTGGCCATCGAACCCACGGCGGAGGTGGCAGACTTAGCGGCGTCTTTCACGGCTTCGGTTACCTTCGGCGCTTCCGGCACGGAAGGCACTTCACGGTTGCCCAGCAACCACCAGGCTGCGCCGAGAGCCAGCACGCCGAGCAGCGCCGGCAGCAGCCAGCCCGCGCCGGACTTCGGCTCTACATAGCTTGATGCGGCCGAGGAGGCGTAGGAGCTCACCGTGGAAGCAGCGCTGCCGAGCGACGGCAAGAGCGCGCCGAGACCGGCCGGCAACATTCCTTTCAGCGACGGCGCTTCGCCACCCAGCAGCGAGGCGAACGACGAAGCGTTCAAACCGCCTGTGGAAACCTGCTTACCAAGGAAGCTGGCCACCAGCGGCGCGGCCATGCCCAGCAAACCCTGCGCGGAAGAGGCCTTCAGGCCCGACGCGGCGGCAATGGCGCTGGTGACGGCCGATTGTTGACCGCCCAGCACCAGGCCAAGCAGCTTCTGACCGAGTTCACCCGCGGCGCCCGAGGGGCCGATTGAAGCAAGCCCGGCGAGGTTGTCGAGAATCCCGCTGGCGCCGGAACCGGTGATGAGGCTGAAAATCTGGCTGATGAAGCTTGAATCGGTGGAGCGCGTGGCCACCCCAGCCAACAGCGCACCGGCCGCGGTCTTCAAACCGTCGCCGACGTTGGCTTCTGACCCTCCGAGGCGCCCCGCGAGGGCACTCATAGTCTGGGGGCCGGCCAGCGACATGAGGGAATCGAGCATCGAGCTAGAGATGGCAATCTCCTTGGGGCGTGGCTGCCTCCTGATTCACTGCACGGCAACCCAAGGGCAACTCTAGTGCTTAGTTGCATAAAGTAAGAAGAGTATTTCGCAGCTGGCTTCCCTTGACCTCACGTTTGGGCCAGTGAAAAGGCTTGGGGTGTTCATTGGTCTTTG
>VFZP01000480.1 GCA_016871115.1 Acidobacteriota bacterium
CCCGTGTTTATTCCCCAAGGTGTTTGACGGCCGCAACCGCGCCCACTTCTTTACGGGCTGGGAAGGAAATAAACGGCGCGGACAGGGTGCTGTGCGCATTGCTCGCGTGCCCACCCCGGCCCAACTGGCTTCGGTCACCGATCCAACGTCACGAGCGCTCACTCAGCAGTACCAGTTGCCCTCCTCCGAGTCCGGCCAGTTGCAGACGCAAGCCCCGGCCCGGCAGAACCTGTGGAAGTTCAATGTACGCGGCGATATCACACTGTCAGAAAAGAACTCACTGTGGGCTCGCTACGCTGTAGCTGATGACGTGACGGCCTCAAGCGGTCTCACCTTTATTGGCTCGAATCTGCCGAATTTCGGCGCAACCAGCACCAACAAGCCGCAGCAAGCCACCGTCGCTTACACCCGCGTAATCGGTGCCACGGCCGTAAATGAATTCCGCTTCGGCTACGGCAAGAGCACGCCGGCGTTCCCTATCGATACGCCGTTTCCGCTCGGGCCTCGCGTAAACATCGCCAGCGGTGAGGCAAACAGCTTTGGCGTGTGGGAAGGCCTGCCGCAGGGCCGCGGCCAGAAGACCCATCAATTCAATAACAACTTCTCCATCACCAAGAGCCGTCACAACCTGAAGATGGGCGCCGAATTTTACCATCTGCGGGCCGGCAGCTTCTTCGATGCTCTTCAGCGTCCGCTGCTGACGTTCCCCACCTGGGCCGATTTCGCTGCTGGACGCCCCTCGGTCGCCCAACAGCGCCTTGGCGATTCCGTCCGTGCCAATCGCGTGAACAATCTGTTTGCTTTCTTTCAGGACGATTGGAAAGTAACGTCGAACCTGACAGTGAATCTCGGCATTCGCATGGAGTGGGCTGGTGGGCCGACGGAAGCCAACCAGCGCATTTCGAACCTTAACCTGGACAACCGGTCGGCGTTTGGCGCGGCCGGCTCCGGTCCGTTCGGTCTGCTCGAAACCGGAAAGCCATCGTTCAACAGCAACACCAACTGGGGGCCGCGCGTCGGCTTTGCCTGGACGCCTGGCGGCAACCAAAAGACGGTCATCCGCGGTGGCTACAGCGTGGCGTATGACTTCATCTTCCTCAACCCGATCACCAACCAGCGCTTCCTCCCACCCTTCATCGTGACGATGACGGCCACCGGTCAGGGCACATTCGCCGGCGATAACTCGCTGGCGCGCTTGGTGGCTGGCACTTCCGCGCTGCAGAATCAAGTCAAGGCGACCGCCGGCCAGTTCAACACTTCACTGCTGAACTTCGGGGCGGTATCTCCGGCCATTGCGCAAGATTTGGCCAACGCTCAGACCCAGCAATGGAATGTCGGCGTGCAACAGGAGGTCTTCGGCGGCTTCGTGGCCAAGGCGAGCTATGTCGGCACGAAGGGCAACTTCCTGCCTCGGTCGCGCGATCTCAACTTGATTGCCAACCCGATCGCGCCAGCCACCAGCCTGGAGGACGAAGCCGCCCGTGCTGCGCAGTTCACCGGGGCGTTTGCAGGTCTTAACGGGGGCCCCGCCGCTCGCAGCAACCGCATTGATCCGCGCTTCAATACGATCGCTTACCTTGAAAGCTCGGCGAATTCCAACTACCACGCAGCGCAATTCGAACTACAGCGTAGAATGCGGACTTTCTTCTTCAATGCCAACTACACCTGGGGCAAGTCAATTGACGACAACTCCGATGCACTCGGCGTGCTGATCAACGACTCGTCCACGCAGCAGAACCCGCGTGACAACCACAACAACCGCGCTGTTTCGCAGTTCGACCTCCGCAGCCGTTTTGTGATCACCCATAGCTGGGAACCGAGCTGGTTCAAGAACTCGTCGAGCGGCTTGGTTCGTACGGTGATCGGCGGCTGGGGCTTTGCCGGAATCACCAGTTTCCGCAGTGGCTTCCCGGTCACCTTGGGCGTCGGCGCTCGTCGCGGCGTCACCCCCACCACCCTGCTGGGCGGCGGCGGTGCGGTCCGTCCCAACATCGCCGGCCCCATCACCAACTTCGATCCCCGGCCGGCGGGATCGGCAGGCTCACCGTTTGGCCGCGACACGAACCCGGTCACGCCGGTTTCGCTGTACGCCACCAGCCTCGGGTTGTCCCAACCGCTGCTTGGTAACTTCGGCACCATGGGCCGCAACATCCTGCGCTTGAACGGCGAACGGAACTTCGACTGGAGCCTGTACAAGAACTTCGCTATCAGCGAAGGCCGCTTTGTGCAGTTCCGGACCGAACTCTACAACGTGTTTAACAACACCTCGTTCCAGGATATCGACGCCAACATCAACAGCCCGACGTTCGGCCAGTATCAGACGGTCGGCCAGAGTGCGCGTTTCATTCAGATGGCGCTCCGCTTCGTTTTCTAAGCAGATCCATCAAGCCTCAACCGGCGCCGGGAGAACCACTCCCGGCGCCGGTTTTGTTTCTACACTAGAAGTTCATGCCCGCCGCCTTGCTGCTTTCCCTCCTCGCCGCCGCCTCTGCCGTGTCCGCCGCCGCCGAATGCCGCGCTACCCCGCTCGGCATCCCCTGCTTCACTGTCCAATACGAACACTCGGTCTGGGCCCTCGTCCGCTACCCCGTGCGCAACTTCATCACCACCTCGCTCACCGGCACCCTGGCCGTCCGCGCCGACGGCGCCGTCACTCACCGGCAGCAAGTGGCCAGCCGCTACGCCGCGCGCGACAAGCGCGACCTGGCCCAGGCCACCGAGTTCTACTACCCAGTCCGCTTCTATGACCGCAATCTCCACTGCCGCGCCGGTGCCGATGCCGAATGCCGCGGGCCACTGCCTTCCTACTTCGGCGCCGGCCTTCAGGTGGAACGTACCGGCGCCGGGCGGAGCTCCGGCGAGCCGGTCGTCAACTACAGATTGAAGAACTCGATGCGCGAATTTTCCGTCAGCCTCGCCCCCGCGCTCGACTGCCAGATCCTGCGCCTCGAAGCCGTCGAGTACCGCTACCGGTACCTGCCCGTGCGCAAGGAGCTGTTCGAGGCCCAACAGGTGCGCCGCGGCGAACCGGCGGCCGCACTGTTCCAACCCGCGGCGGCGGCAGCGGCGGCGGCCAAGCAGTGAAACGCGATCCCGAGTTTTTCGAAGAACGGCCGCTGGCGCTCATCTTCATCGGCAAACGCCTCAAAGAGTCGCTGGCCATCGAAGAGATCCTCACGGGCGCCGGCACAGACTACGCTGTCGAAGTCGACTACTACACCGGCGGCGTTATCTTCCGCCGTACGCGGGCCGGGGCGTTCTTCTACGTGGAAGAGCCTGCCGTCCCTCAGGCCGCGGCGGCGTTACGCGCAGCGGGCTTCGCGCCGATCACCGAAGAAACATCGGACGCGGCGGCGAAGGACCTGCCGCCCGCCCCTTAACCAAACTGGAAACTGGCAAACCGGACGCTCACCCCCTCCGGCGATTTTTACCTCCTGGATCAGTCTACGGGCGCGTGCACGGCCGTCAGCGGCTTTGGCGAGGGGGAACTGAGGTTCGGCTACACCGTGCGGATGAACATCGCCGCCTTCACGAGCTCGAGGCAGTTCATCGAGGTCGAGTTTGACGACCTCAATAACTTCCAGATCGCGGCGAACGGAGCCGGGGTGCCCGAGCCATCGGCCTTCACGGCGGCCTTTGCGGGCCGCGCGTTGTTGGCCTTGGTTCGCCCGCGCGCCATCCACCGGCGGCATCGGGACCGGCGCGCATAACCGTGCGGTGCGCCGACGACCACGGCTACTCCGGCATGGGCGCGCGCATGGTGGAACTCGCCGCGCAGATGCCCGGCTTGCTCGGCATCGAGTCCGTCCTCAACTTCCGAGGGCGTCGGCGTCACCGTGTCGTCTGGCAAGACGAAGCCTCACTCCTCGCCAGGCGCGCCCACCTCTCAAGCACCGCGCCGCGCAAGACCGCGGGAAGCAAGCGCGACTGGTACGAGCCCTACGAATCCCGCGTGGCCAAGGTGGAGCGGAGCTACTCGGGGCCGGAGGCCGGCCGCTGAGCGGACGTTCCAGCCCCTATCCTAAAGACTGGTATGTCGCCCAGCCCTACCAGCCCCAGCATCCGCGCCTATAGGCGATCTCGTCAACACCGATGGCACGGATCGGTGCCAGCGTACGATGGGCCAGCCCCCAGGTGACTACCTAGTCGACCGCATCGCAGACCTTGTCCCAACTGGTGTGGAAGGCTGCGGCGGTTTCGGTCCACGACAGCCGCCGCGCCCAGCGCGCCAGGAAGATCATATACGCCTTGGTGAGTTGATAGCCCACGGTACGGCTTCGACGCGGACACCACCCCGAGGGCACTCCACTCGGCGCATGCGATAAAGC
>VFZP01000481.1 GCA_016871115.1 Acidobacteriota bacterium
CGTCGAAGCCGGCCTCATCCAGAATTTCGTTCAGCTTGCTGTAGCACGGATGGCTGGCACTACGCGGCAGTTCGGCCGTGGCCACCCACAGCCACTCCTGCTTGGCCTGCTTCCAGCGTCTTCCCATTGCCATATGCGCATAGACGTCGGAAACATCTCCGGGGTCACCTGTGCTGGACTTTTACCACGGGCTGCCGGACTTCTTTACCACGGGCTGCCGGACTTCTATCGAACGCCTAGGTGGAATTCTTCAACCGGTAGCGTAGGTCAAATCACTTGTGTGCCGCTTTGAGCCGTTCGGCCACAGATAGATGCCCCCCTGCCGTAGCCGCAGCCATGGGGGTCTGCCCTCCGCGATTGGGGATGGCCGGATCAGCCCCGCGTTCGAGGAGGAGGTCCACCACCGCCACTCGACCAAACGATGCGGCGAGAAACAGCGGAGTAGCCGCCGAGTCCCGGTCGCGCGCATCGAGGGGCGCTCCACGGTCCAGCAGGAGTTCGGCCACCTCGCGATGGCCGGCCAGCGCGGCGTCGTGCAGCGGCGTTGACCCCAACGTATTCACGCGCTTCGGGTCCGCGTTTTTGCCCATCAATAGGTACGCGACCCCGGCATGCCCTTTGAGCGCCGCGTCATGTAGCAGGAAACCCACTGCATCCGGCGGGCCGGAGCGCTCCAGCAGCGCCGCCACCATCTCGGTGTGCCCCTTCAACACCGCTTCCTGCAGCGCCTTGCCCAGGTCAAGCCGCGCCCCGGCAGCGAGCAAGGCCTCCACCGACCGCGTCTGCCGGAGCCGCATCGCCTCGCTCAGCGCCGTCGCGCCCGAGGCGTCCGGCACGTCTGCCCGCGCGCCTGCCGCAATCAGAATCTTCACCACTTCGGCGTACCCCCTCGATGCGGCCAGGATCAGCCCCGTTTGAGGCGACGCGCCCTTTTCGAGCAGCAGCTTCACTGCCCCGGCGTGGCCGCGAAAGGCCGCTTCATCAAGTGGCGTGGCGCCGGATTTGTCGCGCGCCGTGACGTCGAGCCCGCGCCCGAGCAACAACTGCAACACTTCGAGGAAACCGCGGCTGGCGGCCAGATGCAGCGGCGTAGAGCCGGAGTACGTCACGGCCTTCACGTCCGCGCCGGCGGCCATCAGAATCTGCGCTACCGCCGGGTGATTGGTCACGATGGCGTAGTGCAGCGCAGTGGAGCCGCCCTCGGCATGGCGCAAAAAAACACTTGCCCCGTTTGCCAGCAGGAGCCGTACCATCGCCTCGTCGCCCGCCCACGCCGCGTCGTGGAGCGCGGTGCCGCCCAGCGAGTCTCGCTCGTTCACTTTGGCGCCGGCCGCCAGCAGCGCCTTCACGCGCTCCACGTCGCCGGAGCGGACGGCCACATGCAGGTCGCCAAACAGCAGCGGCATCAAAAGCGCCGCGGTCATGGCGATCATGGGCGATAACCCTGTCCGTACACAATCGCGCCTGGCCGCGCGCCGTTGTGTTTGCCGCCCGGCTCCAGCACAACGGCGCCGTTCACTACCACCCACTCCACGCCCGTTGAGTATTGATGCGGCTTTTCATACGTCGAGTGGTCAATGATCCTGGCCGCATCAAACACGGTGACGTCGGCCCACTGGCCCGGCCGCAGCAGGCCGCGGTCGTACACATGAATTTTCGCCGCATTGGCCGACGTCATCTTGCGGATCGCCTCTTCCATCGTCAGAATCTTCTCGTCGCGCACGTAACGCCCCAGCACGCGCGGAAACGTTCCGTAGTAGCGCGGGTGTGGGTTGCCCTGGGCGAGCAGACCTTCGGTGGTGACCGCCGAGCCGTCCGAGCCGATCGAGACAAACGGCGTCCCGAGCGCTTTGCGCATGTCGTCTTCGGAGTGATGGAAGTAAACCGTGGGCACCGAACCCTGATTGTCGATCAGCACTTTGAATAGCGCATCCACGGGCGCGAGCTTCAACGCGGCGATCACCTGATTCATGCGCTTGCCCTCAAACTGCTTGTAGGCGGGATTGGACAGGGACACAAGCAGCATGCCTTCCCACGAGCCGGTGGCGGTGTAGTGGTTGTACCAGTTGGTGCCGGGGATGCCGTTTTCGATCTCGCGCACGAGGCGCTCTTTGAGCGACGGGTCCTGGAGCCGCTTGATGAGTGCGGCCGAGCCGCCCTCGTGCGCCCACGGCGGCGCGATGGTGGAGAGATTGTTCTGCCCGGCGCGGTACGGGTAGACGTGCGCTTCGACTTCCTGGCCGTTGCGGCGCGCGGCGGCGATCGAGCTCAACAGTTCCGGCATCTTGCCCCACAATTTGTGCTCGGCGATTTTCAGGTGAATGATGTCCACCGGCACCTTGGCGCGGCGGCCGATCTCGATGGCCTCGGCTACGGACTCGAAAATCCCAAAACCCTCGGTGCGCATGTGCGTGGAATAAATGCCGCCATACGGCGCGGCGGTTTCGCACATGGCGACGAGCGTCGCGTTGTCAATCCAGGAGCCCGGGGGGCCGGAGAGCGAACTTGCCACGCCGAGCGCGCCGTCTTCCATGGCCTCGCGCACGAGGCGACGCATCTGGTCGAGTTCGGCTGGCGCCGGCGGCCCGGCCTGCGCACCGCGCACGTACGTCCAGATCTGGCTGGAGCCGACATAAGTGCCGATGTTGGTGCTGATGCCGCGCTTGCGGACTTCGGCGAAGTAATCGCGGAAGCGCGCAAAATTGCCTTCAGAGAGCGCCCACGTACCGCCGCCCTTGGGCTGCTTGCCGCCGGACGGCGCGGCCGATCCGCCTTCGCCGAAGATCATCGTGGTGACACCCTGGCGGATGAAACTCTGCGCATTGCCGTCGCGGAGCACCGTGAAGTCGGAGTGATTGTGGATGTCGATAAAGCCAGGCGCGACGGTGAGGCCCGTGGCGTCCACCGTACGCTTTGCGGTCTTCGCCGCGGGTAGCTTGCCGATGGCGGCGATGCGGTTGTCTTTGATGGCCACGTCGCCGATGAAGCTGGGGTTGCCTGTGCCATCGACGATGCGGCCGCCCCGGATGAGCAGGTCGTAGTCTTGAGCCTGGGCGAGAAGCGCGACAGAGGCGAGCAGAAGCAGACGCGTCACGCCAATATTATAAAGGGGAACTACTCCAGCGCCATTTTCGTACACCAGTGTTTGGGATCGACAGCGATGAAGACCGGTAAGTGGATCGGCGCCTCGGCGCTGGCGATGATTGGGTGAACCGCCGTTGTAAGCTGCGGCGTGCTTGCCGGCTGGTGGCACCGCTCGTTTGCCCCGGCCGATGACTCGCGCGCGTTTATGGCCGCGGCCCGGCAGATGATATCGGCCGAGCCGCACGGCGATGTCGCGCTGGCTTTGTTGAGGAGAGGCGAATTGGCCGGCGAGTACTACCTCGGTCCCGCCGCTACCGTGAACCGCGAGACGGTATTTCCCGTTGCGTCAGTGAGCAAGTGGGTGCCGGCCGCCGGTGTGATGCAACTGGTGCGCGAGAAGAAGATCGACCTTGGCGCCCCGGTGGCACGATGTCTCACTCGCTGGAAGCTCCCGCCCAGCCAGTTCGACCTGGGCGGCGTCACCACGCGCCGCCTGTTGAGCCACACCTCCGGGCTCACCGACCGGCTCGGGTTTGGCGACTACCGGATGGATGAACGCGTGCCGCCGCTCGTGGACTCGCTTCGGGCGCCGAGAGCTTCGGCGGGCCAGCTGGCATCCATCACCGTCGCGCATGAGCCGGGTGCGCGCTGGCAGTATTCCGGCGGCGGCTATCTGATCCTGCAACTGATCATCGAGGAAGAAAGCGGACAGCCCTTTGACGCCTATGTGCGGCAGGCTGTGCTGGGTCCGCTGGCGATGTCCTGTTCGAGCTTTGTGAACGTATCGCCCGGCAACGCCGCTTAGGGGTACGACGCGGCGGGTCGCGCCGCACCGCGCTTTCAGTATGCGGCGGCGGGCGCCACGGGCTTTTCAACGTGTGTAAGTGACATGGTTCGCTGGGTGCAGGCGCATGTGCAGAGCGGGGCGATTCCTCCCTTCGATCAGGACACCCTACGCCGCATGCTTGAGCCGCACGCAAAGCAGTATGGTGCGGACATCTGGGGTCTCGGCGTCATGCTGTACGCGCCCACGGCGGCGGCCGGGTTCGTTTACGGTCGCGACGGACAGAATGAGCCTGCGAGGGTGTGCCTACTTTAGGACGACGGTCCAGCGGTTCGAAGGGTAGAGCCGCTGCTGTTCCTGAGTGATATGGAAGTCCCAGTAGGCATCAAAGTCTCCGCTGAGGTAGATGGCGCGGAGTTTGAGCA
>VFZP01000482.1 GCA_016871115.1 Acidobacteriota bacterium
CCTGGTGCGTTCGCTCAAGCGCTACCTGCCGGACGCCGGGCCACAAACGCGCGTCCAGGTGGGCGAAACCAGCGCGTCCATGCTCGACTTGCTGACCGGGCTCGCCAGCGCGCTTCGCGACGGGTTGCTGGCGGCGCGGATGCCCGGCTACAAACCTGGCGAACCGCTTGAGTGCATGCTTGGCGTGCCCGCCAATGCGAATGGAAATCAGCGCTTTCTGACCGCCGAAGCGTTTCGCCGCGCGGGTTTCGAGGTGTTGGGACTGTTGAACGAGCCTTCGGCGGCGAGCGTCGAGTATGGCCACTCGGCGGGTCCTGGTGCGAAGACGCCGGAGTATCTCGCGGTGTACGATCTCGGCGGCGGCACCTTCGACGCATCGCTGGTGGCCGTGTGCGACCAGCGCCATGAGGTGCTTGCAAATGAGGGCATTCCGGCGCTGGGCGGCGACGACTTCGACGAACTGCTGGGCGTGATGGCGCTCGAGGCCGCGGGTTTCAACGCCAGCCAGCGGGATGCGCTGACGCAGGCTGAACTGTTTCGCTTGTTTGAAGAGGCGCGTGCAAAAAAGGAAGCCCTGGCACCTGCTTCGCGCCGTATCCAGATCGATCTCGATGCAGTGCGGGAGGGCTGGCCGGCCGTCACCGTGCCGGTGGCCGAGTTCTACGAACGCAGCCAGCCGCTGATTGAAGAAACGCTGCACGCCGTGGATGATCTGTTGGCGCCGCCGCAGCCCGCTGTATCGAGTCTTTACGTGACGGGCGGCGGCAGCGAGATGCCGCTGGTGGCGCGGGCACTGCGCGAGAAGTTCGGCAAGAAAGTGCGGCGGTCACACTACGCGCGGTCGGCCACCGCGATTGGACTGGCGATTCGCGCTGACGCGCAGGCGGGCTACCAGCTCCGCGAACAGTTCACCCGCAACTTCGGCGTGTGGCGCGAAGCAGACGAAGGGCGCAGCGTGGTGTTCGATCCGCTCTTCACCAAAGGCACGCCGCTCCCGGGCGTGGGCGAGTTGCCGATCACCGTCGTGCGGCGCTACTATCCGGCGCACAATATTGGCGACTTCCGGTATCTAGAATGCAGCCACACCACGCCCGAAGGACGGCCGGGCGGGGAAGTGATGCTGTGGGATGAGATCTTCTTCCCGTTTGACCGCGCGCTGCAGGACCGCTTCGATCTCGCCGAACTCGAAGTGGTGCGCCTGCCCTGGGCGCCTGCCGAAGAAGTGGAAGAACGCTATGAATGCGACTCCAGCGGCACCGTGGTGGTGACGATTTCGAATCTCGCCACCGGCTTTCAGCGCAGTTTCCGGCTGGGCCGTTGGTCCGTCAGTGAATCCACCGTCGTGCCCGCGCGTAAGCGCAAGACTCCCGCGCGCCGCCCGGCGTCGCGCAAGGCCGCGAAAGGCGGCGCCTGATTTTTCGCTGATGCTTTCTCAATTGCTCAAGCCTTCGCTCAACTGGTTTCTGGTTTGCATTCCGCTCACCGTGTGGCTGGAACATGCGCGGCCCGAGTCACACATTGCCATCTTTGCCTCGACGTGTTTCGCCGTCGCGCCGATGGCCGTGTGGTTGGGCCATGCCACCGAGCATCTGGCAGAGCGCACGGGCGAGGGCATCGGCGGACTGTTGAATGCCACCTTCGGCAACGCGGCTGAGTTGATCATCGCACTGGTGGCGTTGAAGCAGGGCTTGTTTTCGGTGGTGAAGGCATCGCTCACCGGGTCGATCATCGGCAACATCCTTTTGGTGATGGGTGCGGCGTGTCTCGCCGGCGGATTCAAATTCAAAGTGCAGCGGTTCAATGCCGCTGCGGCTCCCTCGCAGGCCGCAATGCTGACGCTTGCCGTGATTGCGCTTATCTTCCGGCGGCGTATCACTATCTCGTCACCGGGCAGGTGGCGGCGTCGGACTTGACGCGCGGCGAAAGAGACTTGAGCCTTGAAATCTCCGTGGTGCTGGTGGTGACCTATGCGCTGAGTCTGTACTTCAGCTTGCGCATGCACGAGCAGCTTTTCTCAGGCGTGGTGGAAGCGGATGAGGTGGATGAGAAGGCGGAGCACTGGCCGCTCGGCAAAGCAATTGGCGTGCTGGCCGTGGCTACGGCGTTCATTGCATGGATGAGCGAAATCCGGGTGAGCTCTGTGCAGCAGGCCGCCGCGCAACTGGGCATGACGAGTGTGTTTGTCGGTGTGATTGTGGTGGCCATCATCGGCAACGCGGCCGAACACAGCACGGCGATCCTGGTGGCGCGCAAGAACCGCATGGACTTGAGTCTCGGCATCGCCATCGGCTCCCGCATCCAGATTGCGCTGTTCGTGGCGCCGGTGCTGGTGGTAGCCAGTCACTTCATCCGCCCGCGCCCGATGGATCTGGTGTTCACGCCGGCCGAAGTGATGGCGGCGGGGTTGGCGGTGGCGATTACCGGGCAGGCTGCTACGGACGGCGAATCGAATTGGTTTGCGGGCGTGCAGTTGCTGGCGGTGTACCTGATTCTGACGATCATGTTCTACTTCCTGCCGGATGCGGCCGCAGGCCCGGGACACTGAGCGCATGCTGGAAACGCCGCGGTTGCTGCTCCGCGACTGGCGCGCCGCGGACGTTGCGCCGTTTGCTGCGCTGTATGCGGATCCGGAAGTGATGCGCTACTTTCCCGCCCTGTTGAGCGCGGCGGAAACAGAGGCGATGCTGGAACGCAACCGGCTACACTTTGCGCGGCATGGCTTCGGTTTCTGGGCCGCGGAGGCGAAGGAGACGGGCGAACTGGCCGGTTTCATTGGCCTGGGCATCCCTTCATTCGAAGCTCATTTCACGCCTTGCGTGGAGATTCGCTGGCGCTTGGCGCCTCGGTTCTGGAACCGCGGGCTGGCCACTGAAGGCGCGGCGGCGCTACTCGGTTGGGCGGCTGAAGTATTGCGGCTGGAAGAAGTGGTGGCCTTCACGGCCGTGGAGAACCGGGCTTCGCGTCGCGTGATGGAGAAGCTCGGGATGACACGCGATGAGGCGGATGACTTCGATCATCCGCGCGTGCCCGCCGGGCATCCTTTGCAACGGCATGTGCTCTACCGGTGGCGTCCCCGATGAATAGGGGAGATCTGTATCCAGATATCGTATTATCGAAGCAATGAGCCTGCACCGCGTTTGTCACGCAGCCCTGCCTGCCGCGCTGATTGCCGCCGCATTGGCGTTGGCGCATGTCGAGGAATCCTACGTGGTGCAGCTCGATCGCCCGGCGGTGGGCTATGCCACGCGCCCGATGGACGATCCGGTTTGACGGCTCCAAAAGCGCATGGACCGCGGCGAAGTGAAGTTGGAGTTTGGCGACCAGCACGGTTATCTTGCCGCGGTTCTGAAGGCGCTGAACGTGCCGCAGGAGTCGCAAGTGCTGGTGTTTTCCAAGACCAGCTTTCAAGCCCCGCGCATTGCGCCGCGGTTGCCGCGTGCGATCTACTTCAACGACAGCGTGTCGGTGGGCTGGGTGCGCGGCGACGATGTGCTGGAGTTTGCGGCCGTCGATCCGCGCCAGGGCGTCATCTTCTATTCGCTCGATCAGGAAGAAACGGCGAAGCCCCGGCTTGACCGGCGCGATACGTGTCTGCAATGCCACGCCACGGGGGCGACGCTGGGTGTGCCAGGCCTGGTGGTACGCAGCGTGTATCCGCAATCGAACGGTATGCCGCTGTTTCCCGCGCCTGCCTACATCACCGATCATGGCAGCCCGCTCAAGGAGCGCTGGGGCGGCTGGTATGCGGGCGGGCGGCACGGTTCGCAGCGCCACATAGGTAACGCCGTGGTGCCGAATCGCGAGCAGCCAGCGGCACTCGAAACCGAGAACACCCAGAACCACGTGAACCTGAAGGCCCGTTTCGATACTGGCGCGTATCTGACGCCGCACAGCGACATCGCGGCGCTGATGACGCTGGAGCACCAGACACGGTTGACGAACCTGATCACGCGGCTGGGCTTTGAAGCGCGCATGGGCATCCACGACTGGAAGCCGATTGCCGACGACTTGGCCGAGTACATGGCGATGAAAGGCGAGGCGCGGTGGACCGAGACGATCGAAGGCGTGTCGGGTTTCACCGAGCGTTTTGCGCAGGCCGGGCCGCGGGACCGGCGCGGGCGGTCGTTGCGTGAACTCGATCTGCAGACGCGGCTGTTGAAGTATTCGTTCAGCTACATGATCTACACCGAGCAACTGGACGGGCTGCCGCCGGCCGCGCTCGAACGCGTTTATGCGAAGTTGTGGGAACTGCTGGCGGAGCGCCCAGCCTCAGAG
>VFZP01000483.1 GCA_016871115.1 Acidobacteriota bacterium
TTCGAACTGCTTTTGCGCCTGCTGCATTGGGCGATGATGCAGATGCACCAAGTAAGTGCGCCTCGTGAGGTAACCCCGGGCAGGTCCTGTACGCCCCTACATCATGTCCGCGTGTGCCTGCCTCGCACACGCCCTCAAGCTACAAACTGACATTCGCCACGGGCTGCTAGGTAAGCCCCCGGAGGGCAAGGCTGCTGTAAACCCGGACAACTATTTAGAGGCGATTCGGGATCTTATCGGCAAGTTTAATCCTAAGCGGACCTATAGAGAGGCCTACAAAATGCCCGGCCACCAAGCGATTGAGTGCTTGAAAATGGAGGTGATGCGCAACATCGCTAGTCTAAGCGACAGCGGCAGCGCAGCGGATCTGGACACCATGTGGTGTTTGCAATGGTAGATGCCACGGGGCTTGACTGGAAGCCGTTGGATACCGTGGAGCCAAATGCCCCGACTGACACGGTGATTAAGGATATCGACACACCGAACCTCACAGCTGCGGAGGTCATGACCCAAGCAGTGTTCATGCCCCACAGTGCAGAGCGCAGCGCCAGCTTCGACTTCCGGCTACGGAGGAACAATGATGAAAAACTGCTCTTCCGCGACCTGAGCGTCTATTCCGCCGGCCCCAGCAAGCCGCGCTTCAAGCGCCGCATCAACCCCGGCGGAAACTTCACGATCTGCAAGAACAACGAGCAGAACGGACAACCTAACTGCGACAATCCGCCGGACGTGAAGCCCCTGACGATTCCCGAGGCCAACTGCTGCCGGCCCAAAGGCCACGGCAAGCACCACTAACTCTTCATCACCGCCGCCCAATCCTGCACCCCGACACGCGCGGCCCAGGCCTTCCACTTCGCTTCGAGCGCGGTGACCTGGGCCGCGTTCGGCCTCGCCAGATCGTTCATCTCCGTGCGGTCCGTCTCCAAGTCGTAGAGCTCCCACGTACTCCCGTTGTTGTAACGCGACACCAGCTTCCACCGCCCGTCGCGCACCGCGCGGTTGCCCTCGTGCTCCCAGCACAGCACGTCGCGACGCGCGCCCAGCGCGCCCTTGGCGTTCCGCAGCACCGGCGCCAGACTCGTGCCCTCCATCGGCTGCACATCGCCCGCCACACCAGCATACCGCGACCCGCTCACGTCCACACACGTCGCCATGATGTCGATGAGATGGCCCGGCTCGCGCACCCAGCGGCCCGGCGACTTCACGCCCTTCGGCCAGTGCGCAATCAGCGGCGACGAGATGCCGCCCTCATGCACCCAATGTTTGTACATCCGGAACGGCGTATTGCTCGCGTTGGCCCAGCCCACACCGTAACTCTGATACGTCTTCGAGGGCCCGGGCATCAACTCCGGCCTGTTGCCTTGCAGCACCGGTTCGCCCGCGCGCGTCTTCAGCGGAATGTGGCGCGCCTTCGAGTTGCGGCCCAGGATCTCAGCGCATCCGCCGTTATCCGCCAGGAACAGGATCAGCGTATTGTCGAGCGCATTCCGGCGGCGCAGTGTGTCCACAATGCGGCCGATGCCCTGGTCCATACGATCGATCTGCGCGGCGTACACTTCCATGCGCCGCTGCTCCCACTCTTTGTCCCGAGCGTCACTCCACGCCGGCACATCCGCATCGCGCGGCGTGAGCGGCCAGCGCTTGTCGATCAGGCCGAGTTCGATCATGCGCTTGTGGCGCGACTGGCGCAGCGCGTCCCAGCCGCCGGCGTAGCGGCCCTTGTGCTTGGCGATGTCCGCTTCCAGCGCATGCAGCGGCCAGTGTGGCGAGGTGAACGGCACGTAGCAGAAGAACGGGCGCGCATCGGACGCGGCGGCGAACTCATCGATGAAGCTCGCGGCGTAGTTCGCGATGGCGTCGGTGTAGTAAAAGTCCGCCGAGTCCGGCTGCACAAACTGGTTGCCGAGCGCGAGCGACGTGGGGCTGAAGAAATCGCCCGCGCCGTGGATGGTGCCGAAAAACTTGTCGAAGCCGCGCTGCAACGGCCAGTTGTGCTGCGAGTCCGTCACGGGCGTGACGTGCCACTTCCCAGCGATGGCCGTGCGGTAGTTCGCGCCGCCGGAGCGCAGCACCTCGGCGATGGTAGCGCAGCGGCGGTTGAGGTCGCCGCGATAGGCGGGGAATTTGTGATCCTCCATCATGTGGCCGATGCCGGCCTGGTGCGGATGGAGTCCGGTCATCAGCGCCGCGCGCGTGGGGCAGCAGCGCGCGCCGTTGTAGAACTGCGTGAAGCGCACGCCGCCCCGCGCGAGAGCGTCGAGATTGGGTGTCGCAATTTCGCCGCCGTAGCAGCCGATGTCGGCGATCCCCATGTCGTCCGCCATGATAAGCACGATATTGGGCGGGCGCGTCGTGGCGGGCGCGGCGCTGGCGGCTGCCGCGGCGGTGGCGGACCCGAGGAACTGTCGGCGATTCATATCCTATTGATCTCCCCACATGCGACGCGCGAAGGCGATGTACTGCTGCCAATCGTACGCATTGATGTCGTGCTTGCCGGTGCGAACGTGATACCCTTGCCGCCCACGCACTATCGGCTGATTCACGCCCGGCCACGAGGCGCCGCGCAGCGACGGAATGCCGAACAACTCAAACGCGGGCGAAGCGGCTTCGAGCGCGAGGAACTCGCCGCGCGGGTCCGCCCAGTGATCCTCCTGCGCGCTGGCAACGTAGACGGGCCGCGGCGCGACGAGCGCAAGCAACTGATGCGTGTCCACGGGCATCTCCTTCGGATCGCTCGAGTACTTCTTGTAGTTGCCGGTGAACCAGTGCGGAAAGGCTTTGTTGAGATCGGCCACATGTTCGCCGAAGTTCCGGCGAGCGAGCGATGCGCCGCCCTCGCCCGAGTTGTTCGAGACCACGATGCCGAAGCGTTCGTCCGCCGCGCCCGCCCACAGCGATGTCTTGCCCAGGCGCGAATGGCCCACCAGCACAGAGCGGCGCGCGTCAATGCGCGGCTCCTGCTCCACCAGATCCTGCATGCGGCTCATGCCCCAGGCCCACGCGCCGATGGCGTTCCATGCCGTGGCTTCCTGGCGCGGCGTACCGGCCATGAGTTGCTTCTCCACGCCCGGGATCACCGAATTCGCGAGGCCCTCGGCGCGGTCTTCGAACAGATCGCCGTAGTAGGCGACGGCTACGGCAAAGCCATTGCCCAGCAGCAGCGGCCACGGCCAGCGCCCCGTAGCGGTGCCGCGATCAGCCTCCGTGGCGGGCTTGTCGCCGCGCACCCAACGCGTGGTAAGCGGGATCGACTTGTCCGGCAGCAGCGTGTGCACGGGCGTGAAGCTGAGCGTGACGAACACGGGCACGCGCGCGTAAGACGAGGTCTTCGGCGACACCAGCAGCGTCTCAAGCGCCGGAATGCTGGCGCCGAAATCGAGCCGCACCAGTTTCCACGTGCCCATGCCGTCCGGTGTTTCGCCGCTCGCGATCGTGTTTGGCGTCATCGGTACTCTCCCGCCGGGCGTGCGGCCGTAGACGTGATCCTCAAACTGCCGCAGGATCTCGCTGCGGCGTTGCGGCGTCCAGTCCGCGCTGGAGCGCGCCGTGCCCAGCAGATCCGGCAGTCTGTATGGCTTTACCTTGGCTTCGTCGTAATTCGTTTTGGGGCGCTGCGCGTGGAGCGCACACGCCAGAAGGAGGATGAGAACGGCAGAACGCAACATCCTAGCCAGACTATCGCAGGTCAAGCAACCATCGCTCCAGCTTGCGGGCGCGGAGGAAGCGGGCAAGCTCCATCGCATTCATGCGCTTGTCTGCATCGCGGCGCGTGAAGTCCGCACCGTGGGCGGCGCACCAGGAGACGGCTTCGCGCAACTGCTGAAAGTGGAAGCGGCAGGCCGAGTGGACAATCGACGTGTTGGCGTTGACGTCCGCGCCGCGCAAGTGCAACAGGGCCGTCAGAGCCCGATTGCCGGTGTCGGCGATCGCCATGTGCAGCGCAGGCACGTGGAGACCTTCGGCGTTGGGGTCCGCGCCGGCATCGAGCAAGGATCTGCGCCTGCAGCGTTCGGGAACCCTGATAGGCCGTGGCCACGCCCACGCCTGCGTTCTTCGGTTGCGAGCGCGACGGGATCGACGCCCCGTTCGCGTCGAAGGGCAGATTATGGGCTCTGGTGCAAACCCGCCGAGATGAGAGAAAATGACGCAATGCCCTCCTTCGTTCCGGTCGAAGAATTGTTCGCTGGTCGCCACTTCGACGCGGAGATTGTGGTGTTGTGCGTGCGGTGCTACCT
>VFZP01000484.1 GCA_016871115.1 Acidobacteriota bacterium
GGTGATGGCGGAGTTGAACTCATACCGCACGCCGATGTTCATGGTGAGCTTGGGCGTGAGCTTGACGTCGTCGGTGACATAGCTGTGCGACCGCCAGAACCGCGTGCGCGGGTATGTGCCGGGATCGGCGCCCGGGGGCAGTTTGTCGGTGAAGCCGAGCCGTACCTGCTGGGGCTGGTCAAGCAGGAAGTCTGCCCAGCCAAGCCGCCCACGTTCGTTGCCAGCCACGCCGGGAGCGGTGGCCGAGTGGATACCAGTGAAGTCAAACGCGCCGCGCACGAACGAGATGGTTCTTCGATCGAGCCGCAGCAGCGTGAACTCGGAGCCGATTTTCACCGAGTGCTTGCCCTTGGTGAAGGTGACCTGATCGGAGATCTGCCGCGACTCGTCCCAGATCGTGTTGATATCGGTGGTGCCGAGTCCGGAGACGATACCGCCGAGACCGATGCTCGGCAGGCCCGTGTCGGCCGGGTTGTTCGTCTGCCCGGGAATGCCGAGATCGCGCAGGATGTTGAAGTTGGTTCCGCTCACGTCGTCATTCGTCTTGAAGATGTCGCGGTTGTAGGAAACCTTCAGGATGTTCAGCCAGGTGTTGGTGAGCAGGCGCGTGTAATTCATGGTGGCGTTCTGCTGACGCCGCGGCCGGCGGTTCACAAAGAACGGATTCGGGTTGATGGGGAAGACCGGCAGACTCACCGTCTGAATGCCGTAGCGCCCAAAGATCCGGTTGCGGTCATTCACGTTGTGGTCGATGCGCACGAAGTATTGGTCATCGTTATCTCGGTTGCGGATGGCGCCCGTAAAGTTGTTGGTTCCGGTGAATTCGCTCTGCCCCAGATTGGGATCGGGCCAGAAGGCGGCCAGCTTTTGCGAGATGGGAGAAATGCGGCTCGCCGGAATCTGGTTGCCCGGAAAGGGGGTTCGCGCGTCTAGGTCCATCACGGGAATGAACGAACCGTCGGCACGGCGGAAGAACGCTTCCGTCAGATCGCCACGCCGCATTCTTTGCGAGGGGTAGATACCAAAGGCCCGCGTGCTGCGCCGCTCGCGGTACAGTTCTCCGTTGAATGTAAAGAATGACTTGTTGTGGCCGTCGTAGATCTTCGGCAGCCAGATCGGGCCACTCAACACACCTCCGAAGGTATTGCGCCGCAGCGGCTGCTTGGCCGATCCCGGCAGCTCAAAGACGTTGCGCGCGTCCAGCACATCGTTGCGCAGGAACTCAAACAGCGTGCCGTGGAATTGATTGGTGCCGGGGCGGATGGTGGCGACAATCTGCGCGCCGGACTGCGTGCCGTACTCGGCCGAGTACCAGCCGGCCTCCACGCGAAACTCTTCGATTGCCTCCACGGAGGGCCGCATGCGAACGGCTCCATGGATAGACGTGCGGAGCGGAGCGCCATCGAGATAGATCGCGTTGTTCTGTACCTTCTGGCCCATCGCTGCGATGCCGAACCCGGCGCCGAAACCGCTGGTGGTGACGCTGGAGGCGGGGCCGCGGCTCATGCCCGGCGCGAGCAATGCCAGGCGGAACAGATTGCGGTTCCCAGGGATGGGCAGCTCGCGGATCTGGGCGGCGCCGATGATGGTGCCGAGCGTGGCGTCGTCCGTGTTCACCGCCAGCGTTTGGGCATCGACGCTGATTTGCTGGGCCACTTCGCCCACCTGCATCCTGACATCGACACGCTCGCGATCGTTCACTTGCAGGGTCACGCCGCGAATCGTCGTTTTGCGAAAGCCCTGCATCTCCACGCTGACTTCATAGGCGCCGACCTCAAGCGCAGGCACTTCATACAGCCCGTTTTCGCTGGAAGCGACGGACCACTTCTGTTGCGTGCCCGTGTTGACGACGGTGACCGCGGCGCGCGGAATGGCGGCGCCCGACTCATCCGTAACGGTTCCTAGGATGCTGGAGCGCCCTTGCCCGAATAGGCCGGCCACAGCCAACAGAAACAATCCCAGATAACGAAGCATGCGTCCCTCCAGGCTTGTAATGCTATCACTTCCGGTTGCCGAGTTTCTGCTTCACGTAGGCGTCGTACTCTCTTTGCAGTTCCGGCGACAGCGGGCCGCCGTACAACTCGCTCGCCTTGTATTTGCCGGTGAGGAATTTGGCCTTGGTCCACTCGTCGTGAACGTGGGTCAACTCCGCCTTCTCCACAATTTCTTTGACCAGTTGCGGCGGAATGAACATGAGGCCCGTCCGGTCGCCGAGCACCACATCGCCCGGCATCACGACCGCGTCGCCGACCTTCACCGGAATATTGATGCCGATGACGGTCACCCCTTCTACCGCGGCGGGGTGGCCGTCGCGGTAGAAGATCTGCGTGGGGAAGTCCACCATGCCTTCGAGGTCGCGCACCGTGCCGTCCACCACCGCGCCCGTGCGCGTGACGCCGTAGATAGCGGCTTGCAGATTGTCGCCCCCGAAGTTGTGCCCTTGTGCAGGCCCCATCAGGTCCACCACCGGCACATCGTTCAATTGCAGCAGGTCAATCACCTTCTGATTGATGGAAAAGGGGAGCCCCTGCTTCCTGGCGTCGGCGGCGAGAACTTTGTCAAGGTCCGGCCGCGTGGGCAGGTACTGCGCGGTGACGGCGCGGCCCACCAATTTGCGTTCCGGATGCAGCCGCTTGAACCCCGGGCCGGCGTACTGATGCGTGTAGCCCTTCGCGCGGAGAATGCCCCAGGCTTCCTCCACGGAGAGGCCCTTCACCTTTTCGAGCAACTCATCGGGAACCTTCGGCCTTCCATCCGGGAAGCGCTTAAACGGATTCTCCGGTGTGAAGTGAATCATCTGCTCGCGCGTCCATCGAAAGGGCTGTGCGCACAGCATCGCGGCGGCGAGAAGAAGACAACCGAACAGGCGGGCCATCATGCCAGCACTTCCAGAATGGTGTCGATGTCCTGGTCGTTGTTGAACACGGACACCGAGAAGCGCAAGTGGTTGCCGAAGCGGCCCGCGGTCAGCGCTGAATTCGGCCCAGTGAGCAGAATCTTTGCTTTGCTCGCCCGGATCTTGCGGCGCACCGCCTCGGCGTCTTTGCACAGGAATGTGGCGATGGAGGACTCGGTTCCTTTCGGCGCGATCGGCGCGTAGCCCAGCGGCGGCAGTTCGTTTTGTAGCCGGGCGATGAGCGGGCCGGCATGAGCCCGGATATTCGGCACATCATACCGTGTCGAGCTTACAATACCCGCTGTGATCGTACCCTGAAGCCCTCTGGGACTTCCGAACGCCATCACCGGCTCCCCAGGCTGGAGGCTGTTAGAGTTGCTCAGTTCAAGCGTTGGGAGATCGAAACCAGCGATTCTTATGACAGCCAAGTCCTTGGGCTCATCGTATGCCAGGACTGTGAAGGAGTCGAATATTTCGCCCGACTGTAGCTGCCCCCCCCCGCTTTTCATGTCTCGAATAACGTGGAGGTTCGTGGCGACTTTGCCGTCAGACGTGAGCCGGAATCCACTCCCCAAAGCTGTTCCGCTGCCGTCAGTGCCCTTGACCAGCACCACCGATCTCAAAATCCTCTCCACCGTTTCTCGTGCAAGCGAAACTGACTGACACAGTGCGGCCGGAGCCAAGCAGGCCAACGCCAGAAATCTAAGAAGCCCGGCGGGAGAAAAGATGAAGTTCTCTTTCAACACAGGGGCTGGTTTCATGGCACCGCCAAAGGGGATGCGTGCCGTCAACTGACCGAACATTCGCCGGTATGTCATAGACAATGCTTCGATCCCCCTAATTTAAAAAGTTTCCACTTCTCTCGCCCGTGCGATTACACCACAGAATCTGGCGGAGTGCCCGAAGCTATCGATTCCCGGAGATGTTTAGAGACACGGCTCTGGTGCAAATCGGCAGGATGCACGAGGATAGAGGAATGGCCCGTCTTGCTCCGGTCGAGGAATTGTTCGGCGGCCGCCACTTCGATGCCGAGATCGTAGTGTTGCGCGTCCGCTAGTATTTAAGCTTCAAGTTGAGCTATCGGGATTTGTTGAGCTATCGGGATTTGGTCAGCATGATGAGTGAGCGCAGCATTGCGATGGCGCACACCACGCGATGGCGCACACCACCATCATGAGATGGGTACAGCGTTACGCGCCGGACTTCGAGAAGCGCTGGAAACAATACGCCCGCCCGGTGGGTGACTCGTGGCGGATGGATGAGACCTACGTGAAGGTACGCGGTGAATGGATGTACCTTTACCGAGCGGTCGACAAAGCGGGCAAGACGGTAGACTT
>VFZP01000485.1 GCA_016871115.1 Acidobacteriota bacterium
TTGCCGGATGAGCGCCAACGCCTCAGCGCCGCCGCCGGCCTCGCCCACTACCTCGAACTCGGCCGGATGCTCGCCGAGGATCAGGCGAAAGCCGCGCCGGGCCATGGCATGGTCGTCCACAAGCAGGATCCGGATAGGCCGGTTCACGCGGGTTGCAGCTCCAGTCTTGCCTCTGGCACCTGAACCAGAATCGTCACTCCCGCGCCGGGCCTCGACAACACAGTCAGGCCGCCGCCGATCACCTCCGCACGCTCCCGCATTCCGGCAATGCCCATCCCGTGCCGGCTGCCCGATTCGGACGCCAACCCTCCGCCATCGTCAGCCACCGTCAACTCCAACCGGCTCTGCCTGCGGGTGAGCGAAACATCCACCTTCGCGGCCGAAGAGTGACGCGAAACGTTGGTGAGCGCCTCCTGGCAGATTCGGAACAGATGCGTTTCCACAAGCGGCGCCATGCGTTCCCGAACCCGGCTGTGGTAGTCCACGGTAATGCCCGTCCGCTGGCTGAACCCCCGGGCCAGTTCCCGGAGCCCGGCATCGAGACCGAATTCGTCCAGGATGCGGGGGCGTAGCAGTTGCGACATCTCGCGCGCCGTGGACTAGGCCTCGCGCACCAGATTCACCGCGTCGCGCAAACGCTCGTTGTCCCCGGCCTGAGCCCCGTGCACCACCGACAGACTCGACTCGATCGCATTCAGGGTCTGGCCGAACTCATCGTGCACATCCTGCGAAAAGCGCCTGGCATTTTCTTCCTACTCGGACAACACATGAAGCGATAGCCGTTCCATGTCGCGGGCCTTGCGCTCAAGCCGCTTGAACACCGACATCGACGCACCGACGGTGAGCGCGGCGATCACCGCGGCCAAGCTCAACGCGGCCGGGAACAGATTGCGCGCCGTCGTGACCAAGCCCTCATCCACTACCAGTTGCGCGCCGCGCGACCGCGAGGCCTGGGCGAGCGACACCTCCATCAGCCGGTCGCTGGCGGCGGTCAACGACCGGTAGCGGACAAACAATTCCGGCGAGTTGTTCTTGCGCGCCTTTACCAGGCGTTCCGCTTCCATCAACACGAGCGTGCTGGCGGCGCCCACCTCTTGCCAGGCGGCGCGAACGTCGCTCGCGAGCCGGGCCGTCAACGCATCGCGCACGATCCTCTCGATGCGGTCCCGCTCTTCACGGAGATCGCCCGCCATGCGCACAAATTCTGCCTGACGGTGCTCGTCGGCCAGCGAGTAGAGCTGTACTCCGAGGGCCGCCTGGTGGTGCGCCAACTGGTCAATGAGAGTGGTGTCGCGCAACTGTTCTGCTGTAAGAGAGCAGGTTTCCCGGTCGATCTGTCCCAACGCCCGCAAGCCGATCAACCCAGACGCCACCATCGTGGCCAAAACGATAGTGAAGCCAACCAGCAGGGCCACAACAAAACGCCGGCTCTCCCGGCCGTGGCCCGGCCAGTAGCCTGCGAGATCTGGACTTTCCGACGCCATTGCCCTCGCTTTCCATGATGCCAGGGAAATCGCTAAAGATACATGCTGGATAACCAGTACGGATCTATCATTGCCTTTCTGGATGCCCTGATGGAGACGCGGTGACCTGCATTGACTCCCCGGTCCCGAATCGCCATTAGCGCATTGATTGAGCGATGGGCCATCTGCACACTGCTGGTGCCAGCTCACGTTCTTTGCTGGCAGGAGGTTGTGGTGTTATCAAGACTGAAGGAATTCCTGACCTTTCGGGATAGCCAGTTCGAGGATGTCTCCCGCGGCAACCTGAATACTGTCGTCTACCGCGACTTCAGCGCCGGCCTGGTGACTGCCATGACCGCCATCCCGATGGCAATAGGCTTTGCGATGGCCATGGGCCTGCGGCCCGAGCAGGGGCTCATCGCGGGCACCATGGCGCGTCTGGTTGGGGCGCACGTTTGGCGGCTCCAAGTATCAGGTGTACGGCCCGACGGCCGCCTTCATTCCGCTCATCTACGCGGTGATGCAGAAGTATGACCATGGGTTCCTCGTCGCGGCGTCCATCATGGCCGGTATCGTGTTGTGCATCATGGGACTCCTCGGACTGGGTAAGGTGGCAAAGTACGTACCCAATTCGATCGTAGTCGGCTTCACGGTGGGAATCGGTGTGACGATCGCGGCCACCAACCTCTACGATATGCTTGGTATTCAAGCCGCCGGCGGCCCCAACCTGCTGACGAAACTCGTTGGAGTAGTCGAGAACACCGGCTTAGTCAACGGGTACGCCTTGGCGCTGGGCCTGATGACATTCCTCCTCACACGCTATCTGCTGCGGTTTTCTATCTACATCCCCGCCCCGCTAATCGCCGTCGGCGCCGCCACCGCGACTGCCGGCACCGTGTGGGCCTCCAAGGGCCTAAACCTGATCAGCACGAAGTATGGCAAGATCCCCACCGACTTTTTCGTCTTCACTCCGCCGCGCCTGCCGGAAATGACTTCCGCGGTGTGGATGGACATGGCCTACTTCGTGATCGCCATCGTGTTCATTTCGGGCGTCGAGAGCCTGCTGTGTTCGTCCATGGCCGACATGTTGGCCGGCAACAAAAAGACCCCGTTCAACCCGGACAAGGAGTTCTGGGGTCAGGGCCTGGTGCAGATCATCACGCCGTCGCTCAACGGTTTCCCGTGCACCGGCGCACTAGCTCGCACGGCCACCAGCATCCGGGCGGGCGCGGTAACGCCCCTGGCAGGGTACTTCAAGGCCGTTCTCAAGCTCAGCATGGTCCTATTTCTGGCCAATTGGCTGGAGATGGTGCCGATGGCCTGCATCGGCGGCGTGATGTTGTGGGTGTCCAGCAACATGATCAAGGTTTCCGAGATGAAGCACGTTTGGGCGACTGGACGCTTCCACGCGGCGCTGATGATATACACCGCGGTGATGGTGCCCATGACCGACTTCCTGACTGGCGTGCTCTCGGCGCTGATTCTCTACTTTGTGCTGCGGCCCTTCCTGGAACCGTCCGCCGGTCCGGCCGTTGCCGAGCCAGCCCCGGTCAAAGCCGCGGTTCCTTCGCCGCTGGCGTCGCCGACCTACCACGCAGAGTAGCCGCAGATGTTCGAGCGTATCGTCATTCTGGCGCCTGAAGAAAAGGAATCGGCCAGCCGCCTCCATGAGGCAGCCGCCGGTCTGGGTGGAGGGAGCGCCCGCATTGCCACGGTCCACCTGGCGCATCGAAGTCTCGGTGCGGGCCACACGATCGACGATACCCTGGCTCTCGTCGTCGCCGAGAACGCGGATGTGGTGATACTCGGTGCGCACCGGCAAGCGGTGGCTCGACGCGTGGCGATGTTGGCTCCCTGCTCGATGCTCATGATACCGGACAGCGCTCCCTTCACGTTGCGCCACGTGCTGGTCGCCGTTGACTTCTCCGAGGCCTCCAGCGAGGCCGTCGCCGAGGCTGCCCGGCTGGTTGAGTCCGTCCGGGGCTCGTCTCTCACCGTGGCGGCCGTGGAGACCGACGACGATGTCTGGCTGGATTGGCACGACTATCCCTTCAGGCTGCAAGCGAAGTTGGAGGAGTTTGCCGCCGCACAGAGCGGCGGCGCCCGTGTTGAGTGCGTCGTTGAGCCCGCGTCCACTACGCCGGCGCAACGTTCCGAGGAAGGCGAGACGGCCGCGTCCATTGTCAGACTCGCCGAACGCGTGGGCGCATGTCTCGTTGTAGTTGGAACGAGGGGCCGTACTCGCGCAGCGGCAGTGCTTTTGGGCAGCGTGACCGAAACAGTGGTGGAACTTTCGCCTCTCCCGCTGCTGACTGTCCGGCGGCACGGCGGTCAATTGGGATTGCTGCGAGGCCTGCTGGAGCGCATGGGCCACGGCACGCCGCTGGTGGCGAGTTGGTCTGCAAAACACAAGGAGTTAGACATGAAACCCCGCGTTAGTTTGGACGCAATTTGCCATTTGCACGATGTAATGGGGTCGAGCGGCGTCCCCAGGAACGAGTCTACCGTCGAACAGCGTCGGCGGCTCCAGATGCAGATTCAGCGGAAGCAGGGCGAGATCGAGGCGCGATCGGAGCGGCTCGAACAACTGGGCGGTGCTCCGGCAGTCCGGTCCAGGTCCAGGTTGGGACGCTGGCTGGGGCGATTTTCGCTGCAAGCGAGTGAACCCACACCGGAGTAAGGCGTCGCCTGCTGTATACTTAAAGGGTCCGAGCACCCCAAACGGAGCCCCGGATGAATAAGCCGTCGAGAAGG
>VFZP01000486.1 GCA_016871115.1 Acidobacteriota bacterium
CCTTCTCAAGGAAGACTTTCAGCAGTTCTGGGAGTACAACTCGCCCAGCTGGGCTGGCAACTTTCTGGACTTCTGGTGCCGGGAGGCCATGCGCTCCCGAATCGGGCCGATGAAGAAAATGGTGCGGGCGTTGCGCGCGCATCGCGAACTTTTGCTCAACTACTTCAAGGCCAAGAAAGAGTTCTCCAGCGGCGTGGTGGAGGGCTTGAACAACAAAGCCAAAGTCACCGCGAGAAAATCCTACGGCTTTCGGACCTTCCGCGTCCACGAACTCGCGCTGTATCAAACACTTGGCAAGCTGCCCGAACCGCCACTTACCCACGAATTCTTCTGACGAACCCAATAGAAAAGAACCTCTAACGGAGCAATTTGAACTTCTCTGTTACAACCGATGGCCGCCGCCTGCCTTGGTCCCAGATCGACCACGAGTCGGCCGACATTATGCTGGCACCGGGTTGGAAGCCGTAGGCACTGTCGCGAAATGCACGTGGAACCCCGCCAGGTGTTTGTGACGTTCCAGCGCGCGCAGGTCTTCGGGTGCGCTTCATAGACAATTTCGAGGCCATTCTGGCGCCAAGTCCCGCTCCAGAACCTGTTGTGCGTATTGCTCCGGAGAAATTTCTTGGGTCTCTGCCTTTGCTTGCAGCGCCTGTACTTCAGCGTCCGGGAGCGAATATCGGCGTCGTTTTGCAAAACCTGTCACGCTCGCTACTTCTCCACCGGCATCCCCGCTTCGTTCCACGCCCACCATCCGCCTGCGAGCGAAATCGCCGCCGTGTAGCCCATCTTCTGCAATGCTTCCGCCACGAGCACCGAACGATACCCTCCACCGCAGTAGAGCACCAGCTTGGTTGCCGTGTCGGGCACCTTCGTCTCAATGTCGCGCTCGATGATGCCTTTGCCGAGATGCAGCGCGCCGGCGGCATGACCCACGTTCCACTCGCTCTCCTCGCGCACGTCAACGAGCACGTGCGCTTCGCCCGCCGCCTGCAGCGCGCGGTACGCCTCCACATCCATCTCTTGCACGCGCGCACGCGCGCCGTTCACCAGGGCCAGGAATCCGGGGTTGTGTTTCACGAGGCAGCCTCCATCGATTTTTCATCGCTCTGCTTGGACGCCACGCGGCGGATGCGCGCGCCGACGGCCGCCAGCTTTTCGTCGAACCGCTCGTAGCCGCGGTCCATATGATACACGCGGTCAATCACCGTTTCGCCTTCGGCCGCCAGCGCGGCCAGCACGAGCGAGGCCGAGGCGCGGAGATCCGAGCAGATCGCCTGCGCGCTGGTCAGCTTCCGCGGACCGGCTACAATCGCCTGCCGCCCCTCGATGCGAATGTCGGCGCCCATGCGGCACAGCTCCAGCGCGTGCATGAAGCGGTTCTCGAAAATCTTTTCGGTGATGAAGCTGATGCCCTCGGCCTGCGTCATCAGCGCCATGAACTGCGCCTGTAGATCCGTCGCGAAGCCGGGGTGCTCTTCCGTGGTCATGTCCACCGAACGCAGATGCCCCGCGGCCTTCGCGCGCAGCGCGCCCGGACCGGCATCCGCAATCGTCACACCCGCCTGCTGGAGCTTTGCAATCAGCGCCTCCAGGTGCGCCGGCTCACATCCCGTGACGACGAGTTCGCCACCCGAGATCGCGCTGGCGATCAGAAACGTGCCCGCCTCAATGCGATCCGGAACAATGCGGTGCTCAGCACCGTAGAGCCGGCTCACGCCTTGAATGCGTATCGTCGAAGTGCCGGCGCCTTCGATGCGCGCACCCATCTTTACCAGCATCTCCGCCAGGTCCACCACCTCCGGTTCCCGGGCGGCGTTCTGAATCACCGTCTCGCCCTGCGCCAGCACGGCGGCCATCATCAGATCTTCGGTGCCCGTGACGGTGATGCGCTCAAAGACGATGTGGTTGCCCTTGAGCCCATCGTCAGCACGCGCTTCGATGTAGCCGTGCGACTGCTCCACGCGCGCGCCCAGATGCTCCAGTGCGGCGATGTGCAGATTGATGGGCCGCGCACCGATGGCGCAGCCGCCGGGCAGCGAAACGCGCGCTCGGCCTGTGCGGGCAACCAGCGGCCCCAGTACCAGGCTGGACGCGCGCATGGTCTTCACCACTTCATACGGCGCTTCGGGTTTGGTGATGTCGCTCGCCTGCACCACCACGTTGCCGCCGGCGAGTTCATCCACGCGCGCGCCGGTGTGCTCCAGCAGCTTTTGCATGGTGCGGATGTCGCGCACGGGCGGGATGCGCTGCAGAATCACCGGCTCATCGGTGAGCAGACAGGCGGCCAGCGCGGGGAGCGCGGAGTTCTTCGCGCCGCTGGTGGCGACTTCGCCGAGTAGCGGTACGCCGCCTTCAATCAGGAATTGGTCCATGTTTATCCTTGCGTGGAGAGTGCCCGGGCGACGACATTGCCAGCCACGGCGAGGCGCGCTTCGGCGGCAGCGCGGCCGAGCCCAAGGCGCGCCATCACGATCGCCGTGCGCACGCTGCGGCCCGATTCTTCGAGGAGCCGAGCGGCGGCCACACGGTCTAGCTGCGCGGCGTCCATAACGATGCGCGTGGCACGATCCACCAGTTTTTCATTGGTCGGCTGCACGTTCACCATCAGGTTGCCGTAGACGTAACCCAGGCGAATCATCGCTCCGGTAGACAGCATGTTCAGCACCAACTTCGTTGCGGTGCCTGCTTTCATGCGCGTAGAGCCGGTGACGATCTCCGGGCCTGTGAGCGGCGCGATAGGGATGTCTACATTTTGAGACACGGGTGAGTCTGGCGTGCAACTGATGCCCACCGTGAGTGCACCGAGCGAACGCGCCTGCGCCACTGCGCCCAGCACGTACGGTGTGCGGCCGCTAGCGGCGATGCCCACCAGCACATCCGCGCCGGTTAAGCCGCGCGCCAGCAGATCGCGCGCGCCAGACGCAGGATCGTCTTCGCTCGCCTCGGTGGCGCGCACCAGCGCGGACTCGCCGCCGGCGATGATCCCTTGCACGAGGCCATCCGGGACGTTGAACGTAGGGCGGCACTCGGACGCATCGAGCACGCCCAACCGGCCGCTGGTGCCGGCGCCGATGTAGAAGAGCCGTCCGCCGCGCCCGAGCCGTTCGGCAATGCCATCCACGGCCAGCGCAATGCGCGGGATCTCGGCGTTGACGGCCTCGGCCACGCGGCGGTCTTCGGCGTTCATGATCGCAAGCATCTCCGCGGTGGAGCGCGCGTCAATCCCGTCGGACGCGGGGTTGCGCTGCTCGGTGAGGAGCTTTTCAAGCTGCATCGCGCCTACGCTACGCCCGCTTTGCGCATGACGGCCATCGTGGCAGACAGGCCCAGCTTCGCGCCCTCTTCCGGCGGCATGTCTTTGAGGCCGCGGCCAAAGACTTCGGGGCTGATGCCATCCTGGTAGCCGATCTTCTTCAGTGCCCGCAGAAAGCCCACCAGATCCGCCACGCCCTCACCGGGCATGAGCCGCTCGTTGTCCATGATCTTCTCGGGCGCCAGATCCGGCGCGTCGGCCAGTTGCACGTGCACCACGTACTGCTTGCCCGCCGAGAGAATGTCTTTCGTGGTGCCGCCGGCGTGGTGCCAGTGCCACGAGTCCAGCAGCAGGCCCACGTTGGGGCCGCACTCACGCGCGAACTCCAGCATTTCGTCAGTGCGCCAGATGAATTCGTGGGCGAACCTTTTACGAAGATGGACGGGGCTGACGTTTTCGAGGCCCAGGCGGATGTGCGAACGCATGAGCACGCCGGCACACTTCTTGAAGCGCTCCAGGTAAATCTTGCGCTGCTCGGCCTTCGGCAGTTCAGAAGAAGGCAGGATCCACGTGGTCATGCGCGGGCAACCGAGCGCGGCAGCGAACTGCGCGGCCGGTTCCAGCTTGGCGAAGTCCGCATCGAAGGTGACCTGGTCTTTGCGAAACTCCAAGGGTAGCGCCACCACGGCGGGTTTCAGTTTCAGGCGCTTCAACAGGTCGCGCGTAGCTCCGAGGCCGTGCTCCATGGCCTTCACAATGTTTACGTCCACGCCGGGAAAGCGGGTCCTCTGGGCGAGGAAGGCGAACTCAGGCCACGGGGTGCGGCCGGCGACGAGGGTGCCGTTGAGTGCAGGGTACATTGGTAGATGTTAGCGCGGTACCGGCTTACGCCAGCCCGTTTCTAAGCTCCCCTTTCAAACCGTGCGTGCCGTTTTCCGGCACACGGCTTACCGATGATC
>VFZP01000487.1 GCA_016871115.1 Acidobacteriota bacterium
TTTACGGCTTCTGCTCATCGCCATCAACTCTGCGCGAACTTCCGCCGAACACTTGAGGGGTGCCGCGTGTCTGGGCATCTCCCAAACATTCTATTATACTAATGGTTTAATGCAACTAAGCACTAGCAGCACAAACAGAAGTTTATCGGCGGATTCCTTGTATTGGATCATGATGGGGTGAGGCCTGCCTTTCTGGAGGTGTCGGCAAAAGCGGGCGGCGCCGGCGCGGGTTCATAAGACTCCACACGCGAGGCGAGCCGGGCCAGTGACAGCGTGGGGGCCCGGTTCTGCGACAACTCCGCCAACCGTGCGGCCAGTTGCCGGTAGAGCAATTCAATGAGAGGGCCGACGATGACCATCTGCACGGGTGTGTCGACGCTGCGCTCAAGGTGGACGAAATCTCCGCCCGGGAGCGGCACCTGGAGCTGCCACCGCGGCGGCGCCGCCGGGTGGGTTTCCTCAGCCGGTGGGGCATACTCAACGATGTTGGCGGTGACCACCGGGTCAATCAGGATCTGCCCGGACTCTTCAGGAACTCACCGCCAACCTGTTGATTCCAAGGGAACGGGCAAAGTGCCCGGCCGAGGGTTGCTGGGACAAGAAACGCGCCCCGCGCGTTGGCGCTTCAGTGCCGTCGCGATTTCCCGCTCCAACTGGTCTGGCATCAGACCGTCGGCCTTGATGACATGCTTCAGCATGGGAATGCGAATTTGGCCCTCTGCCGAGACCCGGATGGACCGGCTCAATTCGGGTGCGCCGTACACGTTGAGCGAGATCAGATCGTGAGCGCCCATCCGTTGCACCGGAAGGTTGGCAATGCCCGCCGCTCCCGTGCTCGCCCCAACAGCGCCCACGTTGTACTCCTGCGAATGGGCGGCCAACCCCGCCAGCGCGACCAGACACACTACGAGCATCCCTTGCACACGCATGAAAACCTGCTTCCTTCGATTTCGCTTCTAGAACCCGACCCGCGCCGTCGCTTCGATTTCAGACTCGACCGTCTCTGGCACCACTGACGTTCCGGTGGCTGCCACCAGACTCAACAACTGGCTAACGCGCGTTTCCAGTTCCGCTACTTTTTGGTCAAGCATCTCAACGCGGGTGGGACTTGCTTCCGTCCCCGGGCCGCCTGCCGACTTGGCTTGCGACATCTTCTCGAGTGCCGATGGCCGCGCAAACTCGGAGATGCTGCGCGCGCCCAGTTCCTGACAGGCCACCCGAAGCTGGTCGAACTCAACTTCGCTCAGCCGAAAGTTCACCAGGCGGTTCCGCGGATTGATTACGCTCATTGTTATTTGTCGCTCCCTCTCTCAGGCTCCGGCGGCGGCAGCGGCCGCTTTCAAATCCGCCCGGTCGACGGCTACCGCAATGCTGCGGTCCAGCAGTTCCACGTTGATAACGACGTGCCAGGATTTCATCGTGCTGGCCAGCATGCCACGGATGCCGGACAACGGTCCACGGGCAATTTCGACGGCCTGACCCTGACGCAAGAACGGCCAGGGCGACACCGGCAATCCCGACGACTCAATCCTCCGTACCACTTGCAATTCAGCTTCCGAAATCGGAACGGGCTGCGGACCGCGCCCCACTACGTTGTGAACAGCGGGCATAGCCGCGACGGCAGTGGCTTCGTCGCGCCGCATGCGGCAAAAACAAAACCAGCAAAGACGGGGACATCGAGCTCCTTGAAGCCTTCGGCCCAACGTCTCACGGCGCGGCACAACGGCACGTAGCGCTCAAACCCAAGCCGGCCAAGCGCATAGGGCACGGTTCTTTCATGCTGCGGTTTCACCTGCACGGCAAACCACTCGCGTTCGCCAGGTCTGTCAACTTCCATTTCTCCCCCTGCTGCGCCGCCCAGCGCGGCGATTTCATTTCTGCATGGCCGCTGTTGTGTTTCGTTTGGGGACCCGAATCGGGATCCGCTGCGGCATCATTCTGCCAGTCGTCAAGCCTTTCGCCGCAGACCGGCCTATTGATGTAGTGCGCCGGTGGTCGCAATGTTCTCAGGTCAATTTTGGAAAAGTTCGATACACTGAAGGCGGTGGCAAAACGAAAGCGGTTTCAACAAGAAGAGGCACTGCTTCACTACCATGCCGAGTTTCAACGAGCCCTGCACACAAAAAATGAGTTTTTGGTGCAACTCGTGCAGGTAGCTTCCGAAAGGATCTCGCCCGAATTTGAGGACGCAGTCTGGGAGGCGGAAGATTGCCTGGTTAACAGTTTTGAGCAGTTTGTAGCCCTGTACGGCGATCGCGTTGCGCAGTTGGAACAACGCGACCGGCGGTTGCAGGAGCGCGTGCGCGAGTTCGAGGCGCGCATGCAGTATCTCGAACGCATGGTTCGCGCACTGGGCCCCTTGATGTTGGGGCCGGGCACCGAGAAGATTCAGTAACAGGCTATGCTGCCCCTGCGCGACTCCCAACCCAGCCGGACCTTTCCGGCCGTCACCGTTTGGCTCATCGTCATCAATGTTTTTGTGTTTCTCTTTGAGTTTTCGCTGGAGCCGTTGTCACGCAACCACTTTGTGGCCGAATACGGCATGGTGCCGGCGGCGTTTGTTCCCCGTAGCCTGCTGACCTCGATGTTCTTGCACGGCGGGTGGATGCATCTGATCGGCAACATCTGGTTTCTGTGGATCTACGGCGACAATGTGGAGGACTTGCTGGGCCGCTGGCGCTACGTGTTGTTTTACCTGGCTTGCGCAGTGGTTTCCGCGCTGGTACATCTGATGTTCAACCTCGGCTCGCGTATACCGACGATCGGCGCCAGCGGCGCGATTGCCGGCGTGATGGGAGCGTACCTGATCACATATCCCCATGCGCGGATCGTCACGTTGTTACCGATCATTATCTTCTTTACGACCGTGGAGTTGCCTGCCTGGTTTATCCTCATCTACTGGTTCGTCATTCAGTTTTTTTACGGCTTCGGCGAACTGGCTGCGTCGACGGGCGTTGAGCAGGGCGGCGTTGCCTGGTTCGCCCACGTGGGCGGCTTCGTGGCCGGCGCTGCCTTGGTCAAGCTAATGGCGATTCACCCGCGGTATCGCGCCTATCCGGAACTGCATTGGCGCTAGCCTTACGTCTTACATGATTCGCAACCCTTACACCGATATGGAAGATCCGCCACGCATCGATGCGTTGGCGATTGCCGCGCACCCCGATGACGTCGAACAAACGTGCGGGGGAACGATGATCAAGCTCGCCGAGATGGGGTACCGCACTGGCGTCCTCGACTTGACGGCGGGCGATATGGGTACGCGCGGTACCCCCGAACTGCGCCTGGAAGAGTCTGACAAAGCTGCTGGCGTGATGCGCTGTAAGTTTCGCGGCAACATGAGGATGCCCGACGCGCGGCTGGAGAACTCCCTGGCTGGGCGCGTATCGATTGCGGCTGAAATCCGGCGCCTGCAGCCGCGTCTGGTGATCCTCCCTTATTGGGAGGCGCGACATCCGGACCACTATACGGCTTGCGCGCTGGGTTACGAGGGTTCGTTTTTGGCCGGGCTGGCCAAGCTGGACAAGTATACGCCTGCACATCGGCCGCGGAAAGTGATCTACGCCTCCCAGTATGCGAGCGTTGAGCCTACGTTTGTAGTGGATATCACGTCCCAATTTGAACGCCGCATGGAGGCGCTGTTCTGTTATGAATCCCAATATGGGAATCAGAAGAAGGGTGTCGGTTTGTTTCCCTCGCCCGGCGAGGTGCGTGAGAGGTTGGAGACGGTTG
Organism: Acidobacteriota bacterium; assembly: GCA_016871115.1. GTDB lineage: Bacteria > Acidobacteriota > Terriglobia > Bryobacterales > Bryobacteraceae > VFZP01. Next base: position 3,730 of record VFZP01000487.1, read on the forward strand.
CGCGGTTTTACGGACAGAAGATCGGCGTAAAGTACGGCGAGGCGTACGTGGTGAAGGAAACGATGGCGGTTGACGATGTCATGTCGCTGGGAGTACGGAGTTTTTGAAGATGCCGAACCTCCGCGCGTGGCTGGAACTCGCACCGACGAAATCCGGCTCCGTCGTGCCGCCCAACTATCGCAAGCTCACCGATGCCGTTCGTCTTGCCGCAGGTCTGGAAGAGTGGCCGTCAAATGCGCTCAGGCGTTCGTATGCCTCCTACCACCTCGCCCGCTTCCAAGATGCCGCCGCCCTCGCCCTCGAAATGGGCCATTCCACAACCGCAATCCTCTTCGCTCACTATCGCGAAGTCGTTACACCAGACGCGGCAAAGGACTAATGGGACATTTCGCCCACGTAGATCATTTCCTACACCTTCGCAAAGTCGCTCGATTCGATCTCCAGCGATGGCGGCGTCGT
>VFZP01000488.1 GCA_016871115.1 Acidobacteriota bacterium
CGGTGCTAGGTATTCTGGGCGATCGTCCCACGCCGGAAGGCACGCAGATGCGCGGGCCGGTGGTGATCGTGTCGCAGCGGTCGAATCCGCATGATGCGCTGTCGGTGGTGTCGCTGGTGGAAAACGATGTCACGCTGGCAGGCGAAGAAACGCTGATTGGGTTGGCGCCGTGGGCCGCGCGCATATTGCGCCCGCTGGTGGCCGAAACGCGCGAGGAGATCGAGGCGGGGTTGCGCGCGGGCCGCACCGTGGTGGTGTTCCCCGATTCCCCGCTCGGCACGCCGGTGCTGCGCCAGCGTTACCATACGCGCGGGCTCGACGCGGCCATTGCCACGGGCGCGCCGCTGGTGCCGCTCGGCATGCAGATCATTCGCAACAAACTGTTCTTCCGCGTGGCCGACAAGATCCCCACCGCCGGGCAGGATGCGCGGGAATTGCGCAACCGCCTGCGCGCGGCCATCGAAAACATTTACGCTTAATAGGTTTCTTCAGGTATGGCCGAGTTGCTGTCCTCCAGCCTTTTGTTGCGCCTGTTGCTGTGCTTCGCGCTCGGCTCGATCCCGTTTGCCTTGATGTCGATGTGGGGCACGGGCATCGACATCACCAAGTACGGCTCCGGCAATCCGGGCTTCAACAACGTGCTGCGGTATTCCAAGTGGCGCTCGGCGATTTGCCTGGCGGGTGACGCTGGCAAGGGCTGGGTGGCGGTGTGGTTGTGCCAGCAGGCGAGCGAGCCGGCTTTGTATGGATGGCTATTTGGCATCGTCGCGGTGTTGGGGCATTCGTTTTCGCCCATGCTGAGTTTTCGCGGCGGTAAGGGCATTGCCACGGGCGCGGGCGCGATGCTACGGATGTACCCGGCGGTGTTGCTGCCGTGCGTGGGTCTCTACATTTTGTTGCGCATGATCGGCGGCAAGCTCCAGTGGAGCGAGCGCGGCTTCATCGCCTCGTTCTCGGCTTCGGTGCTGTTTGTGCTGTTGATTGCCATGCGCGAGGGTTTCCCCGTCGCGTGGGCCGGCTTCGCGCTGCTGGCGTTTGTGGCATGGCGGCACAAGAAGAACATCGAGATTCTGATGGGGGCAAGGTGAAGGGCCTCGCCTTCTTTGACTTCGACGGCACGCTGTCACAAGGCAACGTCACTCATCAGTACTGTTGGTATGCGGACCGGGCCGCCAAGCCAAGACCGTCACCGCTCACGTGGCTCCGATGGTGGCTGGCCGACCGGAAGTCGCGCGAACACTTCAACCACCTGTTCTACAGTTCCTATGCCGGTTGGACGTGCAAGTGGCTCGAAACCGAAGCCGAGAATCTGCTCACGCAGTACATCGTTCCCCACCTCTGGCCGGACGCCCACGATCTGATTCACCGCCATGCCGCCGGCTATCGCCCCGTTTTGATCTCGGGCAGCCTCGACTTTGCTTTGCGTCCCGTGGCCCGCCATCTCGGCATCGCCCCGGAAGATCTCGCCGCCAACCGTCTTGCGTTCGACGCCGCGGGCCGCGCCACGGGGCAAGTCGTGCCGCCTGTTCTCGCGGGCGAGCAGAAGGTCGCCGTGATGCGCGACTTTGCGCGAAAGTATAGTGTGTCGCTGGAGGATGACTGCCGCGCCTATGCGGATGACACCTCGGACCTGCCCATGTTGAAAGCCGTGAAGGAAGCCTTCCCGACGCATCCCAAGCGGGCCCTGCAGCGCGCTGCGAAGCGCGAAGGCTGGCAGGAGCCTCGCGCGTGAAACCCACGCTCATCACCGGCGCCACGGGCTTCCTGGGCCAGCACCTGGTGGCACAACTGCGCGAACCCGTGCGCGTGTTGAACCGCGGCGACATGAAGACGCCCGGCGTGGACGTGGTGCGCGGCGACGTGACCGTCCCCGCCGACGTGGATCGTGCCATGAAGGGCTGCGGACGCGTCTATCATTTGGCGGGACTCGTGTCGCGCCAACCGGCGGATCGCGAAAAGATGATGGCGCTGCATGTGGACGGCACGCGCGTGGTGCTCGACGCGGCGCGGCGGCATGGCCTCGAACGCGCGGTGGTTGCAAGCTCCTCGGGCACCATCGCCGTGAGCCGCGACGCGCGCGAGCACGACGAGGAATCGGGCTACAAGGAAAAAGAAACCGCGCGCTGGGCCTACTACATAACGAAAATCGCGCAGGAGAAGGCCGCGCTCGCTTTCCACGCCGAAACAAAATTTCCGGTTATCGTGGTGAACCCTTCCTTGCTCCTTGGCCCCGGCGATGAGCGCTGTTCCTCCACCGGAGATGTGATTCTTTTCCTTGAAGGTCAGGTGCTTTCGCTCCCCACCGGCGGACTGAACTTTGTGGACGCGCGCGATGCCGCGGCGGGCGCTGCGGCGGCCATGGAACGCGGGCGGCCGGGTGAACGATATCTGTTGGGCGGCGTTAACTGGACCGCCGCGCAGTTCATGCGCGAACTCGCGCGCCTCAGCGGCCGCCGCGCGCCGTTTCTCGCGAGCCCCACGTGGATGTCGCTGCTCACCGCACCGCTCCTCCGCAGAGCCATGCCGCTCGCGGGCCGCAAGTTCGATATCGACGACGAGACCATCGAAATTTCCGGCGTGTTCTGGTACTGCAACTCGGCCAAGGCGCGGCGCGAACTCGGCTACACCGCGCGCGAGCCGGAAGCCACGCTTCGCGACACGCTCGAAGATATCTACCGCCGCCGCCCGGAGTCGAAACGATGAACCGCCCCCAGATTGCCGCGATCGTGAATCCGCACTCGGCCACCGGCAAGACCGGCAAGCGCTGGCCCGAGATCGCTTCGACGCTGCCGGAGATCGACGTGCGCTTCACGCGCGGCCCGCGCCACGCCACCGAACTAGCGCGCGAATGCCTGCGTGAAGGCTACACGCGCATCGTGGCCGTGGGTGGCGACGGCACCATCAACGAAGTGATCAACGGCTTTCTCATCGACGAGCGGCCCATCAATCACGATGCGGTGCTGGCGATTCTGCCGCTCGGCACGGGCAGCGATTTTCAGAAGAGCCTCGGTATTCAGAGTCTCGAAGACGCCATGCAACTCATGCGGCAGGAGCGGCCCGGGGCCATCGATCTCGGCCGCGTGGATTACCAAACGCCGGCGGGTGAACGCACGCACCGGTTCTTCGCCAACGTAGTGAGCTTCGGCATGGGCGGCGAGGTGGCCTCCAAGGCCAAGCAGAACGTGTTGAGCCGGGCACACGGCAAAGGCGCTTTTTTCCTGGCGACGCTTCAGGTGTTCTTCACCTATCGCCCCAAGACGGTGGAACTTACCGTGGACGGCGTGCCGTCAGGCCCGCACACCATCACCAACATCGCCATCGGCAACGGGCGCTACCATGGCGGCGGCATGCACGTGTGCCCGCGCGCCGTACTCGACGACGGGCAACTCGAAGTGACCGTGATCGACGCGCTATCGAGCTACGAACTCGTGCGCGACATCAATGTCCTCTACTCGCCCAACCTCTACGTCCACCCGAAGACGAACCACCTCCGCGGCAAGCGCATAGAGGCGCGCCCGACGTCGCCCGGACCAGTGTCGATGGAGGTGGACGGCGAGGCGCTGGGTACGTTGCCGCTGGAGCTCTCCGTGCTGCCGCGCGCGGTGCGTGTGGCGCGAGGGTAAGGTGAAGCGGCAAGGCGCGAACCGAAGGCATCACCGGGATCAGAGCGCTGCATTCATAGAGGCCTCCTCGAAGGTCGCCATGCTCGTGTAGCGCGCGCGCCGCGTCAAGGATCGGGAAGGGCAGCGCCGCCCCGGAACCTTCGCCCAGACGCATTCCGAGGCCCAACACGGGCTCTGCACCCATTGAGGCAAGCATCGCGCGATGCGCCGGTTCCGCTGAGGCGTGCGCGAAAAATAGGAAGTTCAAAACTGCCGGCTGCAGACGCGATGCGGCCAGCGCTGCCGCCGAGGAAATGAAGCCGTCGACGACCACCGGCAGCCGGCGCTCCGCCGCGCCGAGCAGGAATCCGGCCATCGTTGCGATCTCGAAGCCACCCAGCGCGGCTAGGATCCGCAAAGCATCGCCGCTAGCGATCACGTCCCGATGCAACGCCAAATTGCGGCGCAGGCAATCGGCCTGGCTCTGGTGCAAAATCTGGGTTGACACTGGCTTGATACCGTTTCGGTCCGCGGGTCTCGATCGAACCCGACTCCGATCACGCTGCCAACGCGGCTCGCCAGATCT
>VFZP01000489.1 GCA_016871115.1 Acidobacteriota bacterium
CACAACACCACAATCTCCGCGTCGAAATGGCGGCCAGCGAACAGCTCTTCAACCGGAACGAAGGAGGGCATTGCGACAGTTTCTCTCATCTTGGCCGGTTTGCACCAGAGCCAAGGCCAGAGCTTGCTGGATGTCGTCCGGCTCTAAATCGGGATAGTTCCTGAACAGATCCTCCCGGTTGGGATACTGCGCTACGGCCTCCACCAAGCGCCGCACCGTCAGGCGCATGTCGCGAATGCAAGGCCAGCCGTTCATGCGGTTCGGGTTCCAGGTGATCCGGTCAAAACTCGGCATCGTCTCCATTGTGAACCATTTCACCGCGGCAGCGCGGCCCCCCTACTACCCCTTCACCACGATATTCACGAGCTTGTCCGGCACGCACACGATCTTCACGATCTGCTTGCCCTCGATCCACGGCTTGATCTTCTCCTCCGCCTGCGCCAGCCGTTCCAGTTCTTCCTTCGCCGTGCCGAACGGCACCACCATCTTCGCGCGCAACTTGCCGTTTACCTGAATCGGCACCTCGGCGCCCTCCTCGCGCGCCAAGTCCGCGTTGGCCTCAGGCCACGGCTGGCGAATCAGTTGCCCTTCGCGGCCCAGTTCCACGCACCAGATCTCCTGGCTGATGAACGGGGCAAACGGGTGCAGCATCAGGCACAGCTTCTCCAGCACCTCGGCCGCCGCCGCGCCGGTGAGCCCGGCTTCGTGCTTTTCGAGCGTGTTCATCAACTCCATGAGCGCCGCGATGGAGGTATTGAAGTGCCAGCGATTGTCAAAGTCCGCGGTGATCTTCTGCAGCGTCTGGTGCAGCTTGCGCAGCGCCTGCCGGTCCGCCGCGCCGGACGTGCCTTCGAGCGCCCGCGCCTTCGCCGCATTGCGCGTCACAAAGCGGTAAACGCGCGACAGGAACCGGTACTGCCCCTGCACGCTCGCCTCGCTCCACTCCATGTCGCGCTCGGGCGGCGCGGCAAACAGCGCGAAGAGGCGGCACGTGTCGGCGCCGTATTTCCGCACCATGTCGTCCGGGTCCACCACATTCCCGCGCGACTTAGACATCGCCTTGCCGCCCAATTGCACCATGCCCTGCGTGAACAGGTTCGTCACTGGCTCGTTACTCGTAGTCATCCCGATATCGCGAATCACCTTCGTCCAAAAGCGCGAGTAAATCAGGTGCAGAATCGCATGCGTCACGCCGCCGATGTATTGGTTAATTGGAAACCACGGCTGCGCCTTCGCCGGATCGAACGGGAGCGCCGGGTTCTGCGGATCGGTGTAGCGGAAGAAGTACCACGACGAATCGACGAACGTGTCCATCGTGTCCGTCTCGCGCTCGGCCGGCGCGCCGCACCGCGGGCAGGCGACGTTGACGAACTCCGGAATGTTCGCCAGCGGCGACCGGCCCTTGCCCGTGAACTCCACGTTGTACGGCAATTCCACCGGCAGTTGCTCATACGGCACCGGCACCGTGCCGCACTTGGCGCGGCAGTGGATCATCGGAATCGGCGTGCCCCAGTAGCGCTGGCGAGACACGCCCCAGTCCTGGATGCGGAACGTTGTAGCTGCGTTGCCGAACCCATGCGCTTCGGCGTGCGCGGCCATCTGCTTGCGCGCCTCCGCGCTGGCGAGGCCAGACCACGCGCCGGAGTTTTCGACCACTCCGTATTCGCCAAACGCCGCCTTCATTCCCGGCTCCGCGGCCAGCGGGCCATCCACGGGGCGAATCACCGGGCGCACCGGGATCGCGTATTTGCGGCAGAATTCAAAGTCACGCTCATCGTGCGCCGGCACGGCCATGATCGCGCCCGTGCCGTAGCCCAGCAACACAAAGTTACCCACCCAGATCGGCACCTGCTCACCGTTGAACGGATTGACGGCGTAGTGGTCGGTGAAGAGACCCTGCTTGTCCACCTCCACGCCAGGCTCCTGCTGTTTGTTCACCTCGCCGATCATCGCCTGCACCGGCGTATACGCGTCTCCAGTGAGGAGCCGCGCAACCAGCGGATGCTCCGGCGCGAGGATCAGGCACGTGGCGCCGTAAATGGTGTCGATGCGGGTCGTGAAGATGCGGATCTTTTCGCCCGTGACCGCATAAGTGAAGTCCACTACCGCGCCGTCGCTCTTGCCGATCCAGTTACGCTGCATCGTGAGCACGCGCTCGGGCCAGCCTTTTTCGAGGCTGGTGTACGTCTCAGCCAGCAGCTCGTCGGCATAATGCGTAATCTTTAGAGACCACTGTTCGAGCTCCCGCTTTTCCACCACCGACGAACACCGCCAGCAGCGCCCCTCTTCCACCTGTTCGTTGGCCAGCACTGTGGCGCAGTCCGGGCACCAGTTCACCTTGCCCATGCGGCGGTACGCCAAGCCGCGCTCGTACATCTTAAGGAAGAACCACTGGTTCCACTTATAGTAATCGGGCAGGCAGGTAGTTACTTCCCGCGCCCAATCGTAGCTGAAGCCCATGCGCACAAGCTGCTGGCGCATGGCCGCGATATTACTCAGCGTCCAATCGCGCGGGTGCATCTTGTTCTTGATGGCGGCGTTTTCCGCCGGCATCCCGAAGGCGTCCCAGCCGATTGGGTGCAGCACGTCGAACCCGCGCATCCACAGATAACGCGACAGCGTATCGCCGATCGAATAGTTGCGCACATGGCCCATGTGGAGGCGGCCGCTGGGATACGGGAACATTTCCAGCACGTAGTAACGGGGCTTGGATCCGTCGTCCAAGGCGCGATAGAGCGCCGGGTCGGCGGACCAGGCGTCAATCCACTTGGTTTCGATCTGCAGATGGTCGTAGGGCTTGTCGGCGGACGGGGTGTTAGGAGACATGGAGTACTTACTTCTTGAAAAACCAGAGCCAGAAATATTGGTTGCCTTGGCCGTGACGGTGGCGGGGCTCGAAGCCGCACTTTTCGGCCAACTCGACAGCCTGGGCGTCTGAATAGGATACGCCCAGCCACGTGTCGTCCGGGCGCGCTTCGATGGACGGGTCGCCCTGCACCTGGAACTTGAACAGCCCGCCGGGCCGCAATAAACGGTGCACGTCGCGTACGTAAGTCTCAATTACTTCGCGGCTGGGGATGTGCTGGAAAACGATGGTGGAGAAGGCGAAGTCCACCGGGACGCCGCCGAGCACCGACAGGTCCGTGCCGTTGTTCTGGAACACCTGCGCGTTGGGGCAGTCAGCCAGCGCGCGGCGGGCGCGTTCGATCATCTCGGCGCTGATGTCCACGCCGCGTACCTGACCGAACAAACCGGCCAGCGCGCGTGTCACGCGGCCCGCGCCGCAGCCGATTTCGAGAACCGTCATCTGCTTGGGGTCCTTGCCCTGGCAGATGTTGGTCATGTCGGTCAGAACCTCTTCGGCCACGGTGCGCTCGCCGGAAGCGAAGAACTCCTGGTCTGTCCAGTCGTCGCGCTCGGTGTTGACGTAGTAGCGGGCGTTTTCGCGGGCGCGCTCATCCCAGTCGCGGCGCATCTGTTCGATCTGTTCGCGGGTGTTCAAGTCTTTTTCCCTGGAACCTCCTATGGTAGACTGAAGGCTCAGTGGGCGGCTAGCTCAGTTGGGAGAGCACCACGTTCGCAACGTGGGGGTCGTGGGTTCGAATCCCATGCCGTCCACCAATCCTCTCTTCCCCTCTACAACCCTATAGCGACGGCTCTGGTGCAAAATCCTAGTCGGGCCAAATGCGGTCGCTGCCGATGTCTCGATCGAACCCGATGCCGATCACGCGGCCAACGCGGCTCGCCAGATCTCCGGCATCGTCGCCGCTGCCCCACCAAGTTTGCCAAATTTGAACTGCCCTTTCTTGATCTTCTCCGCCAGTTCGATACCGCTAATTACAATGGTCGCCGACTCAAAGCTCTTGAGTCCCAGCATCGGCCACAATCGCTGCTTGATCCTGCGATGATCTTGCTCGATCAAGTTGTTCAAGTTGTTCAAGTACTTGCTGCTGCGGACTAACAATTGCGTGATTGTGCTATTCTGCGTTTGTTTTCAACGACTTCGATGTCACACGTTATAGCGCTTGACGCAACACGTTTTCTGCCATAAAATCGGTGCTCAACCTGAACCAAAACTTCACGATGAACATCGAGACGGACTAGAAACGACACACTGTCGTTGTTTTACCCCAGCGCTTGCAAACTGAATTGCGCACAGGCTGGACGCGTTGCTGGGCAAGCTC
>VFZP01000490.1 GCA_016871115.1 Acidobacteriota bacterium
GGGTGCTGGTCGATAAACCGGATCGCCTGTTCGAGATGCCGCTCGTAGATGAGCACGTCGTAGACGAGGTTGAAGCGCTCAAGCTTGGCGATGCCTGCGTGAAAGGCCTTGTCGTCCATCAGCGCGTTGGCGGGCTCGTCCTGCAGCACATGGCGCACGCCTTTCAGGCGCTTGTTGGCGGCGAACTTTTCAAGGTGTACCTCCACTTTCGGATCCACCAACGGCACCCAGCCCACCACGCCCCAAATGATCTTGGCTTTGGCAGCGATGTCGAGGAGGAATTGGGTTTCTTCCACCGTCTGGCGCGCCTGCACGCTGACCGCGCCTTCCACGCCCGCGGACTTCATCGCGGCGGCGAGATCCTTGGCGAGGAAATCGCGGCGGATGGCTTTCATGGGCTCGGAGATCCAACCGTACTCAACAGGGTCGTACTTCCAGAAGTGGTGGTGAGCGTCTACTCGCATCTTCGCTATAGTAGACGATTCCAGGCGATGAAAGCGCTTCGGCTCAACCAACCCGGACAACTTGAATTTTTCCACGCGCCGGAACCGGCCGCGCCGCAGGCGGGCGAGGCCTTGGTGCGTGTGCTGCGCACGGGCATTTGCGGCACCGATCTGCATGCGTTTCGAGGCAAGCAGCCGTTCTTCACCTACCCGCGGATATTGGGACACGAACTGGCAGTGGAGGTGCTGGCGCTGGGACCGGGCGCAGAGGGTCTTGCACCCGGCGACCTGTGTTGTGTGGAGCCGTTCTTGAATTGCGGCGCGTGTCCGGCCTGCCGGCGCGGCAAGACGAACTGCTGCGAGTCGCTCAAGACGCTGGGCGTGCATATCGATGGCGCCATGCAGGAACGCTACGTGCTACCGGCGTGCAAGCTGCATCGTGCGCCCGGATTGCGGCCAGAGCAACTGGCCACGGTGGAGCCGCTGTGTATCGGCTCGCACGCGGTGTGGCGCGCGCAGCCGGAGGCGGGCGATTCATTGCTGGTGATCGGTGGCGGGCCGATTGGGCTGGCGGTGGTGGAAGCGTTGCGGGCGTTAGGGATTGAGCCGCTGATGATGGAGATGAGCCCCACGCGCCTCACGTTTGCCGAGAAGCAGGTGAAGCTGCAGGTGGTGGACTCGCGCCAGGATGTGAAAGAGCAGTTGCGCGCCAAGCTCGGCGGCGAACTGCCTCGCGTGATTGTGGATTGTACAGGCAATAAAGCGTCGATGGAGTCTTGCTTCGATTTGATCGCGCACGGCGGGAAGGTGGTGTATGTAGGCATTCACCTGGGCGAGCTGAGTTTTTACAACCCCAACTATCACGCGCGCGAGGTGACGCTGCTTTCGAGCCGCAATGCGACGGCCGCGGACTTCCGCCGCGTGCTGGATAACCTGGCGAGCGGCAAGTCGACGTCGGATTACTGGCTGAACGCCGGGCTGACGCCGCCCGAGGAAGTTGCGGCGGCGTTTCCGAAGTGGCTGGATGTGGAGGCTGGGTCGATCAAACCGGTGATCACATGGGCGTGATCGGACTGGCCGCACTGGCGCTGGCCGCGCAACAGGCTGCCGTGGAGCTTCCGAGCGGGCCGGCCGTGGGCGCGCGCGTGCCGGACTTCACGTTGACCGATCAGGCGGGCCGCCCGCGCACGCTGGCGTCGTTGATGGGCAAGCGCGGGTTGATGCTGTCCTTCGTCCGCTCAGCCGATTGGTGACCGTACTGCAAGAGCCAACTCGTGGAGTTGGAACAGCAAGCCAAGGCGTTCGGCGCGCGGGGCGTGAACGTCGCCGCCGTCACCTACGACGCGCCAGCCGTGTTGCGGCACTTTGCCACACGGCGCACGATCACCTATCCGCTGTTGAGTGACGAGGGCTCGAAAGTGATTCGCGCGTACGGCATCCTGAATGAGGCGATTGCCAAGGACGCGGCGATCTACGGCGTGCCGCACCCGGTTACGTACATGCTGGACGCGCGCGGGAAAGTGAAGTCGGAGTATGTGGCGAAGGACTATCGCGAGCGTTTCACCGCGGCCAACATTCTGGTGCGCGAGTTTCCGGCCGCTGAGTCCGAAGGCCGCGCGGCGGGGCAGGAGATTCGCGCCAGGCACTTGACGTTGCGGTCTTGGGCGTCGAATGCGTCTTTGCATCCTGGCAGCCGCGTCAGTCTGTATCTCGATATCGTGCTGCCGCCGAAAATGCACGTCTACGCGCCGGGCGTGACTGGTTACAAGCCCGTGGAATGGAAATTGAGAGAAGGCCCCTGGCGGCCCCAGACCGCCGAGTATCCCGCCACGCGCACGCTGCACCTGAAGGCCATCGGCGAAAAAGTGCCGGTATTTGAGAAGTCCGTGCGCGTGCGGCGCGATGTGGTTGTCGGGCAGACGCGGGATTTAAAAGCACAACTGGAGGAGAAAACCTTCACGATCGAGGGCACGTTCAAATACCAGGCTTGTGACGACAAGGTCTGCTACACACCGGAAGAGTTGCCGCTGAAGTGGACGCTGCCGCTGACGCCGCTCGACAGCCAGCGTGTGCCGGTGGAGTTGCGGCCCAAGACGATGCAGTAGCTTAGTAGCCCGCCGCGGCGAGATCTTCGCGCAAACGCGCGACGTCTTGCTTGGCCATGCGGGTGAACTCGGCGCGGGAGATCTTGATTGTGCTTTTGCCGCTGTCGGCGCCGCCCAGTTCGTCGTACTCCATGTGCAACTGGATGGGTCCGTGAAAGCCCGCGGCCTTCAGGAGCTTCAGGAATTCCACGGAATTCACCATGCCCTCGCGCATCGGGCACCACCGCACGGCCCACTTGCCTTTGGAGTTCTTCGCCCAATGGAAGTCCTTGATGGCGATGCCGCGCGTCATGGGGGCGAGCAGGCGCGTTGAATTGATCCAGCCGCCAAGGCCTCCTTCGATGGTGGCGTGAGCGCAGTCGAGATTCACCGAGACTAGGTCGTTGTCGAGCCCTTGCAGCACCGCACCGATGTCCCAGAACGATGCGCCGAACTGGCCCACTCCCGAGTGCGTGTGATACATCGCGCACAGTCCGTGCGCTTTGTTGAGCGCGGCGAGTTCTTTGGCGGACGCGCGGAATTCTTCAATCTGCCTGGGGATGGGTTTTGACGCGTCGTAACTGAAGCCACCCCAGCGATAGCGGCGGATGCCGAGCGCGGCTGCGGTTTTGAGCACGGCCTCGGCGTGGGGCGTGCGGACGTCGACAATACCCGAGGTGAACATGGGCGCGGTGAGCCCGGCTTTGCGGATCGCTTCGACCGCTTTGGGCAAATCGTCGGCCACGCGGGCGGGCTCGACGTGACCGCCGGGGCGGACCGTGAGGTCAAGCGCGTCGTAGCCGATCTCAGCGGTGAGCGCGGCGGCGTCGGCCACCGGGAGCCATTGGAAGTGCTTGGAAAACGCGCAGACGCCCCAGCCGGCGACGGGTTGTGCAGGTGCGGGTGCTGCTGCTGCTGCGAGGGTGGCCGTGCCAACCGCCGCAGAGGCGAGGAGCGAACGTCGCGTCAATTTCATACACGACGATTAGACCGCAATGCGGGCGCGCGGAGCAAGGGTGGGTGATGCTTGCCGCGCACCCAAGCCTATCGCGCAGCCATCATCTCCGCCGCAAAGTACAGCCCCATCGCCCCGCCGCGCGGATCCTTCGCGTAGATCGCGACGCGGTTATAGTAATCGCGCAGCGACTTCTGCTTGCCCGTGGACGCGCAGACATCCAGCAACACGCCGTCGTCAGACGTGCGGCGTAGGATCGCTTTCCAGGCCTGATCGCGCGCGATCTCAAACGCTGAGCCCTTTATCCACCCTTCGCGCAGTCCGCGCGTGAGCGCAATGCCGATCATCGCCGTAGCGGTGTATTCGGGGTAGCTCTCCGGGCGGTCGATCACCTGATGCCACGCGCCAAGGTCATCCTGATGGCGGAGCAGCGCGCGCAGATGCGATTGAAACGCAGTGAGAATTTCCGCGCGCGCGGGATGGGCCCCAGGCAGTTCGCTCAACGCCAGCGCCATGCCGAGGGCAGGGAAGCCGTTGCCGCGGCCCCAGGCCGCCTCGTCAAGCGGCGAGTGGCGGTAGATGCCGTCGCGGCGCAGGTCGAGCTTCTGCATGAATTGAAAGTGCCGCAGCGCCATGTCGTTGTAGCGCGTCTCGCCGGTCAGCCGGCCCGCCTGTGCGAGAATGGGCAC
>VFZP01000491.1 GCA_016871115.1 Acidobacteriota bacterium
CGGCAAGATCTCCAACGGCACGGCGACGGGGCGGTAGATTCAGTTTGGGTTGAAGTTCCTGTTCTGATGCACTTCGAGCACCAGCGCGAGGCCGGCGAGCGGACGGCCGGTTTCTTTGTCGATCAGGCCTGCTCGGCAGGCGCGCACCACGGCGTTATAGTACTGCGAGTGAACGTTCATGGTGTAGAGCTCGGCCAAGGCGTCGACGGGTAGCGTCTCGGCAAGCGGAGGGGGAGTTCGTTTTTGTGCATCGCGATTTCGCCCGGCCTGGAGGCGGCGCAGCGTAGCCAGATGGCGGGCGGCGCGGCGTTCAAAGTCACGCTCGTAGCGATGCAGCCGGTCAAGCGTCCTAGCCAGCGCTTCATCGAGGAAGGCGGCGGGCGAAGAGGCCGCGGCTTCGTTTTGCGCGGTGAGGATTTCGCGTTTGTGCTAGGCGGCGCGCACGAAATCGGAGAAGGCCTCGAGTGCGCAGAGGCCTTCGGGAGCCAGTTCTTCCCGCCAAGCGCTTTCGAATTCCGCGTAGACGGGCTGCGCGGTTTCGCTGAGGCGCAAGTCGCGCGCGAACCAACCGGTGGTGCGGGCATTCTGGGCTGAACGGGCTTTGCCGGCGGGCGTTTTCGGACCCGTCGAATGCGATGCGGAGGAGGAAGGCGTTTCGGTCATAGCGCCCTCACTATAAACCCAGGCCCCCAATTTCAGGGCTGTTTGGAGGGCTTGCGGGCGCGCTCAGAAGAACTGAATTTGCTTTGTTTGGCGAAGGTTGGAGGGAAAATGCACGGGTGGCGGAAAAACCTGTGAACGAGCAAGACGCCGTTCAGTAGACCTTGATGGTTTCCGCGTCGTCGTCGTGCGCCAGGATCGTCCAGGAGTCCCCCGGGCGCAGTGTGCGGGCCCTTTGGATGCGCTTGCCGGCCACCAGGAGGCGCCCCTGATGCTCTTTTCCGTCTGCCGGGGACGTGTAGCGCACATACACAGCTACCTGCCGGATGATCTTGGCAGCCGCCCGCGGTGGCGCGGCGCCAGTGCAATCGACTGCTTCCGTGGTTGGCGTTCCTTTGGGACGGCAGACGAGACCGACGCGCTCGACGCGGGCCTGGAGCTCGGTGTAGTTGAGGGCGTTTTCCACGGCAGAGAAGGCGGAAAAGCCCGCGGCGCCTACGAATACAAGGATCAGGCCGATCAGGCGCCCCGCGTAAAATGAGCGGATGGAACGGTTCAACGTTGAAACCCAACTCATGTTTGGAGGATCGGCGGTGGATAGCGTTACCGGTAGCAGGGGTTTCGCTTACTATCTGAATTGAAGAGCACTTGGCTTTACGAGTCCCAGTCACGCGACGTGGCGTTTCAGGAGCACGGTGATGAGAACGCGGGGGATCGATCAACTGAGATTTTCCTGGGGCCCTGCGGAAACAGTTTCCGCCGGGCCCGCGCTTGCGGGCTCGTGCGCGGATTGAACAGATTCAAATCACCGCCACATCCGCCGCGCAATCCACCGCCTCGATATGCACCCGCTCCAGCGCGCCCGTCGCTTGATCCACCCGGAAACACTCCACGCAATTGGCATCCTGGCTCGCCACCAGCAAGAACCGTCCACTCGGGTCCGCCGTCAGATTCCGCGCATTCGACCCCGCCGCCAGCGCATACCGCCCGGTGAACCGGAGACGCCCATCCATCGGGTCCACGGCAAACGCCGCGAGACTCTGATGGACGCGGCAAATGTAATAGTAGTGCCCGCCCGCCAGGCAGCCCTCCGCCCCCCAGAAATCGGCCTTGCCCAGATTCTCCGCGTGCCCGCGACCCACAAAACCGTCCGGGTAACACCGCACTCTCTGCACCGGCCTCAGCCCCGCGCCCGCCTCCACGGCGCACACCACCGCCGTGCCATCGAGTTCGCAATTCACATACGCCACGCGCAACGACGGATGAAACTGAATCCCGCGCGGACCCGCTCCCGTACTCAGCGCCACGGCCCCTTCCGGCCTCAGCGCGCCCGTCGCCCGATCGAGCCGGTACTGGTGCACCTTGTCGGTGCCGAGGTCCATCGCATACACCCAGTCTGACGACGGGTCGCCATGAATCCCATGAGGATGCGGCATCGCCTGCCGCAGCGGATGCGGCCCGGAGCCTGTGTGCAAGGGCGCCGCCGTCACCGCGCCCATCACGCCCGTCTCCGGATTGAACGGCAGCACTGAGATCCCGCCCTCCCAATACCGCGTCACCAGCAGGAATCGTCCAGTCCGGTCAAACTTCGCGCAGGTATTCCCGCGCCCGCCCGTCGCCTGCGTGCGCACCTTCTCCAGTACGCCTCCCGGCATGATCCTGTAGGAGGTCACAAATCCCACGCCCGCCTCAACGCCGGTGTGGTGCGAGAGCTCATGCACCGCCACCAGCCACCGGCCGTTCGGGTGAATCTCCAGCCACGTCGGCGAGTCCTGCTCAAACAAGTGCCCGGTCGGCTTCAGCTTCCCGGTTTTCGCGTCGAAGGCAAACGAGCGAATCCCCCGCCCGGGCCGGCGCGAGGCCACCCAGCCAAGCTGCCCCGGCGCAAATCCTGTGTAGCATCCTACGAACGCGAACTGTTGTCCCAAGCCCTCTATCTTATTACGCCGCTAAGACACATAGGCCTGGAACGGATGGACTCTCCCGTGCGAAAAATTCATGTCCCTCGCCGAGCGAAGCCTCCACGAACGCGCGCACCCCGCCCGCGGTCCGCGCGTTGCAGAACAGGATGCCGTGGATCCCCGTGGCGAGCGTTTGCTGAATCATCCAGTAGTTGGCGCGAACCGTCGCTTCGTGACCGCCGGCGTCAGGTGGCCGTTCTTCGTGGGACCGCCCGCGACCAGCTCGCGCATGAACTCGCGAAGGTTGTGGAAGTCGAACGGGCCGTGCTCCATCTCGTAGTTGATGTAGTCGCCCACGTTTGCGCCATGTTCTTTCCTTCCTCGAAGCCGCCGTGGCCGTGGGTGTAGTCGATGGGCTGGCCTTGCTCCAGCAGTTCGATCGCGCGGTTGATGCGCTTGGGTCGGTCCGCGGCGAAACCAAGCGCCGCGAACGCGAGGACGAGAAACAGCCGCATTGGTTCTCGTTTGGTTTTGAGTCAACGGGAGATTCTGCAAGGACCCCTCATATCATGTTCTTTAGCTGCGGGCCAAGCCGCCAGAAGCCAAGATAAGCGCAACGCGAGGGAAACCCCGGACGAGAGCGATCCCGTCTCGGGCATGCCCTATCATTTTCAAATTCCACTGGGACTTCGCGCTCGTGTCAGCTGGATCCGAGCCTCCGTACGAGTAGGCGAGGATCCGGACGGAGGGCACACTATACGCTGTGGCGTTTATCCGGTTCTATCGTGCAAGCACCCGTGGCGTCGTATGACATTCATATCATACATGCGCTTCCGATCCGATTCGGCAAAGGACCGCGAGGTAAAGCGGAAACACGGGATCAGCCTTAAGGAAGCGCAACAGATATTCGATCAGGTCCATTTGGTGGACAGAAAAAACGATGACCCCGAGCAGTTCCGTGCCATCGGTTGGAGCGGTGGCCAGTTGTGCTCCGTCATCTTTGAGATTCGCCGGGACCGGGAGGATGAATTTCACCACCTGATCGCGGCCTGGAAAGCATCGAAATAGGGAGAGGAAACCTATGCCGAGCAAATCTAAGCCGTTGCCAACAGCCGACGAAATCGCTGAAATGGCCACTGGCGGGGAAGATGTATCCCGGTTCTTCACGAATCAATTCACGGTGGTGAGGCCGGTGCGCCGCGTCAACGTGGACCTGACACAGGGGATGCTGCGTGAACTGGATGAACGCGCCGCCCGATTGAACGTAAGCCGTCAATCCGTGATCAAGACCCTCCTGCGGCAGGCGCTAGACCAGAGCGATTTCCGGCGGACACCGTCTAAGAAATTGTCTAGAAATAAAATTCTCATATAGAAATGTTTTGGCGTATACTGGTTGCAGTGCCTGACTTCGCTGCCATCACCGTTCGCTTCGAAGCTCTGAAGACCGTTCTGGACGAGCGGTCTAGGCGTTTGCTGGCGGCGGCAGAGAGTAGAGCAATCGGCAAGGGCGGGATCTCGATCGTTGCCAAAGCAACCGGAATTTCCAGGCCCGTGATTCGTAAGGGCCTCGCTGAGCTGCAAGAACCCACCAGTCTGGCGCCCGGA
>VFZP01000492.1 GCA_016871115.1 Acidobacteriota bacterium
GGAAAATGGTCAGTTCCGCCAACCGATTCTGTGGACTTAAACATGACGACTTCCTTGACTCGCCGCCAATGGCTACAACAGACGACGGGCGCGCTCGCCGGCATCTCGCTGGCCGCCGCGCAGACGCCCAAACAACGCCCGAACATATTCTTCTTCGCCTTCGATGATCTGCGGCCGGAGTTCGGCTGCTACGGCTTCCCGTACGTCAAAAGCCCGAACCTCGATCGCATCGCCCAGCAGGGCATGGTGTTTAACCGCGCCTATTGCCAGCAGGCCGTCTGCTCACCGTCACGTTCCAGCCTGATGACCGGT
Organism: Acidobacteriota bacterium; assembly: GCA_016871115.1. Classification (GTDB taxonomy): domain Bacteria; phylum Acidobacteriota; class Terriglobia; order Bryobacterales; family Bryobacteraceae; genus VFZP01. Next base: position 313 of record VFZP01000492.1, read on the forward strand.
GCGCGGCCCGATTCCACCAAGGTCTGGGATCTGGTGACGCACTTCCGCGCCGCGATGCCCAACGTGGTGACGCTGCCGCAGCACTTCAAGCAGCACGGCTATTTAGTGCAGGGCATGGGCAAGATCTTCGACGGCGGGTATGACGACGAGCCCTCATGGTCCGTGCCGTGGCAGACGCCCGATGCTCCCACCTATACCGTGAACACGAAACCGCCCAAGAGCGCCAAGGGGAAACAGAAGAACGGCCCGGCGTTTGAAGCCGGAGACGTGGCCGACGAGTTCTACAACGACGGCCAGACGGCGGATCTGGCCGTGCAGGCGCTGCGCTCCCGCAAGGGCAAGGCCGAGCCGTTCTTCCTGGCGGTGGGCTTTTTCAAGCCGCACCTGCCGTTCGTCTCGCCGAAGAAATACTGGGATCTCTACGATCCGGTCAAGATCCAACTCGCGTCCAATCCGTATCGTCCGAAGGATGCGCCGGAGCACGCGCTGGCCACCAGCGGCGAACTGCGCAACTACACCGGCATGCCTGCCGAGGGCCCGGTTCCCGATGAACTGGCGCGGAAACTCAAGCACGGCTACTACGCCGCGATCAGCTAAACCGATGCGCAGATCGGTAAGGTGCTGGACGAACTCGACCGGCAAGGCCTGCGCGACAACACCATCATCGTGCTGTGGGGCGACCATGGCTGGAAGCTCGGTGAGCACGGCGAGTGGTGCAAGCACAGCAATGTGGAAAACGACACTAACGCGCCGCTGCTGCTCTCAGCGCCGAAGATGAAGAACGCCGGTCGGCATTGCCGCGCGCTGGTGGAGTTTGTGGACATCTACCCGACGCTGGCGGATTTGGCGGGCCTCCCTCTGCCCGCCCACCTCGAAGGCGCCAGCATTAAGCCGCTGGTGGAAAAACCCAATCGCGCCTGGAAGAAAGCGGCGTTCAGCCAGTATCCCCGCGGCGGGAAGCTGATGGGCTACTCGATGCGGACGGACCGCTATCGCTTCACGGTGTGGGTGAATCGCGAGGATCACTCGCAGGTGGATTCCATCGAACTGTACGATCACCAGACCGACCCGATGGAAAGCCAGAACATCGCGAAGTTGCCGGCCAACGCCAAGCTTGTGGAACAACTCATGGGCCAATGGCGCGCGGGCTGGGAAGGCGCGCGCCAGGCCCTGCGGAAGTCTACGGCGTAAAGATGACCTTCATCAATTCCTGATCGTGCCCGTAGAGGCGCTCGAAGTACTTCGGGCCATCTTCGAGCGTGATGCGCGCGGAGATGATCGGGTCTACCTTGATCTTGCCGGACGCCATCAGCGCGATGCACTCGGGGTACTCGCCATTGGAGGCGCAGGAGCCGTACAACGTGAGTTCGCGCGAAACGGCTACTTGCAGCGGCAGTTCGATCTTCGGCGTCACGTTGCCGATCAGCGTCACATGGCCACCCTTGCGCACCACGTTCATGCAGGTTTGAATCGGGGCGGTGGCGCCCACGCAATCGATGGCTGAGTCCGCGCCGCGTCCGCCAGTGACTTTCTTCACCTTGGCGGCCACGTCTTCGTTCCTCGGATTGAATACGTAGTCCGCCCCAAAGTCGCGCGCCATTTTCAGCTTCCGTTCTTCAAGGTCGATGGCAATCACTTTGTCGCAGCCGGCGAGGCGCGCGGCCTGGATGGTGAGCGAGCCAATCATGCCCGCGCCCACGATCACGCACGTATCGCCGAGGCGCACAGGCGTGCGGTTCACGCCATGCAGGGCGATGGAAACGGCTTCAATCAAGGCCGCGTGTTCAAAGCTCAGCGTGTCGGGCAGCTTGTAGCTGATGCGCGCCGGCACGGTGACGTATTCGGCAAACGCACCGTGGCGCTTGAACTCGGGCGTCGACACGCCCAGCACCTGGCGGTTGTCGCAGAGATTGATCTGGCCGCGCGAACAGAAAAAGCAGTTGCCGCAGGAGACGGTGGAGTCGAACGTGATGCGGTCGCCAACGGCAAACCCGGCAACGCCCGCGCCGACGGCTTCCACGATGCCGGCCGCCTCGTGACCCATGACGATGGGCGGCAGGCGGCGGCCCGTGGAGCCGTCGTAGCCGTGCACGTCAGACCCGCAGATGCCGCAGGCCTTCACCTTCACCAGCAGATCGCCCGGGCCGCATTCGGGAAAGGGCATATCGATCAGTTTCAGAACCTTGTATTGCTCAAGAACCAGCGCTTTCATTGCCCTTCCAGCATATCGCGGCGGCGCTGGAGGTACCGGCGCTAGGCGTCGGTGCGCGCGGCTGCGAGCGCGGTGGTGTAGTGCGTGCGGGCTTCGGCGATGCGGCCGAGTTGGCGCGCGAACTCGGCGCGCGCGGCGGAGAGCAAGTGGCCGGGATGATCGAGGCCGTTGAGCGCGGCGAGGCCTACAGCGGCGCCGTCGCGGTAGCCAACGGCGATGGCGTGATTCAGACGCACCGCGGGCGAAGGCGGGAGTTGCGAGTAGAACAGCGCGATCCGTGCCCAGTCTGTCGCGGCAAACGACGGCGCGGCGGCGTGGGTGGCGGCGATCTCGGCTTCGATGTGATACGCCGTAACCGCCGCGCCGGCCGCGCTGCGCTCGAGGTGCGCGAAACCCTCGGCGAGCAGTGCGCGATCCCAACGCGCGCGGTGCTGTTCCTGGAGCGGCACGGCTTCTCCCGCTTCGTTCACGCGCGCGGGGAGCCGCGAGGCCTGCAGCAGAAACAACGCGAGTAGCGCCTGCGCGTCCGGACGCCGTTGCGCCGGGAGCCGCGCCAGGTAGATGGCTTCGTGGCACAAGTCCGCATGAAACCAGCCCGAGGCGCTTTCAGTGACGGCGCAGCCTTCGTTGAACAGCAGATACAACACCGCGAGGTCGCTGTCGAGTTGGCCGGGCTCATCGAACCGCGCGCCGGCTTCACGCAGCCGGCGTTTGGCGCGCACGAGCCGCTGCGCGACGGTGGGCTCAGGCAGCATCAGGCCGCGCGCGATCTGCCGTGCGTTCAGGCCGCATACCGCCTGGAGCGTGAGGGCAATCTGCAGGTCTTCGCTCAATGACGCGTGGCAGCAAAGGAAGATCATCGCCAGCCGGTCGTCGGTGGCGGGTTTTTCCTGAAGCAGCAGCGGCTCCACCGGGAGCTTTTCGCGGCGGAGCCGGTCAATCGCCAGCCGCTTGGCCGTGGTGATCAGCCACGCTTCCTGGTTCGGCGGCACGCCGCGAAAGGGCCACACTTCGAGCGCGCGCAGGAGAGCCCCCTGCGCAAACTCTTCGGCCCAATCGAGGCGCGCCGCACCGAGCATACGCACCAGCGCGGCCACCAAACGGCCGTACTGGCGTTCGTAGAGCTCGCCCACCAGTTGCATTAGGGCGTGGGTTCGATCTCGCGCACTTCAATGGACCCGAACTCAAGGTGCGGGCACGAGGCGGCGAGTGCGGCGGCTTCGTCGTAGCTGGCGGCCGAGATCCGGAAGAATCCGCCCATTACTTCTTTGGCCTCGGTGTACGGGCCGTCTGTGGCGGCAAGGCCGCGGCGCAAGACGCGCCCGGTGCCACCGGAAAGCTTTTCGCCGCTGATGGCGTGGCCCTGATCTTCAATCGATTGCCGCCACGCGGCGCACTTCCCGATGAGGGCCTCCATCTCGGCGGGACTGATGTCTGCGAATTGGGCGGGGTTATCCCGCGACAAGAGAATATAGTGAGGCATGGTGCCTTTCGGTGCTCCTTCCGCGATAGCAAACGAACGAGGGCGGTGGAAATCGACAGCGGCTGCTACGTTTTTTTGCTGGTGCTCGCGGGATGCTCCGAGGCGCCTGCGCCGCCGGTTCCAGTGGTGGC
>VFZP01000493.1 GCA_016871115.1 Acidobacteriota bacterium
CTCCTCCCCGCTGGAGTCTGCTTCCGGGCGCTGCGCTGCTTACCCGGTCGGGACTTTCACCCGCTAGAACAACGCGTCTTCAGGACGCACCATCCCTCCAATCTACTACTGCTTCTTGACCGGGAATTCGTAGATGTAGAGCTGATGCTGGCGCTTGAGCGCGTCGACGGTTTCGGTGCGCGTGGGCTGCCAGCCGCGGATCTCATAGTCATGCGAAACCACGCGAGCGCCCGGCTTGAGTTGCTTTTCAAGCACCGGGCGCAACATGTCGTTGCTCTTGGTCAGCAGATAGAGCGTCACCACGTCGGCCTGAGACAAATCCACCGATATCATGTCGCCTTCGATCACGCGCACTTTGCCGTCGAGCTTGAGATCCTTGATGCGCTTGGACGACTCGGCGGCCACGGCGGGAGAAATCTCGATGCCCACGGCCTTGGCGCCGTATTTTTGCGCGGCGGTGATCAGCACACGTCCGTCGCCCGAGCCGAGGTCGTACAGGGTTTCGCCGGCCTTGAGTTGCGCGGCGGAGAGCATGCGGTCCACTACTTTGGGCGGCGTGGGCACGGACGGCGCCAGGCGCATCGCCTGGGGCTTGGTGGGAACCTTGGGCAACGACTGCGCGCCCAGCAAGCCGGGCAAGGCGAGAAGCGAAAGAAACAGAACGTACTGCATAAAGACCCGCACCTCTTCCCTGAGTACACTCACCAGGCTGAGTTCGGGTGAACCCCTTTACTTAGGTTGGACTGCTGCGATCTGTTTTCCGTTTCGGGTTTTCACAATCCGCGAGACCATGTCGGTGACGGCATACCAAAGATCGCGCGGGCGGCTGATGGTGAACTCGGTGCCCTTGAAGAACTTGACGGCGTTGCCGATCGCATCGCGCCACGGCGTGGCCTGCGGGTTCAAGATGTAGTTCATGTAAAAGACAGGGAACGGCAACTCGCCCACCTGTCTGAGGCTGTCCTCGGGGATGTTGGCCTCGAGCATGGCCTTGGGCCCGGCAAATACCAGCGCGTCGTGGCGGCCGCCGCGGCCAGCTTCGCTGGCGATGAGCGTGGCAAGGAAGTTGGTGTCTGAGTGCTTTTCGGCAAGCTGCGTGAGGCGCACGGTGCCTGGATTGAGCTGCTTCAGCGATTCGCCCAGATCCTGGAAATGAATGCGGTCTGAATCGGCCTGGCGATAGATGACCTTTTGCTCGTTCAGGTTGAACGCCACCACGCTGAACTTGCCGATTTTCGGCTCGCGGTACAGTTGCCGGAGAATTGAGACGAGCGCGAGCGTGTCGAGCGGGCGCAGAGAAGCAGCAGTGGCCTTTTGCGGTGCGAAATTAACGAGCAGCTTGATATTGATCGGATCGCCGGCGGCAGCCGTTTGGGCGGCCGTGGCCCGCTGCACCGGGGCCTCTTCGTGGAACTGCTCCTGCCGCATCGCCTCGACGGCTTGGGGCGCGATGGACAAAGCGATCTGTTTATCCTTGGCAGGGAGCTCCGCCTGTACGGCCCAGCTTGACGAGCACACCCGTTCAGCGCGGTCGCGAATGAGCCAATCCACTTTGTACTCGCCTTCGCCCAGATCGAAGGCGCCCTGAAGCACGGCGTCGCCCTTGGCGTCTTCGTCCACTTCGGGTACGCGAATACGCTGAATGAAATACTGGTAGTGCTCCGGCTTCGTTTTTGGAGCCACGCGGAAGAGGATGGTGAGCAGGTTTTCGTTGCCCGCCAATTCGCGCAGCGGCACAGTGACGTCGTAGCCCGTGTGAAAGCGAAGATCGAAGCCGAGAAACGCCTTTTCCTCAGACACCACTTCGCAGGGCAGATCTTTGCGCGGATCGCCCGCTTCGAGCACGGCGAGATCCGTGTTCTGCACGCGCACCACTCCGTCTGAACCGCCGTTCATCGGCTGCTGGCCCCAACTCGCCAGCGGGCCAACGGCCGCTATCCAAACCCCCGCTAGTGTTGTTTTCGCCAGTCTCCGCATTGGTGAGGGAAATCCTTTTCTGCGCTCAAAGTTTCGGTCCACACCACTGAATTACCATCGGCAATCTGGAGCCCACTCTCTCCCCGGCTCCGAGCCGATATCGGCTATTATGACGTAAGCGATTGAAAGTGCAAGTGAAATAAAGCTGTCAGGGAAATTTGCCCGACCTGTGAACGCCCATGACCGACCCTGGCCGAGACATTTATGACGCTTGGGACGAGGAGTTCTCGCGCAACCGCCGACTTCATGGCGCACGCATTCGTTGCGGCCCCGGCTGCTCGGACTGTTGCCGGCAACTGTTTCAGATCACCGAACCCGAAGCGCGCGTCCTCTCGCGCGGAATGAACGATCTGGAGCCGGCGCTGGCGGCCCGGTTGCGGGAGCGGGCACGGGAGTATCTGGAGGCTCGCGCCGGCGTTCACCCGACGGAAGCCTGGGGGAGCCTGCCGCCGCCGGGCGCGCGCATCGCCTGTCCGGCGCTCGACCCCGAGGCCGGGGTGTGTCAGATCTACGCGCTCCGCCCGCTGATCTGCCGCAAGTACGGAGTACCGATTTGGAACCCCGACCGGCCTGGACGGGTGTACGCATGCGAATTGAACTTCGCCGCGGGCGAGGCGATTGAAGACGGCGCGTTGATTCAGATTCAAACCGGGCTGCATGAGCGTTGGAAGCGCCTACAATGCGACTACAACGCGTCGGGAGGGTATCGCCATGATGAACCGATCACAATTGCGCATGCGATTTTGGGCGACCTCAACGCACTATCATTGTAGTGACACTCGTGACAGCCAACGAAGCGGAAACCACCCCTGCGTGGTTGCAACCGGACACTTACGTGCAGGTGGTGGAACTGGCCCCACCTGTTTCCCTGGATATGGTATTGCCCGACCCGGATCGCCGGATCCTGTTGGGGTATCGCAACAACCGTCCGGCGCAGGGCACGTGGTTTGTGCCGGGCGGACGTGTGGGTAAGAACGAAACGCGGGCGGAGGCATGGTTGCGGATTACGCACGCTGAGATTGGGACGCGATCGCCGGGGTTTGACCGTGCGCGGTTCCTGGACGTCTACGAGCATCTGTATCCGGACAATTTTGCCGGGCGGCCCGGCTTCGGCACGCACTACGTGGTGCTGGAGTACAAAATGGAAGTGGATCCCGATGAACTGCAGCTTCGACAGTCCGATTCGCAGCATGGCGGGTTCCTGTGGCTGCGGGAAGCCGAGACCATTGTGCGCCCCGACTTACATCCGTACACGAAGGCCTACTGTTCGAAGACCGCCTGTGCTAGCCTTCAACTTGAAGCGAGACTACAACCACCATGGCACGCTCCGTTAACAAAGTGATCCTCGTTGGCAACCTCGGCAAAGACGCCGAGACGCGTTTTACTCCGCAGGGTACGGCCCGCACCACGTTTAGTGTGGCCACCACGCGCCGCTGGAAAGACCAGCAGACCGGCGAGTGGAAGGACGAAACCGACTGGCACAACATCGTGTTGTGGCGCTCGGAGAACGTGGCGAACTATCTCACCAAGGGCAAGCAGGTTTATGTGGAAGGCCGCCTGAGCTCGCGCTCGTACGATGACAAGGACGGCAACAAGAAGTACATCACCGAGGTGGTGGCCGACGAAGTGATTCTGCTCGGCGGCCGGGGCGGCGAGGGCGAAGCTGGCGGTGGCGGGTACGGTGCTTCTTCGAGCGGCGGCGGGTACGGCGGCGGTGCGTCTTCGGATACACCCGTGTCGATGCCTCGTAGCGCACAACCTCGGCGGGCGGCTGCGCCGGCTCCTCCGGCGGACGATTTCGGCGGGCAGGGCGTTAGCGACGACGACGTACCGTTTTAACGGTGTCAGTTAGCGCGCGATGGCCGCGGAACGCGAGCCCGTCGGCCCGTCATGGAAATCTGGAAACCCGTGCACTCGGCGTCCGTGTAGGGTGGGCTTTAGCCCGCGCGGGACTCTCCAGAAACTCCCCCGTAACCGATTGATTCGATTAAGCGGCAGGCTGGATGCGGAAACCAAGCTGGGCAGCTTTCCGTTGCAGGGAAGCCAGTTCGCATTGTCGGCGCTTTTCCTCAAACTCGGCAGCGCCGCGGTCGACCCGCTGTTGTCCATAGCGGATAGTGCGAAAGATCAGACAAGCCAATTGCCGGGCC
>VFZP01000494.1 GCA_016871115.1 Acidobacteriota bacterium
CCGGCCAGTTGACGGTGAAGCAGCTCGCCGCCGATGAATCGAACGAACTGCTCGTCAACCTCGAACGCGAGACACAGGGCCTTGCGGCGGAACTCGAAACGCTGCGCTCACGGCTCCAGGGTGAGGAGCGCGAAGCACTGGCGCTCGACCATGAAATGCGGCGTCTCGCCGAGGAATTCTCGCGCACCAACTCGCGCCTGTCGGTTTCACGCCTCGAACTCCAGCGCCTCGAAGGCGATCTCGCCCGCGCCACGGAGAAGCGCGAGGCCAGCCTTCGCATGGTGGAGGAAAAAGACGCGGTCCGCCTCGCGCAGGAAGAATCGCTTGCCGCTCTGCGCGCCGCCTTTGAAGCCATGCAGGTGCAGGTGCGCGAAGCGGCCGAAGAGCATTCAGCGCTCCGCGTGGAGATGGCTGAGTGTGAAGAGCGGCGCCGTAGCGAACGCAGCGCGCTCGAACGGCTCCAGCATCAGGCGCAGGAACTCGAGCGGCGCCGCACGGGCGTAATCGAGATGATCGAGCGGCTGGGCGTGGAACGTACGCGGCTCCTGAACGACAACATGCAGCTCGACACGCGATCCGAGCAGTTGTCCACCGACATCGGCGTCACCGAAGAGCAGGTGCGCCAACTCGCCGGGCGCGAGCAGGAACTGCGCGAGGCGATGGCCAAGCAAGACGAAGCCGTTAAGTCGCTGCGCGCCGAAGCGCACGGTTTGCAGCAGAGGCGCGGGCAGACCGAACTGGCGCTCGTCGAACGGAAGACCGAACTGAAGTTCCTCGAAGAAACCTGCCAGAAGGAGATGAAGATCTCCCTCGAAGAACTCGCCCTGGCGAATCCAGAACTCGCCGACCTTGACGAAGTGGCGATGCAGGAGTCTGAAGAGAAGTACCTCGCGCTCAAGAACCGCATCGAGAACCTCGGCCCGGTGAATCCGGACGCCCTGCAGGAGTTTCAGGAAGCGCAGCAACGTTATGACTTCCTGAATACGCAGCGGCAGGACCTGTTCGACTCGATCCGCGACACCGAGAAAGCGATCCAGGAGATCGACGCCGAATCGAAGAAGCGGTTCCTCGAAGCCTTTGAGGCCATCAACAACAACTTCAAGGTTGGCTACACGAAGCTGTTCGGCGGCGGGTCAGCCGAGATGCGGCTCACCGACGAAGCCAACGCCAACGAATCCGGCATCGATATCGTCGCCTCGCCTCCGGGCAAGCGGCTGCAGAACGTGCTGCTGCTGTCAGGCGGTGAGAAGGCGCTCACGGCGCTGAGCCTGCTGATTGCCATCTTCCAGTACGCGCCCAGCCCGTTCTGCATCCTGGACGAAGTGGATGCCCCGCTCGATGAGCCCAACATTCAACGGCTCATGGGGCTGCTCAAAGAAATGAGCGATCAGACGCAGTTCATCGTGATCACGCACGCCAAGCGCACGATGGAAGCCGCGCAGTCGCTCTACGGTGTGACCATGCAGGAGGCCGGTGTCAGCAAGCTGGTCTCGGTGCGCTTCAACCCCGTTGCCGCTGGCGTCATCGCTTCGACGTCGGCCGGTGGAGGCGGCGGTCAACAAATTGTGACGATGGGACGAGCCTGACCTGGTCCCGCGTCCATCTCGGCCGTCCTCCCGAGGGCGGTCCCCTCTTCTGCCGAATGAGGACTTTGACAGGCGGCTGCCTGCCCCGGAGCCGCCTGTCTTTTTTCTTTGGGAGGGGATGCAGCTTACTTCTCGCCGTAGACGAGAACGCTCAAACCGGTCGTTGCGCGCAGATCCGTCTCGCCCCAGATCACGTTCGTACCTGTCACCCCGCCGGTGCCCCAGATCACGTTGTAGCCCTGGGTGCCGGCGGTGCCCCAAATCACGTTTTCGCCCCAGATGACGTTGCTGCCGGAGACTACTTGAGTTCCCCAAATCACGTTCTCACCCCAGATCACGTTCGTGCCGCCGAAGGTTGAGCCCGCGGGATAGACCACCTTCACCGCTCCGTTCTGCAACGCCACGGAAGGCGACAGCGCATTCAGTGTTGCCTTGTCGGTGTTGCTGAGCGCGGCCGCCACATTGAGATAGCCGGCGCCCACCGTGAACAGGTCGTGATTGGACTTGTATACCTTGCCCGTCACCGGATCGGTGGCCGAAACCGTTGCCGGAAAACTCTTCGTGGCGGTCTTCAGTGGCGGTCTTCATCAGGCGCGCTTTCACTTGATCGGGCGTAAGAGAAGGATCGTTTTGAATCAGGAGCGCCTCAGGAGCGCCTCAGGAGCGCCGCCGCGCCGCTCGCCATCGGCGCCGCCATGCTTGTACCGTTCAAACAATAAAACCAGGTGTCCTTTTAACCAGAGCCGGCACTGCCCCACAACAGGCTGGCGCCAAGGTTTGTCACCGGGTAGGTCCAGAAAAGCGCCGATTGCGTGGTGGTAACGACCGACACGTTTGAGATCGAGATCATCTGATTACCGGGCGCCACCAGATCGGGTTTTACAATGCGGTCCACCTGTGTCGGCCCCTTCGAGCTGTAGCTGGCGATCACGTCATCGGCCCGGCCTTCCGGCCTGCGGACTTCACCGCGCCTACCGTAATCACAAAGGGACTGTTGCCGGGGGCAGTGATCGTGTCGTAGCCCTTGTTGCCCGCCGCGTCGAGAGGCCCGTGATTGCCCGCCGCCACCACCACCACGATCCCAGCCTTCCAGGCCCGCTCCACCGCCAGGCAAAGCAGGTCCGACGTGTCGCTCACCGTCACCGGACGGCCCAGCGAAAGATTGATGACGCGAATGTTATCGGTGCTTTTCAGGGCAATCGCGCGGTCGATCGCCGCGATCACATTGCTATCACGCCCGACGCCTGCATGGTTCAGTACCTTGAGCGAAACAAGCCGCGCGCGGGGAACCATGCCGCGCATGTCGCGCTGCAGCCGCATGCCGTCGCCCCCGTCTTGACCTAGGCTCAATCTGCTGCCGAGCACCCCAGCCACGTGCGATCCATGGCCGTTGAAATCCGAAGCACCCGAGGCGGAACCTGTGAAGTCCTGATGGTAGGCAACGCTTATTCCCGGCCCATTCACGCCGCTGTCAAGTACGGCCGGGGGCCTCGACGCCTATAGTGCCATCAGCAAGCCGACCGATATTACAGGGGTGCCGTATGAGACGATCGCTGGCTGGAAAGGCGTCGAGCAGCTTGACCGCCTGGACAACGGCCACGCCGTCATGCTGGTGCGGACCGATGGCGGCGGGCTGGACCTCATACGGGTCGCACTGCCGTAAACAGGAGCCCCTTCCTTAATTCCATTGCTAGTAATCATCGGCGGGCTTGCGTTGCCGGCATCGGCAGGCGCACAGGGTAACGACGTCACAATCAGGCTGGCGGGCGAACCCCTCGTCTTCCGGGTCGACAACTCCTCGATGCTGCAGCGCCTTGCCAATCCCAACTTTTAGCGGATTTTCAAGGTGTATGTCGTGCAGGAGGATGGTACGGCGGCGAAAGACCCGGTAGCGGGAGACTACAACTTCGACAAGAACATGCTGACTTTCAAGCCGCGTCACCAATTGCAGCCGGGCACGACGTACCGGGCGTTTTTCCGGCTGGCCAGCGAGTTGGGTAGCCACGAAGTGACGTTTCCCAAACCCACGCACGTCTCGACTACCGACGTGGAGCAGCTCTACCCTTCTGCGCAACTCCTTCCCGAGAATCTATTGAAGTTCTACATCCACTTTTCCGCGCCGATGTCCAGGGGCGAGGCATTTAAGCGCATCAAGCTGATCGATCAGGACGGAAAGCAAGTGAAGCTTCCGTTTCTGGAAATCGATGAGGAGTTGTGGGACAAGCAACAACGCCGTTTGACGGTTCTCTTCGATCCGGGCCGGATCAAGACCGGCGTGACGCCCAATCAGGAAGTGGGTCTGGCGCTCGATCAAGGCCGCAAATATTCACTTCTGGTGGACGAGGCCTGGAAGGACGCCAAAGACATTTCATTGAAGAGCAGCTTCAAGAAGGAGTTCCTCGTAGGGCCAGCGGACCGCAATCCGATTGACCCGAAAGCCTGGCAGCTCGACATTCCCAAGGCCGGGACGACTGACGCGTTGTATGTCCGGCTACTGGAATTCCTGGACGCGGCCCTGTTGCAGCGATTCAT
>VFZP01000495.1 GCA_016871115.1 Acidobacteriota bacterium
GTGGCTGGTTGGAAAATTGGGGTACCGCTCCCCAGCCCAAGCCCGCCGCGAGTACTTTCAAGCGATTGCAGCATGAACAAAGGTGTGTCCAAACAATCGGGTGCGGTACACAAAGAGTTGGGCCGGGACTGGCCGCATCTGGACCGCTACCCGGGCTGCCCTCCTGCGTTGGCCGGCGCCAGCCGCAAGGTGGTGGTGGGGAACAGCGCGAGCTAGTTTGCCGCGGCGTCTTCCAGCACGCCAGACCAACTTCCCACGCACGCATCGTTGGAGAAGGCGGACGCCGAGGGCTTCTGGAACGTCGCCACCGGGCGTCCACCAGCGCGTACGGGAATCTGCACGCGCTCCTCCGCCACCCAGGACGCCGTGTAGCCGCGCGAGGCCGTGGTCATCGGCAGGTAGTGGTGCACGGTGGTTTCGTGCGATGAGCGGATGGTCCAGAAATTCATCCAGATGCACTCGGGCAAGCCGTGCAGCGTGCAAGTGGCCGTCACCTGCCGGATCGTCAGCACCTTTCCCGCGGGCACGCGCAGCGGCGCCAGCTCCGTGCCCTCATGCACGAGGAACGCCCCCGCAGTTTCAATGCGCGGGCCGAAGCGCTTAAGCGCAATCGTACCCTCCACGGTTTGGCGAGATTGGCCGAACGCGGCGGCAGCGGCGAGCGCGAGGACGGGCACAACTCGGTTCATGGTACTGCTCCGCCTGTTCAGACGCGCCTCGCCCGCGCGGGGTTTCGCAAGGTGTCTTGCTTACCCGCGCATCCCCACCGCGCCGCGCCCGATCTGTGCTACGGACGTCACGCCGCACTGCTTCATCACCAGCTCAAACTCGCCGCGCAGGATGTCGATCACGCGCTCCACGCCCGCCTGCCCGAATGCTGCCGAGCCCCAGACGTAAGGCCGCCCCACAAACACGGCCCGCGCGCCCAGCGCCAACGCCTTAAAGATATCGGTGCCGCGCCGGAAACCGCCGTCGATGAACACGGGCAGCCCGGCCGCTCCGTCGATCACCTCGGGCAGACACTCGATCGTCCCCCGCCCGCTTTCTTCGGCGCGCCCGCCGTGGTTGGACACAATCAGCCCATCGAGCCCATGGTCGCGGCACAACTGCGCATCCTCTCGCGTCTCGATGCCCTTGATCAACAGCTTAACTTTGGTGAACGTACGGAGCTTTCTCACCAGTTCCCAGTTCAGCGCCGGGTTGCTGGTCTTCAAACCCTCCACATCGAACCCCGCGTACATGGGCTTGCGCCGGAAGAAGTCTTCAAAGCGCGTGCCGTGACAGGCCACGCAATCGCGCTTGTCCAGCTTCTTCGCTCGCTCAAACGTCTCGGTATGCCGCCCCGCCTGCGTATCTACCGTTAGCGCAATCACCGGGCACCCGGCCTGCTCGGCGCGGCGCACGAGCTTTTCGGTGAGCTCCCAGCGCGACGTGGGATAGAGCTGAAACCACGGCGCCTGGCCGAGTTCGCGCGCGATGTCCTCCACCGACGTGTTCGCCGCCGTCGACAGCATCATCGCCGCGCGCTTGGCCTTCGCCGCGCGGGCCACCGGCAGTTCGCCGTCAGCGTGGAACGCCTTCTGGTTGCCCACCGGCGCGAGGCCAATCGGAAAGTCCCAGGTAGCGCCGAAGGTCTCCGTGCGCAGGTCCGCCGTAAGAATATCGACGAGCCGCCGCGGGCGCAGGTAGAAGCGATCGAAGCCGGTGCGGTTGGCGCGCAGGGTTATGTCGTCATCCACACCCGTTGCCATGTAGCCGAAATGCGCGGGCGGCAGCACCTTGCGCGCGGCGGCTTCGAAGTCCATCACATTAATCGCCTCGGCGGGCGAGGCGATGATCGCAGGTTCCTGCCCCTGCGCCTGCGCCTGCGCAGCCAGCAGCGGACTGGCTGCCAGCCAGCGGAAAAACTCACGGCGATCCGGCGTCATCGTCACTTCCCTGCTCCTTTTGCAACTGAGATAAACCGCACGCGCCCCAGTGCTCCGGCACATGCATGTTCACCACGCCTTGCGGCGACCACGCCCAGTTATCTTCCTTTGTCTTGGGCACGCGCCGATAGCGCCCGTTCACCACCTCATGCCACCACTCCACGCGCGAGAAGTTGATGCGCCATTCATCGCCCGGGCACGGCGGCGCGGGTTTGTGCGCATACTTGGCGAGCGCGGCCCACGGCATCGCAATCTCAACGCTCCAGCCGCGGTCGGTTTCGCGCGGATCGTTCAGCGTGCCGTCCACATGCACCGCCGTGCGCAGACCCGGAATCTCCCAGCCGTTGTCGGCTTTGCCGCCGAAGCGGTACGGCTTGTTGAGAAACAGGTCCCAGCCCGTATTGAGCGCGTTCATCTCGAACTCGTAGTATTCGAGCGTATCGCCGTTGGGATCGATGAGGACCTCAAAGTCGTTGTCGTGGAAAATCACCGCATCGTGCTCGGTCAACGTGCCCCACACGTGCGGCTCTTCCATTTCGGCGGCGATATAGAGATACGTCTGGTCCCACGCCATCTTCGCGCGCGTCTGGGAGCGCGGCTTGGGCTTGGCATCGCCTTCGATATCGACGAAAGCGGGCGTCCACGGCGCGGGCTGCCACACCGCGTCGTCCAGCTTGCCGTCGATGCGCACGGCTAAACGCGCAGCGGGAGCGTCGTAGGTGAGTGGAGGCGCGGCCGCCGCCAGAAAAAACAGAACGGGCCAGAACATGGTTTCTTCAGTGTGCCATCAGGCGGCTAGAGTCAGGGAAGGACCATTCTATGCTCAAGCTCATCTGCTCCACCCTTCTTCTGGCTGCGGCATTGCCGGCGCAACAGCAACTGGAGATTCTGGAAGGCGTCTGTGGCACCGGGAATTTTCAGATGAACGTCACGCCGAAACTGCAGGCGCTGGTGCGGAACAACGTACTGGAGATGGCCGTGGACCCGGCGGTGCTCGGCGGCGACCCCGCGCCCGGCCAAGCCAAGCGGCTGCGCGTGCGATTCGCGTGGCGGGCGGTGCGGTGTAGGAGTTCTCCGCGGGGGACTTTGAACGCTTCCAACTGCCGGCTGCGGCCGCTGCGGCGAACGCGCCGGGGAACTGGGTGGCGGGCGGGATTCCCGCCACCACGCAGCCTGCGCCGGCGCAGGGAGGTGGATTCTCCATCGGTGACATCTGGGGCCAACCCGGCCAGGCGGAGTTGAAGATCATCGCGGCTCGCTACGGCGCGGGCAACCGCTTTGTGGACGTGCGGGAGCGGCTGCAGGGGCTGGTGAAAAACAACGCGCTCAGCGTGCGCGCCGACAATGCGGCATTCGGCGATCCGGCGCCCGCCACGGCCAAGATGCTGGAAGTGACGTACGAGTATCGTGGCGCGCAGTCTCAGGTATCGGTGAAAGAAGGCGCCACACTCACGCTGCCACAGGCTGGTGCGGCGGCAGCCGCCGCGACTCCCGCTCCCGTCGCGTTGAGTGTTGTCTCGGCGCGGTACGGTGGCGACAACCGCTATGTCGACGTGCGCGAACGGCTGCAAGCGATGGTGCGCGACAAGCGCCTCGCCCTGAAGGCTGACAACGCGACGATGGGGAGCGACCCGGCGGCGGGCAAGGACAAGTCTCTGGAGATCGTCTACAAGTGGTCCGGTGCGTACTATTCAGCGACTCTGCGCGAGGGCCGTTCAGCGACCTACCCCGAACCCGGAGCGCGGCCCATGGCGAATCCTCCAGCGGCGGTCTCAAATGCCAACACCGGCGGCGGTGCTGCTGCCGCGCCGCCGATCGTGGCCGCGAACCCCGGGCAGTTGCCTTCGATGAACAGCGGCGCGGCCAGCGCGCCCAGCCGCGCCACAGGCTACACCAGCCCGGTCGCCTCACCTGGTCAGGTAACGCCCGTCGGTGCCGCCGGCGGCCTCCGCATTTTCTACGCGCGCTACGGCCCCCCGGGCCAGGAAGTGGACGTACGCGAGCGTCTGCGCCCCCTGCTGCAGGGCGACGCGATGAATTTCGTCGTCGGCCCGCAAGCCTTCGGCGACCCGGCACCGGGCGTGGCCAAGCGCGTCACGGTGATTTATGAGTTCAAGGAGCGAACGTATGAGAAGTT
>VFZP01000496.1 GCA_016871115.1 Acidobacteriota bacterium
TATCGCGCGGCCAACTGGATCCGGGTCGGCCAGACTGTCGGGCGAGGCCGCATGGATCGTCTCAATCTTCGCAAGGAGCCGGTCAAGGACATCTTTGTCTATCCGCTGGTCGGCGACGTTCAGCAGTTGCTACGCCGCTCAACCCGGTAAACAAATACACTGGAGATTAGTCTTCATGCAAATTGCAGTTCCCCGGGCCGATTCGATCGCCCAAGTGAGTGCGTGTATCCAGGAGCGGTTGAAGCCGCATTTTGCGGATTTCCGCCGCTTCCGCTCGACGGCCGAGTTTCACGGCTCGACGTTGTATCGCGCCACACGCGAACACATCGACTTTGCTGTGCACACTGTGCACCACGGCGACTATTCGTCGCAAGCCGCCTTGGCCAAGCCACAGTACCGTGTCGTTGCTTGGAACATTGAACGCGGCAAGGAACTCGCCGGACAGATCCGCGCCTTTCGCACGCTCAACTATTTGCGCAACGCCGACGTGTTGCTGCTCACCGAAACCGATGTGGGCATGGCGCGCAGCGGCAACGCAGACGTGGCTCGCACGCTCGCTCAAGAGTTGGGCATGCACTTCGCATTTGTGCCTTGCTACCTGAGCCTGGTGAAGGGATCGGGGACCGAGCGATGGACCGAAGGCGAGAACGACCTGGGACTGCACGGCAATGCGATCCTGAGCCGCTATCCGATTCGCAACCCGTACCGCATCGGTCTACGCAACGGCATTGACAAACTGAAGAACAGTGAACAGCGCCTTGGCACACAGACGGCACTCGCCGCGACCATCGAGTTCCCCAACGGTGCGTTACTCCCCGTCGCGAGCGTGCACCTGGACGCCAACTCGCGCCAGAGCCACCGCGCCGATCAGATGCGCGCTGTGTTGGAGAGCCTGCCGCATGACGGTCCCGCGCTCGTGGGCGGCGATTGGAACACCACAACATTCGATTCCTCGTCCGCGTTTCGCGCTATTATGGGATATTGGCGATGCGTGTTCATGGGTCCGAGCCGCGTCATTCGCAGACATTTTCTTCACCCCTATCACTGGTTCGAGAAGGAACTTTTCGACCTGCTTGAGCACCGTGGCTTTGACTATCGCAACTGCAATCGCCTTGGCGACCACACCATCGTCTACGACGTCGACGATATTCGCGCTCACAAGGGTCTCGCCGAATGGGTTCCTGGCTGGTGCTTCCCGTTTATCCGGTGGGCACTGCGCGAGCATGGCGGCGTGGCGCCGGTTATGATCGATTGGTTCGCCGCGCGCGGCCTGGCGTGCGTGAATCCGCATGTCGAGCACGCCGTGCGCAAGTTTGAAGGGCGCCAACTTTCCGATCATTCCGCGATCGGCATCGAAATCCGCCTCTGACCAGAAAGGACCGCTACACTATTCCAATGAGCGAAGCTGCTGCTGCTGAACCCGTCATCGCTGCGGAGGTACAGTCTCCGGGCCAGTTGACTGCGCACGAGATCATGGAGCGTGAAAAGCAATACTTGCTCCAGAACTACGGCCGGTATCCGTTGGCTCTCGATCGCGGCAAGGGATGCTACGTTTATGACTTTGGCGGCCGCAAGCATCTCGACTTGCTGAGCGGCATCGGTGTTAATGCGCTGGGCCACGGGCATCCCCGCATCGTTCGGGTGATCCGTGAGCAGTCCGCCAAGATGATTCATTGCTCGAACCTCTACTACAACGAGTATCAGGGCAAACTCGCTGAACGCTTGTGCCGCATCAGCCATCTGAACCGTGCATTCTTTTGCAACTCCGGTGCAGAGGCGATGGAGGGTGCGATCAAGATGATCCGTTCACACGGACGGTCCATCACCCCGGAGAAGTACGAGATCATCGCGCTCGAAAATTCTTTCCATGGCCGCACCATCGGCGCCATTAGCGTCACCGGCCAACCGAAATACCGGAAGGACTTTGAACCGCTCCTGCCCGGCGTGAAGTTTGTACCGGTGCGTGACGATCGCACGCTGGCCGCCGCCGTCACGGAAAACACCGCCGGCATCATTCTCGAGGTGATCCAAGGCGAAGGCGGGGTTCATCCCGTCTGCGAGCGCATGCTGAATGCCGCGCGCCGCGAGGCGGACCGCGTGAACGCGCTATTGGTTTTCGACGAAATCCAGTGTGGGATGGGCCGTTCTGGCTTCTTCTTCGCCTACCAGCAGTTCAACCCGGAGATCATGCCCGATGTGATGGTGACGGCGAAACCGCTCGGCGTCGGTCTTCCGCTCGGCGTTGTCGTCGCCAACGAAAAGGCGGCAGCGGCGATCAAGATAGGAATGCACGGCACTACGTTCGGTGGCGGGCCACTGGCTTGTCACGTCGCACTGGAGACGCTGGACATCATCGCCGAGATGCTGCCGGCGATCCGTCAGCGTGGCGATTACTTCCGGACTCAGCTCAACGAACTTTGCGGCAAGTTTGAGTTCGTTCGCGAAGTGCGCGCTCGCGGCCTGATGATTGGTATCGATCTGAAGATGCCGGGCAAACAGTTTGTCACAGACGCGCTCGCGGAAGGCCTGCTGATCAATTGCACGCATGACACAGTACTCCGTTTCCTGCCGCCGTTCATCATCAGCGAGAAGGAAATCGACTTGGCGATCCGTATCCTGCGGAAGCTGTTCAAGAAGGGCAACGGCTACTACAAAGAGCACTTGAAACAGCAGCAAGCGGCGGCCAAGGCCTTACAGTAAGTCGTCGCGCTTCTGCTGTTCGAGCAACTTCACTAATTGGCCGACCGACTGCGCCTTGCGGCGGTCGGCCACCAGCAACGCGCCAGGCGTATCCACCACCACCAGGTCACGCACACCCAAAAGCGCCACGAATTTACCGGGAGCTTGCACAAGGCACCCGTTCGAATCGTGAAACAGCGCGTCGGTACGTGCAGCGTTGCCCGCGGTATCGCGCGACACAAGTTCGTAGATAGCATTCCAACTGCCGAGATCATCCCAACCGAAGTCACTGGTGGCAAGTCCTTGCACGATGCCGTCGGCGGCAGCTTTCTCCATCACGGCAAAGTCCACCGAGATGTTCTCACAGCGCGGATAGACGCTTCGCAGTTGCGCAACAAAGTTTCGGCTGCTCACGGCGGGCAAGGCCGAAAGCAGTGCGGCGGTGCGCGGCAGGTAGCGCCGCAATGCTTGATGGAAGGTGGAGGCACGCCAGAAGAACATACCTGCGTTCCAGAAGTAGTTCCCGGCAGCCACGAACTGCTCGGCCGCCGCCTCATCGGGCTTCTCGCGGAAGCGCAGCAGCGGGAGCGGCCGCTTCATTCCTGCCTTCGTGCCAGCGGGAAACTCCAAGTAACCGTAGCCGGTTTCGGCCCACCGCGGCGCGATGCCCAGCGTTACCAGGACAGGTTGCCTGGCGGCCGCGGCGAAAGCCGGCTTGACGAAGGCCCGGAACTGCGCGGGCTTCGAGATATGATGATCGGCCGGAAAGACGCCGAGGATGGCCTGCGGGTCAGCCCGCTCGATGGCTTGCGAAGCAAGCCCCAAACATGGCGCGGTGTTGCGCGCAGCAGGCTCGGCCAGAATCTGACGGGACGGGATGCCGGGCAGTTGCTTGCGCACAGCGTCACGGAGATGCTCATTGGTCACTACCCACATGCGTTCCCGCGGAATCAGCGGTTCAAGCCGATCTACGGTTTCCTGCAGGAGCGACCGTGCGCCGGTAAAGGGCAGGAGCTGTTTGGGGGTCTTGGTGCGACTGGCCGGCCAGAATCGTGTGCCGCGGCCGCCGGCCAGAATAAGGCCGTAACTATGAGAATTAAGCATGGGAAAACTTAGTATCCGATGGGCTGCGCCCGCACGAGCATGAACGTACGGTTCCAACGGGTACGTGAAAAGAAGTTAGATGCAACATCCAACAAATACTCCGGAGTAGACCGGGAACCGTCATGAGCAGCCTGCTCGGAAGACCAATAGATGACGAGGGGCTCGCCGATGATATTCTCACGCGGTACGAAACCCCAGTAGCGCGAGTCGAGCGAGTTATCGCGGTTGTCACCCAGCGCAAAGTACATACCCGCCGGCACCACGAGT
>VFZP01000497.1 GCA_016871115.1 Acidobacteriota bacterium
GCGCCGAGTACGCCGCCTTCGCGCGCAAGGCGCAAGTGAACGCGCTGCCCGTCACCGTGGTGCTGCCCCGGCGTGACGTGACCGTACGCCATCTGCATCTGCCCGGCGTCAACCCGAAGGAACTCGCCCAAGCCGTCTCCTGGCAAGTGGACTCGCTCCACCCCTACGCCGATCAAGCCGTCACGCATGCCTGGGCGCGTCTCGGCGAAACCGCGCATGTGATGGTGGGCCTTGTCCGGCAGGACGTCGTCGATCACTTTGGCAACCTGTTCAGCGAAGCCGGGCTCAAGCTCGCCGGCTTCACGTACTCCGCCGCCGCGCTCCACTCGGCCGCGCGGATCACCGTCAAGCCGCCCGCGGTATTTCTCGCCGTGCACTCAGACGGCGCGCTGCTTGAAGCGTACGGGGAGAGCGCGGCCCGCCCGGTCTTCTCCGCGTGGTTTGACGATCTGCCCGAGGGTGTGGAGCCGCGCGCGTTTGCCGAACTCCGCTCGTCCGGGGAAGAAGAACTCGCCACGGGCACCTTTGCTGACCTGTTGCCGCGCGGGCTTGACTCAGACGAAATGGCGCTTGCCTGCGCCGCCGCGATGACGAGCGCCACGCCGCGCCTCGCTCTCGATGCGAACCTCCTGCCCGTGGAGCGCCGCTCGCAAAGCGCCCGCTGGATCTGGATCCCCACCGCTGTGCTGGCCGCGCTGGTAGCCGTCGCCGGCGCGCTCCTCGCCTGGCAGCCGGCGTATCACGAGCGCGGCTATCTGCAGAAGCTGGACGCGGAAATCCGCAAGATTCAGCCGCTCGCCGAGCAGGCCGCCAAGCTCGACGCCGCCGCCACCGCTGCGCGCAATCGCATCACGCTCATCGATCATTTCCGCCGCCGCACTCAAGCCGACGCGGACGCCGTGAAGGAACTCACCAACCTCGTGCCGCCGCCGGGCTGGGTGAACTTGCTGCACCTCACGCGCACCGACATCCAGATGAACGGCGAGACCGAACAGGCCGCCGCGCTGATCAAGATCATCGATTCCTCGCCGCTGTTCAAAGACTCGGCGTTTTCCAACTCCACCATGCGCACGGCCACGGCCGAAGGCTTCGTCATTCGCGCGCAACGTGAAGGCGAAGGCATCGGCGAAAGAGCGCCGGCGGCAACGAAATGAACCTCAACGAACGTGACCGCCGCGCGCTGATTGTCTGGGTGGCCGCCATGGCTCTCGGCGCCGTTCTTTACTTCTGGCCCGCCGGGGGGGACGAGGTGGTGAAGCCCGTGCTCAACTCCGTGGGCGCCGCCGAAAAGCGCCTTGACCGCCTCCGCGAAATCGCCGCCACCGTGCCCGGCAAACAGGCGCTGGCCGACGGCATTGCCGTGCAGCTCAAGGCGCGCGAGAAGGGGCTCATCGAAGCCGAAACCGCCGCGCAGGCGCAGGCGCAGCTCTCGCAGCTTCTACGCAAACTGATGCGCGCGCAATCGCCGCCCATGGAGATGGGCCAATCTGAACTCGGCCCCATCATGGCGCTGGGTCCGGACTACGGCGAAGCGCCGCTCACCGTCTCCACCACCTGCCGCATTGAGCAACTCGTGAATCTCCTCGCCGATCTCAGCCGCCAGCCGGAACTGATCGCTACGCGCGAAATGCGCGTGAACGGAGCGGACGCGCGGCAGAAAACCATCAACGTGCGGCTGACGATTTCGGGCCTGGTGCCCAAACGCCTGGTCCCCACCGACGCGCAGCGCCGCTCGAATAACGGAGGCATGTTCTTTTAAATGACCCGCAAACTCGCCTTCCTCAACCTCATGCTAGTGGCGCTGCTGGGCGCCGCCGGCTGGCAGATTCGCGAGCGTTGGCGCGAAGCGCGCGTGCGTGAAGAGGCCGCGCTGCGCCGCGCTGCTACGCCGCCGCCCAACCCTGCCGTGCCCGCGATGGAGCCCGCCAAGCCCGTGGACGCGCTCGCCTACGCCGAAGTGGCGATGAAGACGATGTTCTCCAAGGACCGCAATCCCACCGTGGTGATTGAAGAGGCTCCGAAACCTCCTGAAGAACCGGTTCCGACTTTTCCGGTGGTGTTCGGCGTCATGCAACTAGGAGGTCCGATCACGGTGTTCATGTCCGACGGGAAGACGACTGACCAGAAAGGCTACCGCCCTGGCGACAAGGTGGGAGCGTTTGAGCTGGTGTCGGCTATGAAGGACGAGTTCACTTTCAAGTGGAAGGACAAGACCTTCGTGAAGACGCTGGCGGATCTGAAGCCGAAGCCGGGGCAGTTGATCGCCGCGGCTTCGGCGCCGGCAACGCCAGCGGGCAGTCACACGCTAGCTGGCGATGCCGCCGCGGAAAAGCTGAAGAATCTGCAAAAGGACATGGTGAAAGACGGCATGATCGACACGGGCGCCACCAACCGGGCTTGTGTACCCGGCGACCCCACGCCGTCGGGCGCCATCCAGGCGGGCTTCCGCAAGGTGATGCGCCCGGGCCTGTTCGGACAGATGTGTTACTGGGAGCCCGTGCGCTAGACGCGCGCGGCAATGGAAAAGGAACCAGACAAATGAATTTCGCAAAAAACATTCTGCTTGCTGCGTGTTTCGCCAGCCTCGCCGCCGCGCAAACCACCGCCGCACCGGCTAAGAAGGCGCCTGCTAAGAAAGCTGCCCCGGCGGCGGCCCCGGCCGCCAAACAGCAATTGGCGCCCGGCAGCATCACTATGCCGGCGAACGCCGTCGAAATCGAACCCGGCCTCTTCCAGGCCAAGGACGCCAAAACCGGCAAGACTTGGCACTACCGCCGTACGCCGTTCGGCGTGAGCCGCTTCGAGCCGCAGGTGCGCAAGGACACCATGGTGGAAGAAGCGGGCCTCATTGAAATCACCGGCAAAGAAGGCGATACGATCAACTTCGAGCGCCGTACGCCGTTCGGCAAAGCCAAATGGTCTCGCAAGCGCGCCGAACTGAACACTGCTGAAAAGATGGCGGTTGCCCGTACGGAAGCTCCCGCGCCCCGCGCCGCCGCTACCGCCACGAAAGCCGCCAAGTAACCCCCCATGCGCAAGGTCCTCTGCCTTTTCCTCAGCTTTACCGTGTTCTGGTCGCCCCTCGCCGCGCAGCAGCCGGCGGCGCCCGCGCCGGCGCCACAAGCGCCCGCGCCGGCGCCACAAGCGCCCGCGCAGACCGCGACGCCTCCGTCCACGGTTTCCACCGGCAATCTTAGCCTCAACAATGCGTCGCTCGTGGAAGTGGTGGACGCGCTTTGCCGCACGCTCCCGCGCGTGAAGGGCAGCGTGACGCTGAACACCTATGGGGAGACCAAGTCGCTGGATGCGCGCACGCTGCTCGATCTGCTGCTGCGCATCAATGGCGCCGCGATGGTGCAGGCGGGCGACGTCTATCGCATTGTGCCCGTCACCGACGCCGCCCGCATGCCGCTGCCGCCGATCACCGCTACGCGCGACGAGATCCCGGATGATGAGCAGATCATGCTCAATCTCATCTTCCTGAAGTACGCTGCGGTGGCAGAAGTGCAGAAGCTGGTGGAGCCGTTCATCGGCGAGGGCGCCAAGTCGTTCAACTATCCGCCCGCCAACCTGCTCTTCCTCCTCGATTCGCGCCGCAACATCCGCCGCACGATGGAGATGATCTCGCTGTTCGACTCAGACATGCTTGCCCGCCAGCGCGTGCGCCTGTTTGAAGTGCAGAACGGCAGCACTGGGGATATCGTCAAGGAACTCGAAGAGATCCTCAAGGGCATCTCGCTCACCTCGTCCAACTCCGTGCGTTTCCTCCCGGTGGACCGCATCAATATGATCATCGCCGTCGCGCCCAACCCCGGCGCATTTGAGGAAGTGGAGAAGTGGATCGCCAAGCTCGATGTCACGCCCACGGTCACCGCCGGCAAGACGGACAACTTTGTTTATCGCGTAAAGTACGGCCGCGCGGAAATGCTCGGCATGGCTATTTTGAGCCTCTACATGGGCTCGCCGTTCGGCATGATGGGCATGATGGGCATGATGTCCATGATGGGTGGCGGCGGCATGATGGGCGGTATGGGCGGCATGGGG
>VFZP01000498.1 GCA_016871115.1 Acidobacteriota bacterium
TGGTGGTGTGCGCCATCGCAATGCTGCGCTCACTCATCATGCTCACCAAATCCCGATAGCTCAACTTGAAGCTCAGGTACCACCGAACGCACAACACCACAATCTCCGCATCGAAATGGCGGCCAGCGAACAGCTCTTCAACCGGAACGAAGGAGGGCATTGCGACAGTTTCTCTCATCTTGGCCGGTTTGCACCAGAGCTGTTCATCGCAGATCAACGTCCGCCTTCCAGACCGGTTGGCGCGAGGCGAAGCGGCGTTGCGGGTGAGCGAGGCGCCGGCCGAGTCCGTGCGGATTGTGAGCGCCTCGCCGGGCATCTTCTTTGATCCGGTAGTCGCCGGCGGCGTGTTGCAGATTTACGCTTCCGGGCTCGCCGGTACAGCGCCGGAGCGCGTCACTGTGCGCGTGGGCCAGTTGACGCTGCGGGCGGCATCGGTCGAGTCCATTGCGCCTGGCGTGGAGTTGGTGCGCGCCGCACTCCCGGAAGGGCACGGTTTAAGCGGGCGTCAGTTGGTTCGGCTCACCGTGGATGGACTCCACTCCAACTGGCGCTGGGCCACGATGCTCCTGCCGTAACAAGAGGCAGTGCGGTTACCGCACGGCGGCGAGAATCACACGCGTAGCCAGGCTCTTATTCAGCGTGTAAAAGTGCAGGCCGGGCGCGCCGCCTTGGAGAAGCGCCCGGCACTGCCCGATCGCATGCTCCATACCGATGGCCATCACCGCGCCTGCATCCTCGCGGTGCGGTTCCAGCCGCGAGCGCAATCCGGCGGGAATCGTCGCGCCGCACATTTTCGTGATCCGCTCGATCTGGGCCACGTTGGTGATGGGCATGATGCCGGGCACGATCGGTACGTTGACGCCGGCGGCCCGCGCGCGGTCCACATACCGGAAATAGTCGTCATTATTGAAGAACAACTGGGTCATCAGAAACCGCGCGCCGAGGTCCACCTTGACGCGAGCCCAGTGCAGATCGTCGTCAGCATTGGCGGCTTGCGGATGCGGCTCCGGGTAACAGGCGCCGCCGTAATCCACGCCGAAGTTGCGCTTTTGCAGCACGGCCATCAGGTCCGTGGCATTGCGCAGCGACGTTGCCCTGACTTCGCCGTTCTTGGGCTGATCGCCGCGCAGCGCCAGCACGTTCTCGATGCCCTGCGCGGTGAGCCGGCTCACGATCTCGGCGATTTCATCTTCTTCATGGCCAAGGCAGGCGAGGTGTGCCATGGCCGTCACGCCCGCTTCGCGCTGAATGCGCGCCACACAGTCCAGCGTGCGCGACCGCGTAGAGCCGCCTGCGCCATAGGTAACAGAGACAAAGTCCGGCTGGCTGACCTCCTTCAATTCCCGCACTGTCTCCAGCAGATCATCCACTGCCGCATCCGTCTTGGGAGGAAAAAACTCGAAACTGAATATGGCCCGGCCCTGGCCGTAAAGGTCTCCGACTCTCACCGTCTGATGGTAGCAACTGCGCCACGCAAACCGGGCACAATAGGAGCATGCGTCCTTCCCGCATTGCAGTCATTGGCGCGCCGCTCGATCTCGGCGCCGGCCGCCGTGGCGTCGACATGGGTCCCAGCGCGATTCGCGTGGCGGATCTCCATCAGCGCCTCGGCCGTCTTTCCTACATGGTTGAAGACCGGGGCAATGTCGACGTGGTGCAGGCCGAGTCGCGCGACGCGGGCAACCCGCACGCGCGCTACCTGCCCGAGATCGCCGAGACGTGCAAGCGTCTCGCCACGCTGGTGGACCAGGCCGCCGGAAGCGATCGTTTTCCGCTGGTGCTGGGCGGCGACCATTCGCTCGCCGTCGGCAGCGTCTCCGGCGTAGCGCGACACTACCGCAAGCAGAAGCAGTTGATCGGCCTGATCTGGGTGGATGCCCACGCGGATATGAACACGCCCGAGTCGTCCATGTTGGGCAACGTGCACGGCATGCCGCTGGCTTGCCTGATCGGCCACGGGCCGAAGGAACTCACGCATATCTTCAACTTCGCTCCGAAGGTGCAGCCGAAGAACACGGTGATCGTGGGGTTGCGCGATGTGGATCAACTGGAGCGCCAACTCGTGCGCGACTCGGGCGTCCACATCTTCACCATGCGCGACATCGACGAGCGCGGCCTGAAACCCGTGATGATGGACGCGATTCGTTTTGCCACCGATGGCACCGCGGGCTTTCACCTCTCGCTCGACATGGACTCGGTAGACCCGCAGGCCGCGCCCGGCGTCGGCACGCCCGTCCCCGGCGGACTCACCTATCGCGAGGCGCACCTGGCGATGGAACTCGCCGGCGACTCGGGGCAATTGCTCGCGCTCGACGTGGTGGAAGTGAACCCCGTGCTCGATATCTCGAACCGCACCGCGGATCTTGCCGTGCAATTGATGGCCTCGGCCCTCGGCAAGCGGATCATCTGACGGCGATGTGGCTGCCTTCGCTCGCCCTGCTCCTGTTCGCCGACGCCGCAGCCAGTGACGTCGAAGCGGCGCTGCGCAAATTCGCCGAAGTCTACGGGCTGGTGGAGTCGCAAGCGGCGGACCCGGTGGATGCTAACGGCACGATCTACGAAGGCGCGCTGCCTTCGATGATGCGCGGGCTCGATCCGCACTCGGCGTTTCTCTCGCCGGACCAGATGGAGCAGTTGCGCCAGATGGAGCGCTCCACGTCCAAGGGCTTCGGCACCGTGGTGAGTGTGCTGCCGGGGCGCGTCATTATTCTGCAGGTGGTGCAGAACGCACCCTCGGCACGCGCGGGCCTCGCGCCTGGGGACGAGATTGTGGGTATCAACAACATCTCGCTGGCGCAGCTCAATCTCGATCAACTCGTGCAGGTGTTGAGTGAAAGCCGCCAGCGCCCCGCGCGGCTCGCGGTACGCCGCCCGGGTAACGCGCGGTTGATGACCTTCACGCTCACGCCGGAGGAAATGGCGTCACCCTCGGTGGACCGCGCGTTCTTATTAGCAGACGGTATCGGATACGTGCGCGCCACCAGCTTTGAGGGCGAGACCGGGAAGCAGATGCAGGAGGCGATCGACAAGCTGGGCGGCGCGTCGCTGAAAGGCTTGGTGCTGGATCTGCGCGGCAATGGCGGCGGCATCGTGACGTCGGCGCTCGAAGCGGCGGCGCTGTTTTTGAAGCCCGGGCAGGTGCTGGTTTCCGTACGCGGGCGGGCACGGTCGCTGGAAGAAGTGAAGGTGCCGGCGTCAGGCAAGCCGTACGCATTCCCGATTGCGGTGCTGGTGAACGAGAAGACGGCGAGCGCGGCGGAGATCGTCACCGGCGCGCTGCAGGATCATGACCGCGCGCAGGTGTTCGGCACGGCGACGTTCGGTAAGGGCTTGGTGCAGTCGGTGTATCCGCTGCCCGAAGGCGCGGGCATCGCGCTGACCACGGCGTTCTACTTCACGCCGAGTGGCCGTTCGATCCAACGGCCGATCAAGGAGGGCCAACTGCGTGACGGCAAGCCGCTCTACGGAAATCTCGAAGCGGGCACGACGTCGTTCAAGACAGCAGCGGGCCGCGCGGTGAAAGGCGGCGGCGGGATCGAGCCGGACGAAGCGATCCTGCATCCGGCGCAAACGCGCCTGCAGCTGTTCCTGGACGCCAACGGGATTCTGACGGCTTATGCGACGGAGTTTCTCTCCAGCAAGCCGGCGGTGACGCCCGAGTTCGCCGTGACGGGCAAGCACCTCGATGACCTGCAGGTGTTTCTCTCTGAGCGCAACATTCGTCCCGGCGTGGCGGAGTGGTCAGCGGACCGCGAGTGGATCCGCACGCGCCTGCACCAGGAGATTTTCAATCAGGCGCTGGGCGTGGAGAAGGGCGACGAGGTGGAACTGCGGCAGGACCGCGCCGTGCGCCGGGCCATCGAGTGGCTGCGCACGGCGGCGGGGCGGTAGGCCGCTATTGGGCTTGGGTTACTTCTGCAAGGGGACGCTACTGAAGCGAATGATGAAGTGCGGCAACAAACAGTGCCCCTGTCACAGCGATCCCGCCAAACGCCATGGGCCCTATTTCGAGTGCACCTTCAAG
>VFZP01000499.1 GCA_016871115.1 Acidobacteriota bacterium
GCGCTGGTGGGAGAGTGAGCACGGCGGCGCAGCGTGGATCGCTCTTCTGGAGTGAGCTCGATGGTCGAGACAGGGCGTGCCATGGCTAAGTATGGCACACTTCCGACGTTATTTAAAGGCAATTCAATTACAGAACACTAGGGGGCCACTTTTGCCCCGTATGCTCACGCAGCATGCGCGTGATTTCAGCAACGCGTTTGCCAACCCCGGAGAGCGTCTTGGCCTCGCCGTGCTCGCGCAGGCAGCCAAAGTAGGCCGGCTCGTCGTGCAGCGGCCAGCGCTGGCCGAGGCGGATCAGCAGGTCCCAATCCATGGCGAAGTGCAGATCTTCGCGCACCCAGCCAATCTCCTCCAGTGCCGCGCGGCGTAAAAACAGGCTCTGCTGCAGGATGTAGTCATACACATGCGTCAGGCGATACAAGTCAAACGGCTGCGTATGCGGAAGCGGCAGGTGGCGCAACCGGCTTCGTCCATCAGTTAGCCTTCGCCGTGGCTGGCCGCGGCTTCCGGATGCGCGGCGAGCGCCGCCACGGCGCGGCGGATGGCGCCGGGCCGCAGTGTGTCGTCGGAGTTGATCCACGCGACGATCTCGCCGCGGGCACGCTGGAAGCCCTTGTTGATGGCGTTCGGCTGGCCGCGGTCTTTCTCGGAGATGAAAGTAAGGCGCCCGGCGTAGCGCGCTGCCACGTCTGCGGTTTCGTCTTTGGACCCGCCGTCCATGATGATGTACCCAACGTGCGGATAGTCATGCGTCAGCACGCTTTCGATGTTTTCGGCGATGAAGCGGCCCTGGTTGTAAGAAGGAGTGACGATGGTAACCAGGGGCGCTGCTGTCATTCCGCTTCGCCCACCGGAGTGAGCACGCCGGACTGACATCGCCGCAGGTGCTCGAGTTCGGCGTCCACCATGATGCGCACCAGTTCGGCGAACGTCACACGGGCTTCCCAGCCCAGTGCGCGGCGGGCTTTCGAAGGATCGGCCTGCAGTGCGTCCACTTCGGCGGGGCGGAAATAGCGCGGGTCGATTTCCACATGCTTTTGCCAGTCAAGGCCCGCGTGCGCAAACGCCACTTCTACATACTCCCGAACCGTGTGCATTTCGCCGGTGCCGATGACGAAGTCGTCGGGGGTTTCGTACTGCAGCATACGCCACATGGCGTCTACGTACTCGGGCGCGTAGCCCCAGTCGCGTAGCGCGTCAAGGTTGCCCAGGTGCAGCTTTTGCTGCAGCTTCAGCTTGATGTGCGCCACCGCGCGGGCGATCTTGCGCGTGACAAACGTCTCGCCCCGGCGCGGCGATTCGTGATTGAACAGAATACCGCTGACGGCGAACAGCCCGTAGCTCTCGCGGTAGTTCACCGTGATGCTGTGGCCAAACAGCTTGGCGCAGGCGTAGGGGCTGCGCGGATGAAATACGGTGGTTTCGCTTTGCGGCGGCGGCGCCGACCCGAACATCTCAGAAGACGAGGCCTGGTAGAAGCGCGCCTTTACGCCGGATAGCCGCATGGCTTCCAGCAGCCGGAGGGCGCCGGTGGCTGTGATGTCGCTGGTGTACTCGGGGATGTCGAAGCTGACGCGCACGTGGCTTTGCGCGGCGAGATTGTAGATCTCATCAGGCCGGATTTCGTAGAGAAGCCGCGTGAGGCTGGAGGCGTCGGCGAGATCTGCGAAATGCAGAAAAAAATTCGCGCCGGCTTCGTGGAAATCATGGTAGATTCCGTCGACGCGGCCGGTGTTGAAACTCGATGAGCGGCGCTTGATGCCGTGAACCTGATAGCCTTTTTGGAGCAGGAACTCCGCCAAGTAGGAACCGTCTTGCCCGGTAACCCCGACGATAAGTGCTTTCTCCATTATTCTCGCCATTATAGCGAAGGCGGTTGTGCTTCGCTGTCGGCCGGAGGGAGTTAACAACACATGAACTTAATGGACGTGATCTTACAGGCTCAGGGCGGCGGCGCGGTGCGCCAGATGGCCCAGCAATTCGGTCTCGGTGAAGACCAGGCACAGTCAGCGCTGGGAGTGGTGCTGCCCATGCTGGCCAGCGCGATGCAACAGAACGTGCAGCGCGAGGGCGGGATCGAAGGGCTCCTCGGCGCGTTGCAGGGTGGCAACCACCAGCGCTACCTTGACGATCCGTCGGCGCTGTTTTCGCAGGAAGCCGTGCAAGACGGCAACGGCACTCTCGGCCACCTGCTGGGCAGCAAGGACGTGAGCCGGCAACTTGTTTCGCACGCCTCGGCGCAGAGCGGTGTGAGTGCGGACATCATCAAGAAAATGCTGCCGCTGGCCGCGGGCCTGCTGATGGGCGGCATGGGACGCCAGGCCGGCGCCAGCCGGTTGCTGGGGCAGGTGATGGACGCGGCGATGGGCGGCTGCGGCGGTGGGCTCGGCGGCGTACTCGGCTCGCTGATGGGCGGCGGCGCTCCGGCTCCGCAGCAGCACGCAGCTCCGGCGTCCGGCATCATGGGCATGCTTGGACCGTGGCTCGATCAGAACCAGAACGGCTCGGCGATGGATGAGATTCTCGGTATGGCCGGGCAGTTCCTCGGCGGCCGCAAGTAACGCATGTTGATTCGTCCCCCAGCCGCGGAAGTGCCTGAGTTCTTCCGCGGCTATGTGAAGGCGGTGCCCGAGGAGCCGGAGTTGCTTGCCGTTCTGGCTGGTCAACTTGAGCGGCTTCCGGCGCTGCTCGCCGAGTTTTCCGAGGCGCGGAGTCTGCAGGGTTATGCGGCCGGAAAGTGGACGTTGCGCCAGTCCGTCGAGCACATCAGCGACACCGAACGCGTGATGAGCTTCCGGCTGCTGCGCATCGCGCGCGGCGACCGCACTCCGCTGCCGGGCTTCGATCAGGATTTGTGGGTGGCGCATTCACGCGCTAATGAACGCCCGTGGCCGGAGATCGTTGAAGAGTGGAAAGCGGTGCGGCGCGCGACCCTCGCGCTGGTGCATTCACTCGACGGCGCAGCCTGGGCGCGTACCGGCACCTCGAGCGGCGTAGAGGGCGTCTCGGTGCGCGCGTTCGGCTATGTGCTGGCCGGGCACGTGGAGCATCACCTGCGGCTCATCGAAAAACACTATCGGCTGGTACCATAGAGCCTGCGGGGACGTAGCTCAGATGGATAGAGCGTCCGCCTCCTAAGCGGAAGGCCGGCAGTTCGAATCTGCCCGTCCCTACCAACCTCTACTGCCGCCGCAGCCGCACTCCTACGGAGACCATCGCGCCGGCGTGCGGGATCGCGTGGCGGTTCACCCAGAAAAACTCAGTGCGGACAAGCAGCCGGGGCATGGGCGCAAACACGCCGCCCTTGCGCCAGTGAAAGGTGAGGCCCGTGCTGTTGGGGCTGCGGTTGGCGCCGCTGCTGGAGACAGTGTGCAGGCCAGGACCGGCGCCCGCGAACCAATAGGCACGGTCATCGCCGCGGCGGTACTGCAAGGCGGGCGAAAACAGGGTGACGCGGAGGCGGTAGTCCGCGCGGTCCTGCAACTGCGCGCTGAGCGTTTGGGTGTCGATTGCCCAGCGTGCTTTGAGCGGACCCGTTACCGTGGCGCTCAAAGCCAGCCCGGTGCCGGCTTCATCTTCCGCGCGCCGAACGCCATCACGCCAGCGCTGCCGAATAGCTCCGCCGCACGCGGCGGGTCGGCCCAGGCGGACCCGGGCAAGAGTATCGCGGCGAGCAGCAGACGGGGCCGTCGCATGACTTTTATTGTTTCAGCACCTTCACCACCAAGTAGCTCACGGACTTGGGCACTTCCTTGAACCAGAGCGGCGTGCCGGCGGGAATCACCACGATGTCGCCCTTCTTGATCTGTTGCGCCTTGCCGCCCTCGACGTCGGTGCCGAGATACTGGCCGGGCCGCGTGTTCCGGCTGCCGGTCATCGTGCCGCCGGTAACCAGGGCTCTGGTGCAAACCGGCCAAGATGAGAGAAACTGTCGCAATGCCCTCCTTCGTTCCGGTTGAAGAGCTGTTTGCTGGCCGCCATTTCGACGCGGAGATTGTGGTGTTGTGCGTCCGC
>VFZP01000500.1 GCA_016871115.1 Acidobacteriota bacterium
CGGAGGCGATCGCCGTATTTGCTGACGCCGGTAGTACTCGAAGGTGCGGACGGGAATGCCGCGCTGTTCGCTGAATTCGTGTTGCCTCAGGCCGCTGCGCTCCCATTCGGCTAAAAGTGCGCGGCACTCCTCGAAGGTGGCTCGCGCTGGTTTGGTGTGGCTAGTCATGGTGCTGCTATCTCACCAGCTCGGGCGCTCGGTCCTCAACAGGGGTTCGCCGGACGCGTACGATCGAACGCTATTCCTGAGCATTCATCTGGATGTCGCTATCGCGCCAGGCGCTGATCTTCAGGCGGCGGCACACCCAGCAAAGCCGTTCGCTGGAGATAGCAGAGCAAACACTGCCGCAGACGGTGCACTTGGCCGGCGCGGCAGCAGCGGCGCGGCGCAGCTTGTCGGTGGTTTCCGACGAGGCGCGCTTGGCGCTGTCCCGGATTTCCGGCGAAACAACGGGTTCGGCCGCGGGCGCCGGCTTCTTTTTCATTTTTTTGCTGATCCTATCTCTCACTATAGTCTACTTCGTGCGCCTCAGCGCCGGGCTTCACGCCGCGGGCTTCAAAGAAAGTACGTAGCCGGCCTCCAGGCTAGACCCGCAGCGCGAGCATTTTTCACCTGACTTGACGCGCGCGCCGCGGCGGTCCACGAGTACTTGCGCCTGCACACGATGCGTGCAAATGAGGCAATGGACATCGGCGGTGCGTTCCTGCCGGATCATCACTGGCGCGGTTGCGGCGGCGGGCCGGTTGAGCGATCTGTTTTTCATCATGGTTGTGTTCTCCCACTCGTATCAACGCGGGAGAACCGCCACGCGATTCCCCGCTTTCGTAAAAGTATCGTTAAGCTCGTGTGTGGGGTGTGAAATGTTCGGTCCTCGCGGTTTCTTGACGACGGGCGGACGAAACCGGCTTGCAGCGGATCGGCGTCCCAGCCGATAGATCCCTGCCGCATGGTTTTCACGTGGTGTTAGTGAGAGTTGAGTCCGGTTCGGAGGAGATCCGTGTTCTATTTGCGTTTGGCGGTTCTGGCGATACTCGCTGGGTTGCCCTCAGCGGCCGAAAAGGTCGCGCCGTACGTCTACAAAGGTGGATTGGAAGAGCTGTCGCAACGCAAGGCGCGGCTGGCGCTGCCGAGCCTGATGCACCGGCGCGTGAATGTACTGCCCGCAGCGCACCGGCTGGCT
This sequence comes from Acidobacteriota bacterium, assembly GCA_016871115.1. Lineage (GTDB taxonomy): Bacteria > Acidobacteriota > Terriglobia > Bryobacterales > Bryobacteraceae > VFZP01. Next base: position 1,181 of record VFZP01000500.1, read on the forward strand.
CCCTCGCGGCGGAAGAGCTCAATCTGAAACCTACTTCGATGGCCACGCGCGCGGGCGTGCACCGCGCCATCGTGGCCCTCGCCGCGCGCGACATGGGGCGCTGGGAAACCATGCCGGGCGGCCGCGAGGTGTGGCGTATGGCGATCGAATCTCCGGGCGCGGCGGGTGTCCGCATTCACTTCCGCGACTTCAACCTGCGCGGCGGCCGGCTCTGGCTGCACGACGGCACGGGCGCAGAGTCTGCCATCGCCGGGCCGTATGAAGGCCGCGGGCTGTGGAACGACGGCGAATTCTGGAGCGGCTCGGTGCTCGCCGAGCGCATCGTGGTGGAGTATGAGCCAGCCGCCGGCAGTTCCCGCGTCTCGTTCGATGCCGCCTCCGGCGAATTGCCGTTCACCATCGCCGAGATTTCGCACCTCCTGCCCGGCGCATTGCCGGCGATGCCCAATGAAGAACTGGCCCGTGCGTTCGGGAACCCGGCGTCGCCTTCGCTTGCGCCCACGCCGGCGGCCAGCGCCGCTGCCGTGCAGTCGCTGCTGTCTCCGCTGGCCGCCGGCCAGAACCCGGGTGTGAACTTCGCCGCGGCCAGTTGCCATCTCGACATTTCCTGCTTCCCCGAGTGGGCGGAAACGGCGCGCTCGGTGGCGCACATCGTGTACGAAGAGGACAACTCCAGCTACGTCTGTTCGGGCACGCTGTCGCGCACCACCACCAGCAACAACATTCCGTACTTCCTCACGGCAGACCACTGCGTCTCATCCGACACCGTGGCGCGCACAGTCGAAGCGTTCTGGCAGTATCAGACGCGCACCTGCAACGGCACCGTACCCAACAAACGAGATGCGCAACGCACGCTGGGAGCGCGCTACCTGGTGAGCGAGGGCGTGGCGCGGGGCGATTTCTCCCTGATTCGCCTGAACTCGCTGCCCACCGGCGTTGTCTTCTAAAGCTGGAACAGCGGCGAACTGCCGATGGGAACGGCGCTCACTGGCATTCACCATCCATCCGGAGACTACAAGCGCTTCTCCCGCGGGCGGCGCGTCACCACCGGCCCGCAACTGGCTGGCGCCAACCCGGCTTTCTACTATACCGTCAGCTTCGGCGAGGGTCTGATTGAAGGCGGCTCATCCGGTTCCGGATTATTCACCGAGTCCGGCGTACTCACCAGCATGCTGAGTTCGGGGCCGAAGAGCGAAACGCCCTGCAACATTCGTCCGTTCCCGGCCAACTACGGCAGGCTCTCCGACGCCTATCCGCGGTTACGCGAATATCTCGAAGGCCGCAATACGGGCGGAACGAACCCTCCGCCGGGCGCCACGCCTCCCGCTGCCGGCCAGGCGCTAGTCTCGGGAGTGGCCAGGAATTTCACTATCGGCCCGTTTGAATCGCCCACGCTCGTCAGTGGCGAAGAAGGCTTCTATATCGACGTGCCCGCCGGCGCCACGCGCCTCGATGTGCGAATCACTTCGGTGGGCGCGGAGCCGGAACTGGGCTTCTGGGTGCGCTACGAGTCGCAACCGTCGGTGCAAGGCGGCCGCGTCGTGGCGGACCACGCCTCGCCTGCGGCGTCGGGCTTTGAGACACTAGCCATCGACCTGCGTTCGAGTCCCGCGCTGCGCTCGGGCCGCTACTACATCGCGCTCGGCCTATTTACCACCAATTCGCAGGCGCGCGGCACCATTACCGCGACGGTTTCCGGCACCCCTGCGCCAACCACCAATTTGCTGACGCCGAATGTGCCGCGCTCGTTCCGCATCGGCCCGGTAACGGGCGGCACGCTCTTCAACGGCAGCGGTGGTTTCCGCATTCAGGTGCCAGAGGGCGCACAGCGGATGATCGTCAAACTCACCAGCGACCGGCCGGATGTCTACGATGTCGATCTGTTCCCGCGCCACGGCCAGGATACAGCCGTTGCGGGTAACAACGTGATCTCCGATCATTCCTCCACGGGGCCAAACGGCAATGAGGAGATCAATCTCACGCAAGCTAGCCAACCGCCGTTGCGGCCTGGCACTTACTTTGTGGGCCTCGGCCTGTATACAAACAACGTCACCGCCACCGGCAACATCCTCGTGACGATTGAGGGTGGCAACACCACGCCTCCGCCAACCGGAGGTAACACGCTCACCTCCGGCCAGGCGCTCACGCTGAACATTCCGGCGCAGGCGAATTCCGTTTTGCTGGCCGACAAGTATCAGAGCGCCGTGCCCGCCGGAGCCACCGGGCTGACCGTGAGGCTGAGCAACGGCACGCCAGGGATTGACTACGACCTGTTCGTTCGCCGTAACTCCGCGCCGGAGGTATCGGGCGGCCGCGTGACGGCGGACTTCGCCTCTGAAGGTGCGGCGGGCGATGAGTTGATCACCATCAACGCTTCTTCCACGCCGCCACTGGTGGCTGGCAGCACGTACTTCATCGGCATTGCGGTGTTGACGCCGAATCGCGCCGGCAGCGTGACCCTCACGGCCACGGTGCCCGGTGGCTCGCCGCCGCCACCACCGCCTCCGGGCGGCGCCACGGGTACGCGCCTCAATCCTGGCGCGACTGCGCAACTCAACATTCCGGCCTCCAACTCCGGCCGGCTTCTCGCCGGCGCCAACGGCTACTACGTCACCATGCCGCAAGGGGCGCAACGGCTCGAACTGCAACTGCGTACCGGCCAGGATGTGGACCTCGATCTTTATGCGCGCCCTGAAGCGCCGCCTGCCGTACAAGGGGCAAGGGGCTCTGGTGCAAAATCTGGGTTGACACTGGTTTGATACCGTTTTGGTCCGCGGGTCTCGATCGATCCCGACCCCAATCACGCTGCCA
>VFZP01000501.1 GCA_016871115.1 Acidobacteriota bacterium
ATGCGGGTCTCCTTGTCAAGGCAAGGAACAGGCGCGCGGCTCGGTGGGCAGTCAATCCAACAAACTCTCCAGCGGGGTCGAATCGCGTTGGCACGCAGAATCGCCATCAAACAAGCAACCGTCGCCACCGAAATCAGGCTTCAGCACGGGCACAAGGCGCCAAGGTCATTTCGATCATAGCTTGCCTGCGCCTGTTCCTCCTGTCAGGATGCCCGATTCCGGGCGCCCGGTGCTCGCAGAGTTTCTGGGACAAAAAACGCGCCCCGCGCGTTGGCGCTTTAGTCCCGCCCTTCCGCCCGAATGCTGATAAATCATGAGTTGTCCATTGGGTTTCTGGAGAGCATGCGCGGGGCCTCAGCTTCGTCGCATCGCGACGCACTATTAACCCTACCCCCACAACTCGTGCAGTGGCCCATACAGATCCTGCGACGCCGCAAAGGGCACGTACTCAAACCCGCGCCCCAGCGGGTCGTCGCGGCGCACCGTGGTCCAGTCGATACCCAGCGCCGAGTAGATCGTCGCCTCCACGTCCTCGGCTCGCACGTCGCGCTCACGGCCCCAGCCCGGTTCCGTCGTCGCGCGCCCGATCTCGTCGGTTTTCCCAATCGCTTTCGGTCCGCGAATCCCGGCGCCCGCAAACAGCACTGCCTGCTGCAGGAAGTGATCGCGGCCCGCGCCTGAATTCAGCGGACCCACGGTGCGCCCGAACTCGCCCATCGTTACAATCAGGGTCTCGTCGAGCAGCCCGCCTTCCTTCAAGTCCGCGATCAGTGTGCCCAGCCCCGCGTCAAACAGCCGCGCGAGCGAATTCGCATTGGCCGCGTTGAAGGGCCCCTGATAAATGTTCGCGTGGTTGTCCCATCCGCCGATCGAGATCTGAATGAATCGCGTCCCCAGCTTGTTGCGCAGCAAATTCCGCGCGGCCAGGCACGCGTTGCCGAAACCCGAGTTGCCGTACCGGAGCCGCTCATCGTTGGTAAAGCGGAAGGTGGCATCCACCATGGGGTTGTACATCAGGTTCCGCGCGCCGTCGTTGAACTTCAGCATCTCCATCGTGCCCGGGCCCAGAGGATTTATCTCGCGTTCGTCGGCCTCCAGGCGCGTCAACAATCCATGCCGCCGCTCAAACGCCGCGTTGCCGTCCGGATGCGCGGTGTTGCCCAGCCCCGCGCCGCCCGCATCCACATAAAACGGCGCGTGCTCGGGCGACAGATATCCCGCACCCGGCAGATTGTTCCCGCTGTTCAGCGCAATGAACGTCGGCAGGATCTTGCCCGGCGTCTGCGGTCCCAACTCGAGCGACGCCACCGAGCCAATGTGCGGCGCAATCGCCGAAGTACTCGCAATCGGGTTGCGGCCAATCTGCACCCAGTTCCGCGCGAGATCATGCACCGCTGCCCAAGACCGCACCGACCGCACCACGGCAATCGAATCCATTTGCGCCGCCAGCCACGGCATCAGGCCCTGCGCCCACAGCAGCCCGTCATACGGCGTGGGGTTGAAGTTCGCCGGCGTCCACGCGCCGGTTTTCAAATCGAACGTATCGGTGTGGCTCGCGCCGCCGCTCAGCAGCACGAAAATCACGTTCTTCGCTTTGTTGATCGGCCTGCGCGCCGCGGCGCGCGCGATCGTCTCGCCCGGCCGCCCCGGCAACAGCGCATAGCCGCCGACGCCCGCGGCCAGATGGCGGAAAAACAACCGCCGGCCCAGATGCGGCTTGTGCCAGAAGTAGGTGCCCGGAATGCCTGCCCAGTCAAATCCAAAACGGTCCTTCATGGTGTTGGCGCTCCTCTCTCTTAATAGCTGAACAGGAACTCGGCTTTGTTCACCAAAGCCCAGGCAAGGTCCTCTACCGCCGCGTTGCGATTCGGCGCTTTGCTGAAATGCGCCAGCGCCACCTTCAACTCGTTTGGCGACGCCTGCCGCGCCAGGAACGTGAGGAACAACTCGTCCACCACCGTGTTGTTGTCCGTGATCGCCGCCGCCGCGCGCAGCGTTGCCGACGCGTTCACTCTCACCTTCGCCGTCACGAAAGTGCTGTTCATCAGCGTCAACTGCTGCAAGATCGATCCGGTCTGCTGCCGCGTCAGCGCGTCGCGATTGCCGCGCAGGAACGGCGCGAGGAAGTTGAGCGTGGCGCCATTGGCGCGCGGCTCGCTCGTGTCAGGGAACTGCACGGCCCATTGAATCGGCTCGGCCCAGCCCGCCGGTAGATAGTTCGTCATCACGCCCGTCGACTTCGCAATCGCGTCGTGAATCTCTTCGGCTTCCAACCGCCGCGGATAGTGCCGCGCAAACAACGGCACCTGCGCCACGGTCGACTCGGCGTCGTAACGCGTGCTCAACTGATACGCCGAGGATTCTACCACCAGCCGCAGGAACTCGCGCAGGCTGTAGTTGCGCGCCGCCAACTCCGCCGCCAGTTGCCGCAGCAATTTCGGGTGCGACGCCTGCAATGTCCACGGCGCCGCCGGCCGATGGTCCGGATCGAGGCGCGCCGGATCCAGCCCGTTCACCGGTTCCACCAATCCGCGATTGAACATCGCCTTCCATAACCGGTTGGCGAGATTCATCGCCAGCAGCGGATCGGTCATCACGTTCTCGGCAAAGTCCGCGCGCCAGTTGGCCGACTTCGGCCCGGCGCCGCGATACTCCGGATCCACCGCGCGCAGCGATCCGACGGCCACACGATTCGGGCGATTGCCGAAGTTCGTCACGATGCTGTAGTTGCCCGTCGGGCGATCCGCCACCAACCAACTTCCTGCCAGCGGATTGCCACGGTCGAGAGTGGACTGCGTAATATTGATGCGCGAAAAGAACGCCGCCAGGCGCTGCGCTTCGAGCCGCGTCCCGCGCCGCCCCCAGACGCTCAATTCATCGAGGTGCCCGCGTCCGTCGTGGCACAGCAGGCAGTCGTAGTGGGACACGCCGAGGAATTTGTCCGCGGCCTGCGAGAACATCAGGTCATACCAGTCCTGCACCGGCCCGCCAGATTGCCGGCCTTGTAGAATGTAGTTCACCGGACCCTTTTCGAAATTGTTGCCGTCGCCTGTGAGCGCTTCGAAAACCAAGTCCTTCAGCGGCTTGTCCTGATTGAGCGAAAAACGCACCCAATCGTGCATCGCGTTACGCCCGCTGATCTGCCGGTTGATGTTCACCGTCTGCTGCGTCACGCCTAGCCAGTCGCCGATCCACATCGTCCAGCGGTCGTTGAACCCCGGCGAATACAGCAGCCGGTCGATCGTGGCCGAGCGCTTGTCCGGGGCTTTGCTTTCAAGAAACGCACGGATCTCGGCGGCGGAAGGAATGCGGCCGGTCAGGTCCAATGAAACGCGGCGCAGAAATTCTTCATCCGTGGTCAGCCGGGCGGACGGCACTCGCTCAGCCACAAGGCGGTCGAAGATCGCCACGTCAATCAAATTGCGCCGCGGGATCTGGTTCGCCGGCACCGCCTGCGGCGTCAGCCCGGTGCTCGAAGAAAATCGCAGGCTGGAGAGTTTCGCCGTGCGCGCCATTACTTCGGCGCGTGCGCGGCTGTCATGTAACAGAAACTCATCCGGATCGTTCCGGAATTTGCAGTTTTCGCCCGACGGCAAGTCCTCTGCGCCCAACAGCGCCAGGGCCGTCAGAGAAAGACAAAAGAAGCGCCCAATCCCTGTTCTCATGGCCTTCGCCTCCCCATGATCGACAAAGCGTTGCCGCTCCATCTCAATGTAACTGTTCCCTTCGAACACGACAACCGATACAAAGTTGCGCAAGTTTCGTACGTTAGTGTCCTGTAACGGAATTAGCCTGCAATAACGGCAGCTAGGGATTCCCGGGCCCTGGTGATCTTTCGGAGGATGTCTTGGCCGTTGGCTTTCTATTTAGATGGCGTCGGGGCCTCGGCGCGAACGGCCAGAAATTCCTCGATGGCGTCAATCAGTTCGCGGACGCTCTGAAAGCTTCCGTCACGGATGCATCCGTTGGTGAGGTCGGCAAAGAACCG
>VFZP01000502.1 GCA_016871115.1 Acidobacteriota bacterium
CAGCCCCGGCATCCGCCTGGCGGGCGGTCTCGCCGATTCCTGGAAACAGGCGCCCGCTCCGGCTCCGATCGCTTTCACCCATGACTGGATGCAGCGCAAACTGGGCCGGGCGATCGGCGCGGACGAGGTCGCTTCGATTCTGGAGAGTCTCGCATTCGGCGTCACCCGCGACGGCGAGCGCTTTACTGTCACGGTGCCAAGCTGGCGCGCGACCAAGGACATCTCGATCAAGGACGATCTGGTTGAAGAGGTTGGACGAATCATAGGTTATAGCTCCATTACTCCGGTTGCGCCCGAGGTGCCGGCGCGAGTTCCGCCTCAGGACCCCGAGCGCGGGTACCACCGGCGGATCCGCGCGGCGCTGACCGCCAATGGATACACCGAGGTCTACAACTACTCCTTCATCAGCGTGGCGCAGGCCGAACGCTTTGGATTGCCGTTGGCGTCGCATCTGCGTGTGTTGAATCCCATTGCCGCCGGACAGGAACTGATGCGCAGCAGCCTGTTGCCGAACGTGTTGAAGAACATTGAACACAACCGGCTATCGGCGAGCGAGTTCCGGTTGTTCGAGATCGGCCGCGAGATTCACAAGGTGGAAGGCGCACTGCCGAATGAGATTCCCTGCTGCGCCGTCGTCCTATACAAGAAGGAAGGAGACGGCCGCGCGGGACTGAACGAATTGAAGCTGGTTGTCGACGGCCTTGCGCCGGGCGTGACGATAACGCCGGCCGAGGCCAGACACTACGAGCATCCGCACCGGGCCGGCACGCTGCATTGGCGCGGCGCGGAGATCGGCCGGCTGTTTGAGTTTCATCCCTCCTTTGTTGAATTGGGCCGGGCGCAGGTGGCGTACCTGAACCTGGCCGCGCTGTTGGCCAACGCCCCTGGCGTTGTGAAGTACGTACCGCCCCGCCGGTTCCCGGTTTCGGAGTTCGACATCACGGTGCCGGTAGGTCCGCGGACGCTGGCGGCGGAAGTTGTGGCCCGGGTGGACCGCTCGAAGGTTCCAAATCTGCTGAACGTGGCATACCTTTACGAGTACGAAACCGAAGACGCGAAGACGATGACCCTTCGCTTCACGCTGGGCGCGGCGGACCGTACGCTGGAAAGCGCCGAGATCCATGCCGCGCAGGAGATCGTCCGAAGGGCGTTGCAGTGATCCGCGGCCTTCGGCTGATTGTGCTGTTAGGCTTTGTGAGCCTGTTCGGCGATATCAGCTACGAAGGAGCCTGGAGTATTGTTGGGCCGTACCTGGCTCTGTTGGGCGCAGGGCCGGCCGTGATTTCGGCGGTGTCCGGAGCGGGCGAATTGACCGGCCAGGTCCTGCGCCTTTGGAGCGGCCGGTGGGCCGACCGAACGGGCGGTTACTGGTGGTTCGCCTTCGCGGGCTATGCGTTAAACGTTCTCGCCATCCCATTGTTGGCGGTTGTGTCCGACTGGCGCTGGGCGGCGGCTGTGTTGATGTTGGAGCGAGCGGCGAAGGCGATTCGCACGCCGGCCCGGGATGTGTTGCTCGCCGGCGCCTCAGAGGCCACCGGCCACGGCGCGGGCTTCGGTCTGCACCGCGCGTTGGATCAGATTGGTTCAGTAATCGGCCCGCTTATCGCCGCGGCGATCCTGGCGGCGAAGGGCGACTACCGGCTTTGTTTTCTGGTGTTGGCCGTGCCTGCGCTGGTGGCGCCGCTGCTGCTACTGGGGGCGCGCGGTACGCGCGGCGTGAGCGAGCGCGCCGGCGGAAGCGCCGCCGGCTTCTGGCCTCTAGTGCTGGGCGCCGGACTGATGGCCGCGGGATGCGCCGACTTTCCAGTGCTGGCCTACCATTTCAAGCATACGGGCTTGTTTCAGGACTCGGCGATCCCGCTGGTCTATGCGCTGGCCATGGCTTCCGACGCGGTTTCGGCCCTGGTGTCCGGCCGGCTTTTTGATACGCTTGGCCGCGTCGTGCTGCCTTTCGCGGCGCTGCTGGCCGGCGTGGCGCCGCTGCTGTTGATCTCGCAGGCGGCGGGCGCGGTATTGCTGGGCGTTGTGTTTTGGGCGGCGGCCGTTGGCGTCCTCGAAGCGACGATGCGGGCTGCGATTGTGGAACAGGCGCCGGCCGCCGCGGCCGGCGGCGCACTGGGAATGTTCCATCTGGTGTACGGAATTATGTGGTTTCTGGGAAGCCTGGTGATCGGGCAGGCGTACACGGTTTCTCCGGCGGCGATGGCCGGCATCTGCACCGGACTGGAGGTCTGCGCCGTGGCCGTGCTGACCTACTATGTGAGAATGTCGCGGAGCACCCGGCCTTCGTCCGTTGGCCCGATCAGCCGTTGATTCAAGCCTTGATACGGATAGTGGAGCGCGTGCGGGTCGAGACCGGTAAGGTGCAGAATGGTCGCCTGCAGGTCGCGCGGCGTCACTTTGTCCTTCACGACGTAGTAGCCGATATCATCGGTTTCTCCGTAGTTGACGCCCTTCTTCACACCGCCGCCGGCCATCCACATGGTGAATGCAAACGGATGGTGATCCCGGCCGAAGAAGGCGCCTTCCTTTCCGCCCCGGTTCTCGCGCATCGGCGTCCGGCCGAATTCCCCGCCCCACACGACGAGTGTCTGGTCCAGAAGGTTGCGCTGCTTGAGATCAGTGAGCAGCGCGCTGATCGCCTGATCAGCCTCGTCGATGTGAGGTTTCAAAGCGTGTTCGATATCGTCGCGTTTGGAGGTTCCGTGATGGTCCCAACCCCAGTCATATAGCTGCACGAAGCGGACACCGCTTTCCACAAGGCGGCGGGCCAGCAGGCAGTTGTTGGCGAAACTGGTACGGCCGGGCTGGGTGCCGTATAACTTGTGCGTGGCCTCGGATTCCTTGGAGATATCCATGACTTTTGGCACCGAGAGCTGCATGCGGTAGGCCAGTTCATACTGGCTCATGCGCGCCTCCGTTTCCGGGTCACCGGACCGTTGACTCTCCATCGCATTGAGATCCCGCAGCGCGTCCAGAGTTTTGCGGCGCGTAGCGCGCGAGATGCCCTCGGGATCGGAAAGGAACAAGACGGGGTCGCCGTGCGAACGGCAATGTACGCCCTGATGGACGCTTGGCAGAAACGCGCTGCCCCAAAGGCTTTTCCCGCCATCGGGGTTGTTGCCGCCGCTGGTGAGGACGACGAAGCCGGGCAGATCCCGATTCTCCGAGCCGAGGCCGTAGGTGATCCAGGCTCCCATGGACGCGAAGCCGAAGCGGGAGTTGCCGGTGTGCATGAACAACTGCGCGGGCGCGTGGTTGAACTGCTCCGTGGAGACGGAACGGATGATGGTCACGTCGTCGGCGAACTTCGCGAAACGCGGCATCAGCTCACTGACATAGGAGCCGGCCTGGCCGTGGCGCGCGAACTTGTATGGAGTGCCGAGCATGTTTGGCACGCCCTTGATAAATGCGAACCGTTTGCCTTTCAGCAGTTCGTCCGGACACGGTTTGCCGTTGTACTTGATGAGTTCCGGCTTGTAGTCGAACAACTCCAACTGGCTGGGCGCGCCGGCCATGTGAAGGTAGATGACGGATTTCGCCTTGCCTGGATTCACGCGCTTCTGCGCGCTCGAAAGAAAGAGATTGGCGAGCCCAAGGCTGCCGCCAGTGAGTAGATGCCTGCGTATCATCGCCGTGTCAAAGCCTCGTCGAGATTCAGAATTGTGTTCGCGACAACCACCCATGCGGCGCGGGCCGCGTCGTTGCCCTTTGGTTTCGGAAATTCAACCGGCGCCGAAGCCACCAGGCCGGGATCGAAGACTTGTCCGCTCTGCTTCGTGCCATGCCGCGCGACGCGGATGGCGACGATGTTGCGGCCTGGTTTGAAGGCGCGCTGGCCATCGTCATTGAGCAGATACTCATAGTGGCTGGCGCGTTCAAAAATATTGTTGAGAGCGTGGACGCCATTCACCCAGACATCGAATTGGGAGTTGGTGCGAATGGGCATCTTGAATCTGAAGGCAGCGGCGCCGTCA
>VFZP01000503.1 GCA_016871115.1 Acidobacteriota bacterium
GGTTGGAAAATTGGGGTACCGCTCCCCAGCCCAAGCCCGCCGCGAGTACTTTCAAGCGATTGCAGCATGAACAAAGGTGTGTCCAAACAATCGGGTGCGGTACACGTTAGCGAGGTCCTGATTGGTGGCTGTGAGGTAGCGGCTGAGACGCTCTCGTGTGACGGTACGTTCACGACTGACAAGAAGCTGTGGGTTATAGGGCGCCGGCGGGAATGGCATCGTCGGATGGATCTGGGATAGTCTGCGACTCTTGGCTATACTGCCAGAATGCCCTAAAATCAAGGAGATACGTCTGAAGGAATCCCTGCCGCAAGGCATATCCCCGAAGGTAAAAAGTGTGTGAAAGAGGAAGGTTCTAAAAGACCTCCCTCTTTGCTTTCCGGTCTTTAGTTCCTGCTCCTCCCCAACTTGGGGTGAGAATTTTCCTTGCCCCCCCCGCCACTATTCCTTAGAGGAAGAGTCCGACTCTTTCTTCAACGGAGCCAATGGCACACTACTTGGTGACCGGCTGCGCGGGTTTTATCGCGTCGTTTTATCGCGTCGCGCGTCAGCGAACTGCTGGTTGAAGCAGGCCACACCGTAACGGGCATCGACAATCTCAACGATGCGTATGACCGGCGCATCAAGCACTGGCGCCTCGAGCGTCTGCGCGTGCTGCCCAGCTTCAGCTTTGCCGAGGCCGATATCTCTGACAACCGCGCGTTGACGGCCGCGTGGCCCACCATGCCGCAGCCGGAAGCGATTTTCAATCTGGCGGCGCCCGCGGGCGTACGGCAAAGCGTGGAGAACCCGTCGATCTACTTCGACACCAACGTCACCGGCACGCTGAATCTGCTTGAACTGGCGCGGCAAAGCGGCGCCGCGCGTTTTCTGCTGGCTTCTACCTCCAGCTTGTACGGCTCGCACAACCCGATGCCGTATAGAGAAGACGCCGACACGGGCCGGCCGCTGTCGCCCTATGCCGCTTCAAAGAAAGCCGCCGAGGCGCTCTGCTACTCCTACCATCATCTGTACGGCCTGCACGTCGCCATTCCGCGCTACTTCACCGTGTACGGTCCTGCGGGCCGGCCCGACATGAGCGCCTTCCGGTTTGTGCAGTGGATCAGCGAAGGCCGCCCGGTGACGGTGTTCGGCGACGGCACGCAGCGCCGCGACCTCACGTTTGTGGACGACATCGCGCGCGGCACGATTGCCGCCGGCCTTACCACGCAGGGCTTTGAGACGACCAACCTCGGCTCAGACCAGCTGGTGGAACTTATGTCGGCCATCCGGTTGATTGAATCGCTGGTGGGACGCGCGGCCGAGCTTGTCTATCAACCCGCGCATCCGGCCGACGTGAACGCCACCTGGGCCGATATCGGTAAAGCCCAACGCCGATTGCAGTGGCGGCCGCTCACGCAGTTCACCGAAGGTATCGAGGAACTGGTGCGCTGGTATCGCGACAACGCCACCTGGGCCCGGTTGATTGAGACAGGCGCCTGACCATGCCGCGGGGTGAGACCACGCAATTCGGCGTCATCGATTACGAGGAAGCCGCCGTTGTGCATTTTCCCGCCGGCCTGCCGGCGTTTGACGAAGAGCGCCGCTTTCTGCTGATTGAGCAGACCGAGACCGCGCCCGTCGTGTTTCTGCAAAGCCTCCGCACGCCGTCGCTCGTCTTTCTGGCCCTGCCGGCGCGCCTGGTGGACTCGGCCTTTCAGCTCACGCTCAGCGACGATGACCGCGCGGCGATCAACCTCACGCAGGCCGAGCCGGTGGAGGGCGCCGGCCTGATTTCGCTCGCCCTACTGAAGGTGCGGGGCGGGCAAGCGGTGACGGCGAATCTGCTGGCGCCGGTTGTGATTGCGGCCGAGTCGCGGCGAGCGCTGCAAGTGTTGCAGCCGGAATCGGGCTACCGCGTCGACATGCCAGTGGGGGAGGCGGTGGCATGACGCACCGGGCGAAATGCTCGTGATCCGCCGGCGCGTGGGCGAGTCTGTGCTGATTGGCGAACAAGTGCAGGTGACCGTAATTGAGGTGACCGGATCGCGCATGCACCTGGGCTTTCAGGCCCCGGCCAAGGTGCGGATTCTGCGCAAGGGAATTGAAGCCGCCGCGCGGGCGAATGTGGCCGCGGCCGGGCAGGTGACCGCCGCCGATCTCGCCGTGCTGCTCCGTTCGCTACGCCGCGGCGGCGGGAGTAGCGGCGAGGCGGGCAGCTCCGCCACGTCGCCGCGCCAGCAGCACGAGCGACTGGCCGGCCGGGAACGAGCCGCCGCGGCCGAGCCACCTCGACTCGAGTGCGAGCGGAGCGCGCAGGATCCGGTTGAGCCACCCGGGCACGGGCTTGACGCCACTGTCCGGCTCGCCGCCGGCGAGCGGCTCCCAGACGCGGAACTTGAACAGCGCCACCGGCAGCAGCAACGCATTGGCGTAGCTGACGCGTAAGACATCGAGGCCCGCCGCCGCCACGGCCTGCTCCAGCCGCTCGCGCGTGAAGCGCTGGCGCTCCATGGCGTGCTGTGAATGATGGCTGCGCAGAATATCGAGCGCCGACACGCGCAGCGCCAGCAACCCGCCCGGCCGCAGCACGCGCGCAAACTCCTGCAGCGGCAGGTGCTCGCGCCCGCGTTCGAGGTGCACAATCACGTCCATCGATACGACGCCGTCAAAGGCGCCCGTGCGGTAGGGCAGCGCGCAGATGTCGGCCTGGACCATGGCATCCAGCCCATAGGTGCGGCCATAATGCAGACCTTCCATGGCCACGTCGAGCGAATGCATCCGCCACCCGTAGCGCTGTTGCAGTTCGCGCGAGAAATGCCCCGTGCCGCAGCCGGCCTCGAGCACTGCGCCGAGCCGCTCGTGCCGCGCCACCGGATCGAGCAGCGCAAACATAATCTGGCGCATGCCCGCATACCACCAGAAGTTCGCCTCGCTTTCGGCAATATTGGCGAATTCGGCCGGGTTCATCATAGGCGTGAGCCTTCATTTTAACGGACCGGCGCGGCGGGCCTACTCAACATCGTTTGGCGGTTGAGCTGATTTTGATTTGAAAATTACTTTCGGTTGGGGCAGGGAGGTTGGATGAAGAGGACGGGATGGCGCTGGCTGGCTCTCGGATTGGGGATGGTGGCGACGCTGGGCGCGCAACCGACATCCGGCACGCCTGGGACCTATTCGGGCCCCAGTGTATTGAGCCGCTGGAGCCGGCAGGCTGGCAACGGCGCGCGGCCGGGACCGATCCTGCAGGGCTATCTGCACGGGTCGTACGCGTATATGGACGGACTGGTTGGTCCGGTGGAGAACACCGTCGGAATATTGGGGTCCGGTGTTAGCGCGCCGCGCACGCCGGGCGGGCCGGTCATTCCAGCGGCCGGTTCCAACACTTTGGTGGGGGGCGGGAGGCTGACCCTGAACCGAACGGACGCGCGGAGTTCGATCTCGCTGACCTACGCGACCAACTATGCAGGCACCTACTCGGCCGGTGCTTACCGGGGACTGAATCAGGATGGCAGTTTAATGTGCGAGCGGCAACTGACACGGCGGTGGGGCTTTTTCACGGGCCACTCGGCGGGATCGCAATCGACAATCCTGGGCCTGTCGCGGCCGACGACGCAACGGAATTTTTTTGAGCCGGCGTTCTCGCCGAGCAACGAAGCGCTGGATGCGCGCTTGCGGGCAATCAGTTCGGGGGCGGGCTTCTATTTTCAGGTTCGTCAGAAGAATTCGTGGGTAAGTGGCGGTTCAGGCAGCTTGCCAAGTGTGTGATGTAGCGCGAGTTCGTGGACGCGGAAGGTCCGAAAGCCGTAGGATTTTCTCGCGATGACTTTGGCTTTGTTGTTCAAGCCCTCCACCACGCCGCTGGAGAACTCTTTCTTGGCCTTGAAGTAGTTGAGCAAAAGTTCGCGATGCGCGCGCAACGTCCGCACCATTTTCTTCATCGGCCCGATTCGGGAGCGCATGGCCTCCCGGCACCAGAAGTCCAGAA
>VFZP01000504.1 GCA_016871115.1 Acidobacteriota bacterium
GTTGCGTCAGTTGAATCGGATCTGCCGTGACCTCCGGCAGTTCGGCGGGCGCCTTGACTGCCGCGCCGGCTTCGGCGATCGCCACCTGCAGGTTCACCAGCGCGGCCTACAACGATGCCCCCGCCGGACACTGCGCCGGCGTGCGAGACTCGGCACCGACGCGCGAGTAGGACAATAGCCCGCTAATCAGCTTCTGCATGCGGGTGGCTCCATCCACCGCATAGCCGATAAACTCATCGGCATCCTCGTCCAGTCGGCCGGTATAGCGCCGCGATAGGAGTTCGAGGTAGCTCCGCACCATCCGCAGCGGTTGCTGCAGGTCATGCGAGGCCGCGTAGGCAAACTGCTGCAACTCCTGGTTGCTTTGGTCGAGCGCCCGCGCCAGTTCCTTCAGCTTGCGCTCGGTCGCTTTGCGCCGCGAGATACCGGCCACCTGCCCAATTGAAACGCTGGCCTGCCCTCGGCGCCCGGCGCCAGGCAGAGGTTCCACTGCACGTCGATCAACTGTCCAGCCCGGGTACGGAACCGGGCGTCGGTCTGCAAAACGGGCGGAGTGTCGGTGGGTGCGATTCCTGCCAGAATCCAGGAGAGGTTGCGGGCCGGTTGGCCAGGCTCCACAAGGTTCTCCCAACGCAGCCCGGCGGCCGGTTCAGCCGCGGTAATCTCCAGAATGCGCCAGAGCGCCGGATTCACTTCGAGGAAATGGCCGTCGAGGTTTGCCACCACCATGTCAATGGGCGCGTGGTCAAACAGCGCCTCAGCCACGCCCGCCTGCTCAAGCAGCGGCGCGGTCTGCAACAGCCGGTTCGGAAGGGCTTGGGAGGGCGAAAGAGCAGCCATGGGTTGTCGAACTTTCATATCGGAGCGCCGGGTTCGAATGTGAGACAAACTGCCGTGCCTCCGGAATCGTTCTCCAGCCAGCAGTCCCCGCCATGGTGACGCGTCACGCTGCGCGCCGGCACCAGGTCCGGTTCACCAGCCCCTGACTCGGGCTGGTAGCGAAGAAACAACACCGGGATTCCGTTGCGCCAAAACGCCCCCGCCTCGACTGGCCGCCCCTGCGCAGCTTGGCCGATTTGCTCCAGGAGTCCCTCGAGTGCGGGCCCAACTGAATCCTGGGCCAGTAGCACCTGCGGCATCTCGGCCACCCGCCAATCGAAGTCGCTTGATGGCAACCTTTTTTCTATCGTACTGGTGATGGATTCAATGAATTCCTGAAGGTCGCAAACGGCCCGCTCCAGGGGCAGAGAAGCGGCCCGGCAGGCATCTTCCAATCGTTTGGCGGGCGCCAGTGAGACTCCGCTCAACAGATCGGTGGCCTCGGCCAGCAATTGCCGGTGGCGCACGGCCTTGGCCTCCAGGCTGTTCCGTTGACGGCTGAGTTCGGCCACCCGTTACAACGCCTCGTGGAGCGTGGAAAGGTCCTGGATGTGGCAGTAGACACCGTCCTCATCGAGTCTGCGGCACCAGATCAGCGCCGGGCGCCAACGTCCTGTTCCGCCCATTCGCGCTTCAAATAAAGCCGTCTGCGAGTCGCCTTGCACCAATCGTCCGAACAGGGCCACTGATCTTCCTAAGTCGCTTGGTGAAATCAGGTTCCACCAGTTTCTTTGAACTAGTTATTCAAGCGGAATTCGGGGCCACTCAGCAAAGGCCGGGTTCGCGTGCCGGA
This sequence comes from Acidobacteriota bacterium, assembly GCA_016871115.1. GTDB lineage: Bacteria > Acidobacteriota > Terriglobia > Bryobacterales > Bryobacteraceae > VFZP01. The sequence goes on from VFZP01000504.1 coordinate 1,673, forward strand.
TAGTTCCGTTGGGGTCCACCAGCAACTGCCCCAGCGGCGAGTCGGTAAAGACGGGATCGAAGTACACATCGCCCTCATCGGCCAAACCGGGCCCACCATCTTTCCGATTGAAGCCGGACGGTTCGTCCCAAAAACGAACACTTCCTCTGCTGCGTCGTATCGAGAAGCGTATTGTTTGCTTTATTTTCGGCGCTATCCGATTGGCCCGACAAGTGCGGTCATGTAGGTATGGCAATGGATGTTCCCCGCAAAGACGCAAACTGCCGGAAGTGGGTGCGGCGCGGGGTAGTCGCTACCGTGGCTGTGGTCGTCGTCCCCGCGTTGACGGTGATGCTCGCCCGGCTGAAGCCAGCCGTGCCCGTCGTGGAGGCTTCTTCGGTCTGGCCTGACACCGTGAAGCGCGGCGAGATGCTGCGGCAGGTGCGCTGCATCGGTACTTTGGTCGCGGAGGATATCGTATTCGTTGCGGCCGTAACGGAGGGGCGGGTGGAGAAGATCCTGGTGCGGCCCGGTACGACTGTGGATGCTGACACTGTGATCGTTCAGCTCACAAGTCCTGAACTCGAACAGCAAACGGTAGACGCTGAATACGAGGTGAAAATGTCAGAGGCACGGCTTCGCGACCTGCGGGTGACACTCGAAAGCCAAACCCTCACCCAGCGCGCCGATCCCGCCTGGCTGGAGACCGATCTGACCCAGGCCCGTCTGAACTTCGCACTCAAAGAAACGATGTCCAAGGAAGGGTTGGAGCGTCCGATTCCTGATAAGATCGCGAAGGCAAACTTCGAAGACCTAACCAAACGCCATCAGATTGAACTTGAGCGCTTGAAGATCCGCAAGGACTCGGTGGAAGCACAACTGGCGCTCCAGGGCGCGGATATCGATAAGTTGAAGGCGATGGCCAAACTCAGGGCCTCGCTGCTTGACGCTTTGAAGGTCCGCTCCTCGGTCGCCGGGGTGTTGCAGGAACTGGCGGGCGCTACTGTCAACACCCAGCTCCAGGTAGGACAACGTGTAATAGCGGGTACGGTCCTGGCAAAGGTAGTACAGCCTACAAAACTCAAGGCCGAGCTGAAAATCCCCGAGACTCAGATCAAAGATGTACAGATTGGCACGCGTGCACAGGTGGACACGCGGAACGGATTGGTTCCCGGACGCGTATCTCGTATCGATCCGGCTGCGAAGGAAGGCACCGTTGTGGTGGACGTGCGCCTGGAAGGGGCCTTGCCGCAGGGCGCACGGCCGAATTTGAGTGTGGACGGAACGGTTGAGTGTGAAAAGCTCAACAACGTGATGTATGTGCAGCGCCCGGCGTTCGGCCAGCCCAACTCGGTGGTGAGCATATTCAAGTACGACGCTGACGGTAAGGGCGCCACGAGGGTGCAGGTGAAGTTCGGGCGCCACTCGGTGAACACCATCGAGGTGCTCGAAGGTCTGTCGGTTGGAGACCGGGTGATCTTGTCGGACATCTCGGCCTGGGACGCGCACGACCGCGTCCGGCTCAACTGAAAGTTCAGGTATATAACCGGGATGCAATGAAAAGAAATGAGTTAGTCGATCATCAATCTCAACGGCGCCAAGAAAGTCTTCTACACAGATGAATTGGAAACGCACGCCCTGGCCGGCATCCATATGGACGTCAAGAAGGGCGAGTACGTGGCCATCAACGGGCCGTCGGGGTGTGGCAAGTCGACCCTGCTGTCGATTCTGGGCCTGCTCGACTCGCCGAGCGACGGCGTGTACGAATTGAACGGCCGCCCCGTGGAGAGCCTCAAGGCGGGTGAACGGGCTTGCATCCGGAACCGGGAGATCGGTTTCATTTTCCAGGCGTTCAATCTCATTGGCGACCTCACGGTGTATGAAAACGTGGAACTGCCGCTCACCGATCGCGGCATGGGCGGCGCCGAGCGCAAACGCCCTTGCCAGGACGCGCTCGAACGCGTGGGCATGTCGCACCGCATGAAACACTACCCCTTACAGCTCTCCCGCGGTCAGCAGCAGCGCGTGGCCGTGGCCCGTGCTCTGGTGGGCGACCCGCTTATTCTGCTCGCCGACGAGCCCACCGGTAATCTCGATTCCAAGAACGGCGAAGCGGTGATGGATCTGCTGCGTACGCTGCACGAGCAGGGCTCCACCATTTGCATGGTGACGCACGATCCGCGATTCTCAAAATATGCTGAGCGGTCGGTCCATTTGTTCGACGGCCGCGTCGTAAAAGAGAGCCAGGAGGTGATGTGATGTTTGGCCGTAACCCCGATGCTATTGCCCTGCCAGTGGTAACGCTCGGATTGGGG
>VFZP01000505.1 GCA_016871115.1 Acidobacteriota bacterium
GATCTTCCACGATTTCGGGCGCTTCCCGTTCGACCAGACCGCCTCTCGAACTCGTCTGGCCGGTTCCAACTGCCGGATTTAGGATCATCGTCTCGCATCGCTTTCACAACGAACGCGCCGTCTACATCGCGCGGCGCAACGGCATGGATGCCGTGGGCTTCAACGCGCGCGACGTGGCGGTGAGCAGTTCACCACTTGTCTATGCGCGTGAGTATCTGGCCGGGGCGATGGCCATGGTGGACGTGCATGTACTGGGGCGCCAGCCCCGGTTTCATGGCGAGCGCGTGCGGATCCGCGAGGAAAGCGCACCCACGGGCGAGTATACTGGTGCCTTCGCACCTATGAGTCTGCCGCTTGAAATCACCGCCACCGACGTGAAGACCCGCCTCGACGCGGGCGAGAAGCTTGTACTCATCGACGTGCGCGAACCGTTTGAACACGCCATCTGCAGCATCGCCGCCGCCGAGTTGATTCCGATGAACAGCGTGCCCGCGCGCCTGCAGGATATCGAAGCCAAGTCCGACGCGGCCGAGCGCGTAGTGGTGTTGTGCCACCACGGCATGCGGAGCCTCAACGCGGTGAACTGGCTGCGCGGCCAAGGCATCGAGAATTGTCAAAGCCTGTCGGGCGGCATCGACGCTTGGAGCCTCAGTGTGGACCGCGCCGTGCCGCGCTACTAACCAAGGAGTACCTCATGAAACGCCGCGAATTTCTCGCCTCGTCTCCGGCTGTCACCGCGGGCGTGGCGCCGTTTCTGCAAGCCTCGCAAACCGGCACGCGCCCGGCGCTGAAAATCACCGACATCAAGACGTTCCTGGTCGGCGTGGGCAACCGGAATCTCTGTTTCGTAAAGGTGATGACCGACCAAGGCCTGCACGGCATCGGCGAAGCGTATTCGTGCGGCCCGGACGAAGCCACCGTCAAAGTGATTGAGGACTTCAAGGGCTGGCTCGTCGGCCAGGATCCCCGCAATATCGAGCACCTTTGTTCGCTGATGTTCAACTTCACGCGCTTCCCGGGCGGCAGCGTGGTGAACTCAGCCATCAGCGGTATTGAGCACGCGCTGTGGGACGTTTCCGGCAAAGCCGCAGGACTCCCCGTGTACATGCTGCTGGGCGGCAAGTGTCGCGACAAGGTGCGCACATATCAAAGCGCTGGTGGCGGCGAGCCTCAGCAAGTGGCCGAAAGCGCCAAGGCGCTGGTGGAAAAGCGCGGTTACACGGCAATCAAAATGTCGCCGCACATGTCCGGCACCAATGCCAAGCCGGTGAACTACGTGACCCGCATGGCCGGGCGGCGCGTAGGCGCGGTGCGCGCGGCGCTGGGTCCGGATGTGGACATCGGTGTCGACATCCACGCGAAGTTTTTCGAAGTGAACCGCGCGCTGCGGATGGCCAAAGAGATTGAGCAGTTCAATCCGATGTGGCTCGAAGAACCGATCCGCCCGGAGAACGTGGACGCGATGCGCAAGCTAAGCGAGCATTGCGAGATTCCGCTGGCTAGCGGAGAGTGCAACTACATGCGCCACGAGTTCCGGCCGATTCTGGCGGCGCAGTGCCTGGACTTTGTACAGCCCGACATTTGCGTCTGCGGCGGCCTGCTGGAGATGAAGAAGATTGCCGCGATGGCCGACGCGCATTACATCCGCGTGGCGCCGCACAACCCGATGGGCCCGGTGGCGACGGTGGTGAACACGCACTTTGCGGTGTCGACGCCGAACTTCTTCATCCTCGAATACCACCCCGATGACGAGGGCGCGCGCAAGGATCTGCTGAAGGAAACGGCGATTGTGAAGGACGGCCACCTGCCCGTGCCGACCAAGCCGGGCCTGGGGATCGAACTGAACGAAGAAGCCTTCCGGCACTATCCGCCCAAGCCGTGGCGGCGCGGGTTTGAGTATCGGGCGGACGGCTCGGTGGGCTACATCTAAGCTGACGCCGATGCGGCCCGCATTCCTCCTTCTCCTGTTGGCGGTGTTACAGGCTGGCGCCGTGGAATTGCAACTCCGGCTGCGCGATGAAGCCAATCGCCCCATCGCAGCTCGTCTCGAAGTGCGCGGCGCCGATGGCGCCATGTGCCAGGCCGAAGGCGCGCTGCTCAGCAGGCGCCCCGGCCGCGGCGGCAACGAGGCGGGCTCGCCCTATCTGCGCTCGTTCGTGGTGAAGGGCGACTGCGTGGTTCAACTGCCGGCGGCGGGCCGCTACCGCGTCGTGGCTGAACACGGGCTGGAGTACGAACGCGTGGAGTGCGAGGTGGAAGCGCCGGCTTCGATCACCGTGCAGTTGAAGCCGTGGATCCGCATGCGCGAGCGCGGCTGGTGGAGCGGCGACATGCACGTGCACCGGCCGGTGGACGATTCGCCGCTCCTGTTGGAAGCCGAAGACTTGAATTTGGGGGTGGTCTTCACGATGTGGAACGCGCAGAACATCTGGGCCGGCCGCCCGTCTTTGCCGGCCGACTGGATCCGGCAAACGGCGCAGCACCGCTGGATGACCGTCACCAACGCCGAAGACGAGCGGGGCGGCGGCGCCTGGCTGCTGCACGGGCTGAAGGAGGACCTCGGGCTCGACCGCGTGGTCCCCGCCGGCACGCGCGCCAATGAGCACTGGAATCCGCCGGGCATCGAGTTCGTGCGCAAGGCCCGCGCCACGCGGCAGCGCGGCCAGGAACCGTTCCCGTGGTTCGACCTTGAGAAGCCCATCTCGTGGGAAGCGCCGGTGATGATGGCGCTGGAGCGGCCGGATTCGATGGGGCTGCTGAACAACCATTACCACCAGTACGGGATGTACCCGGGCGAAGCGTGGGGGGCGCCCGCGCGATACCGTGCGCTTTGCCGGACTGCACGGCTATTCCGACCACTCGCTGCACCTGATGTATCGCTGCTGGAACCTCGGCTGGCTGGCGCCGCCGAGCGCGGGCGCGGCCAGCGGCTTGCTCCCCAATCCCGTGGGCTACAGCCGAATGTACGTGAAACTCGACGGCGCTTTCAGCGTGGAGAAATGGTACGAAGGCGTGAAGGCCGGGCGCGTCCTCGTGTCCAACGGGCCGCTGATTTTCCTCGATGCCGCGCACAAGAGAGTTGAGGTGCTCTCGCGCGACCAGCTTGACCGCGTCGAGATCGTCGCCAACGGCAAGGTGATCCAAAGCTGGAAGCCGCGGGGCAAGCAACTGCGCGCGAGGATCGACGCCGACACCCGCGCTCACAGTTGGATCGCCGCACGCGCCTACACGAAGAACAGCACCACCGTGCGCATCGCCCACACCGCGCCGGTGAAGCTCCCGGGCCGCTGGGACGCGCGTGAAGATGCGCGCTACTTTCGCGAGTGGATCGAGGAGCTACAGCGCAATCCCAAGACTCCGCCGCCGAGCGCGGCGGGCCGGTTGTATACCGAGGCGCTCGCCGTTTACCGCGCGCTTGAGCAGTGAGTCGTGGAATCTTGGTGGGCCCTCCCGGATTCGAACCGGGGACCAAGGGATTATGAGTCCCCTGCACTAACCGCTGTGCTAAGGGCCCAACCTGTTTAACTTCAACATGTTGCAGAGACTCGAACACTGTCACTGGGCTTAGTATCCGGTCCGCTAGTCGGTCGGAGCAAGTATGACCTAGTGTATCGCGTCTGGCGACCCGGCACAAAAGCCTCGGGGGTCACCCAAACCCGGCCAATGAGGGTCACCGAAAAACCGGCCAATAGAAAATAGGGCGATCAGGACATTGAGCAGCGGGGCGCAAGTGTCTTGTAATTTAATTGCATTTAAATAACGGCGGAACTGTGCCATGCTTAGCCATGGCACGCCCTGTCTCAACCATCGAGCTAACTCCAGAAGAGCGATCCACGCTGCGCCGCCGTGCTCACTCTCCCACCAGCGCGCAGCGC
>VFZP01000506.1 GCA_016871115.1 Acidobacteriota bacterium
CGCGAAGGCCGCCGCCGCAAAAATCAAATACACCCAAATGTGTTTCATCGCTTTTCGACCTCCGGAACGTTGGAAAGTGGCACGGAGAGGCCTGCTTGCCGGTAGGCTTCGAGCAATGCGCCCGCGGCCGGGCCCATTGCGGGCGGCGCGCACGTAACGCCATCCGCCATCTCTACCAGCAGCCGGAATCGCTCGCGCAGCCGCGCGCTGCGCCACACTCCACCGATGGTGGCCACGCACACCGGGTCGCCCTCTTCAAAGAGTTGACGCCGCACCGCGCTGGCAAAATTCGCCTGGTGCTGCGCGGATTGGTTGAGCACTTCGATCGCCACCGCGTCGCCCGCCATAGCCGCTTCATCTACCAGTTTTGACAGCCCGGCGATCCGCGGACGCGGCCACTCTACGGTGTAGAACTGATGCAGCAGATCATCGGTGTTCGCCGCTCCAGTGGCCTCCAGCAGTACGCGACGCAGCGCAGTCTCCGGTCCCCAACCTTCTTCCGTACGCAGCGCGGCGCGCAATGCCTGGCGCACGAGATCGAAGCCGCCACCCTCATCGCCGTACACATAGCCCCAACCACCCGCGCGAGCAGTACGCCCCGCGGCATTGCGCCCAAAGGCCAACTGCCCTGTGCCCGCAATGGCGATAATGCCGGGCCGCCCCGCCGTTGCGCCGGCGAGCGCAATGAGCCCGTCGTGCGTCACCACCAGGTTCGCAATGGAGAACATCTCCGCGATCAGGGGCTGCTTGTCCTTGGGGCCGCCACTGAATCCGAAGCAAGCCGCTGCGAACCCACGATGCGCTTCGCTCAAGCCAGCCGCGCCCAGCGCGCGTCGAACGGCGCCGCCAATGGCGTTGATGAATTTGTCGCGTGCCGCCGGGCCGCTCACGTGGTTGCAGGGGCCATCCTGCCCCAAACCCAACACGCGCCCGGTGGCGTCACCCAGCATTGCGGTCGTCGAGGACTGCCCGCCATCGACCCCGAGAAAGATGTCAGTCACTTTCGCTTAGCGTAACGCGTAAAGGCGCACGCCGTTCCGCTCGCCAAGCTCCACAAGGCCCCATTCGTCCCGCCGGGACTCGTAGTCCTCGTGCCCGAAGTCGGTGTCGGCGACTAACACGTGCGTGATGCCGCGCGTGCGGAGCACTTCCACGGCTTCGCGCCGCAGCCCCAGTGGACGGGCGGCCTCCTGCTCCACCGGCGCAAGCTCCGGCGCGAAGTCCAGGCGCACCTGCGAACGTCCGGTCTCGGGCGAGCCTTCTACCGTAACGCGATCGATGGTCACGTCGTCACCGAAATCCACTTCGATGAACATGCTTGGCCAGAGCTTTTCCCAACTGGCCCACCGCGTCACAGGACTCCCATCGAACGCATCTTGCACGTTCCACGGGTTCGGCCACGCCCGCAACCGCCAGCGCGGATCTCGCGGCACCTCGCGGCCCTGGTGGAAGAAGCGCAGTTCATGGACGCCGAAATGGTCGTCCGGTCCGGCCGCCGCGGTCTGCACCACGCGAACGCGGCGCAGCGAGCGTACCGGGAAGAAGAAGTGTTGAAGCCGCGTGGGCTGCATATCTTCGTAGAGCGGCGCCCAAAGAATGTTGCGCAAAACCGTGCCCTCGGCCGATTGGAAGCTCACAATCACTTCGCGCGTGGTGTACGCCTCGGCCGTTTGCGCGAAGCTGAACACGCGGCCTCGCGGAGGCGTCACGGCGTCGATGAGTCGGGCAACGTTATATGAGGGCCATTTGCGCGCGAGGAACCCATCCTGCGATTCGATGCGCAGTGCGGCTTTCCATTGAATCCGGTCGAGCCGCCATGCATACTCGTGGCAGTAGAGCTTCATCAGGTCGGGCCACGAGCTTGCGGCGTGCACCGTGAGCACGAAACCCAAGACCACGGGACGCTGCGCGAAGACCGCGCCCATGCCGAGCGCGACGAACGGCACAGCCATGAGAAGAAATCGCGTGCCGATGTTGCTGACGTAGATGGAGCCAAACAGCGCCGCCGCGGCCAGCAGCGTTCGTCCATGCGGCCGCCGCCAGGCGAGCAATGCGAGCGGCGCGAGAAGGAACACCGGCCCCAGCAAGCCGCACAAGGCTTGCCCACGAACCGTGACCTCCAGCGGTATGTCCCAATGGCTCTTGAGAAAATCGTAATTCCGCATGTGTTGGCGATAGTGTTCTTCAAACGCCACATGCACGTAGGGATTGCGAAACACGCGATTGGCAAACGGCGATACAGGATTGCCGACGACGATGGCGTTCTTCACCAGCCACGGTGCGATCCAGAACGCCGCTACCGCCGCCACGGTAACCACGGATCGTATCATCCAGTGCGTGCGCCAGAGTTGCCAAGCCACCACACCCAGCGCATACGCGAGCGCAACGAAGGCCGTATACTTCGCCGCGAACGCAAATCCGGCGAGCGCCCCCACCGCGATGAGCAACGAAGCGTGCCGCGCCTCGCGCCACACCTGTAACAGATAGTACACGCCAAACACAATCGCTGCGACGGCGACGTCGTTGTACGCACTCGCCGCATCGAGTGCCGCTACCGGCGACAGCCACACCAGGGCCGCCGCCCCCGCGCCCGCAAGAGGAGAGCCAAAGCGCCGCCCGTAGCTCAACACCAGCGAGGCCAGCGCATAAAGAAATCCAAGGTGCGTGAGGGCCGCCGCCGAGTGCTTACCCCACGGCCACGCAAACAGAAACAGCATCTCCACGCCCTGCGAAAGATTCGCGTAGATGTTGGTGGTGACCGCTGGAAACCCATGCTCGCGGTAGTAGCGGCTCACCAAACCCAAGTGATACGCCGAACCATCCGGGCTCATCTCCGGCGCCATCGCGTGCGACACGTAAAGCAACGAGAAGAGCGTAAACGCCGGCGCGGCGAGCCAAACCCACAAGCGCGGCAGGGCAGGGAAGCATCGCGCGTTGGAACGGCGGGCGCCCAACGCCAGCGCCGCTACACCGAGCGCGAGCAATGTGCCTTTATAGAGCACATGCGCCGCCGCCAGCACGAACACACCTTGGCTCAACAGCGCCGAGCCCAACAGGAAAGAAAACGCCCGTTCTTCCTCGCGGTATGGGAAATCGATGCGCAACCGCGCCAGCATCCACCGCCCGGCGGCCCACGCCGCGGCGATGGTGAAGGCCGCGCCGAACAGGACGTAGGCGGCTTCCTTCATCTAGTTGACGAAGCCGGCGCGAACGAGCGCGAGACCCAGTTGCGCGCCGTCCTCCCCGACAAACACTTTGCTGAGATCTGCTCCCAACACGTTGTCCTCGGCAGCCAGCCACGCGGGGTCGACGGGCCATTCCTTGTGCTGCTCGCCTGGCTGCGTAAACGTGACGGTTTCCAGGTCACGCTGGTTGAGGAAGAATTTCACCGTCAGCGGCCCGGTTTGCTTCATCACGTCGCCCGGGATGGTAAAGTCCATCACCAGCTTCAACCGGCCCGGGTTGCGCGGCAAAACAAAACGCAGGCGTGGATGCTGCGCCGTCCACCGCCAGAGACCGCTTTCGAGTCGCTCGTTGATGTGGCGAATGAAGTGTGCCGGTGCGTCCGGATCGTTCATCGCCACGAAGTGTTTCAGCCGGCTGGTATCCGGACCAGCCATCGGGCGGCGTTGATACGGCGGCGCGTACACCTCGTCCTGCTTCACACAGTCGCTGGTCATCGCCGCGGCCAGAACCATGATGGCAGCGCGGAGTCTCACGAGGCTGACCTGTCTTTGGCGTAGCACACGGGACTGATCCGGCACTCGCCGCACTTGGGATTGCGCGCGGCGCAGACGCGCCGGCCGTGGTGAATCATCTGATGCGAGAACTGAATCCAGCGTTTCTGCGGCAGC
>VFZP01000507.1 GCA_016871115.1 Acidobacteriota bacterium
CTCGCCGCCCGCGCCCAGCGCCAGCGGGAGCAGCAACTGATCCGCCAGATGTTCGCCCACCGGCGCATCAGAGGCGAGCTACTCGCGCATCGCGTCCACGGCCGTATCACCCACGGCTTCCGCCGAAACGCCGAGTTGACCGAACGCCATCATGATCTCGGTCACCGGAGCCGCCGCTTTCGCCTCAAGGAACAACACGTTGCCTGCGCAGTCCGCCTGCCCCGCATCGTCCAAACGCAGCACCTCGCGCGGCCAGCCCAGCCTCGCAATCACGCGGCCCAGTTCGCGCTTGCCGATGTCGCGCCGCAGATTCACCACAATCGCCGTGGCGCGGTGCGTGCTGATCTCGCCGCGCGTGAGCGGCGACAGCACCACAGGCCGATTGGCGCACGGCTCGATCTTCGCCGCAATGCGTCCGCCGCCCGCGGGATAAAAGCCGTAGCATTCGAGCGTCAACGAGAGACCGAATCCCATCGCGCGCAGCACGGGTGCAAAGCAGCGGTCCCGAAACTCAAACGGCGGCGCCTGCATGTTGTGCGTCCCGCCCTCAAGCGTCACCGTGCTCGGCGTACCCGCCATCATCAACGCCGGCAGCACCGTCTGCAGCACCAGCGTCGTGCTGCCCGCCGATCGAATCGCAAATCGATACTCGCCCGGCTTCACCGCGCGCGGCCGAAACGTGAGCGCGCGCGAGCCGAATTCAGCGCCATCCGCCTCCGCCGTTCCCACTTCCGCCGCCGCCTTCACCGCCGTCAAATGCTGACGGAGCAGTCCGGGCCTCTGGCGCCCCGCCCGGATGCCCTCGATCTGAAACGGCTGCCCCGTCACGAGCGCCAGGCCGAGAGCAGTGCGCAGAATCTGCCCACCGCCCTCGCCCGCCGACCCGTCAATGCGAAATCATCGCCCGTCATCCTTTCACACAAACAACCTGACGCAACGTGTGGACAATCTCCACCAGATCGGTCTGCGCCGCCATCACCGCGTCAATCGACGCATACGCCGCCGGCGTTTCATCGATCACCTCGGCATCCTTCCGGCATTCGATCCCGACGGTCATCCGCGCGTGATCGTCCACTGAAAAGCGGCGCTTCGCCTCGGCGCGCGACATTGCCCGGCCCGCGCCGTGGCTGCAGCTCATGAAGCTCTCCGGGTTCCCCTTGCTGCGCACAATATAGCTGCGCGCGCCCATGGATCCGGGGATGATACCGAGGTCGCCTTCACGCGCCCGCACCGCGCCTTTCCGCGTCACGATGATGCTCTCACCGTAATGCTTCTCGCGCGCCACGTAGTTGTGATGGCAGTTCACGACCTGCACTTCGGCCTCGAACGGCGGCACTTCACCGCACCCGCGCACGGCCTCCACAATCACCTGCATCATCAGTTGCCGGTTGATCCGCGCAAACTCCTGGGCCCAGTGCACCGCGTCGACATATTCGTCGAAGTGCTCGGTGCCTTCGGGGAAGTACGCCAGATCCTTGTCCGGCAGGTTGATGAAGAAGCGTTGCATATCGCGCCGCGCGAGTTCAATGAAGTACGTGCCGATACGGTTGCCCACGCCGCGCGAGCCCAAGTGAAGCATGAACCACACGCGGTCCGCTTCGTCCAGGCAAACCTCAATGAAGTGGTTGCCTGTGCCGAGCGTGCCGAGATGCGTCACATCGTTGCCCTGCCCCAGCTTCGGGTGCTTGGCCTGCAGAACCGCATATTCGGCCGCGAGCGACGCCATCCACGCTTCGGCTTGCCGCTCGGGCGGCGAGAACCCCACGCGCCTTTGTCGCCGCGTCCGCCATTGTTCGTACGGCCGTGCGGCACCGCGCGCTCGATCGCCTCGCGAATCTTGGCGAGCGAATCGGGCAGGTGGTTCGCGTTGAGCGAAGTCTCGGGCCATCATGCCGCAGCCAATATCCACGCCCACCGCGGCCGGAATGATCGCGCCCTTACTGGGGATCACGCTGCCCACCGTCGCGCCGATGCCCCAGTGCACGTCCGGCATCGCGGCGATCCACTTGAAGATGAACGGAAGCTGCGCAGCGTTGAGCAACTGCTTCCGCGCGGGCTCTTCAAGCGGCACCCCGCGCGTCCACGTCTTCACGGGTACGCCCGTTTCGCCGGACAGTACGTTGTAGTTCGTCTCGTTCATCTCGTTTGCTTCCTTCCCATCAAAACACGGCAACAAAAATGAAGAAACACGTAGGTGCTCTCCCGCTGAGCTACCGCGGCACAAGGTTGTCGAGCCGCGGGCCGGATTCGAACCGGCGTCCACCCCAGTAACAATGGATGTAGTTCCTTCGGCATTCGCCGCGATCGAAGTTACGCAAGGGCCGACAACCAGTCAGCCGGGACATTGCCTTTTTACGAGATGTAGTCCCGACCCGCATTCGGCCCTCGCGCGTTTCGTTAAACCACCACCGACTCGATCTCACGCACCCAGTGCTCCGGGTGCAACCGGCCGGCGGCAAACTCCGCCACCACCGGAAAGACGTGATCCGAGAAGCCGCCGACGTTCAACACGTCTTCACGCTCCACGGCCTGCGCCGTCCGGTTCGGCTGGATGTCGATACACACCAGCCGCGCCTTCGGGTTGCGATCCCGAAAGCTATCCCACTCGCGCATCAGCGCCGTACCGCGCCCGGAAGCGCCGGCGTCGATCCACGACTCGTTGTCCGAGATGAAGATCACCAGGTCACCCTCGGCCTTCATCTGGTTCAGCAGCCGCACGGGCGCCGAGCAGTTCGTGCCGCCGCCGCCCAAGGCCGCCAACTTGTCAGCGTTGGTCATCACCGAGTCGCGCGAATTCAGCTTCGCCTTCTTCACGCTTTCGGCAAACGGCAACACTTCCGCCGACAGGTTCGCACGCAGCACCGCGGCGGCCATCAGCGCAGCCACGTCGATACAGCGTATCGCGGCCGTAGCCGACCCGCGGTCACCGGTCACCGGAGACAGCATCGAGCCCGACACTTCCGGGCACACGTACACCTTGCCATCGACACGCGGCACGTGCGAGACCGCCACTTCCATGGCGTCCTGCAACGCATCGCGGACCGCCGCAGGCACGGCTTCACCCGCGTTGCGGAAAGCCGCCAAGAGTTGGTACGGCACAGCCTTTGCACGGTCGATCGCGCGCGGATCGCGAAGCTTCGCCGCCACGGCCGCCGTCGCCTGATGATTGCTGAACACGCCGTGACGCGCAAACGCATTCAGGTTCATGCGCACCGCCTGCCACGACGACCGCTGCGCCACCGTCGTCCAATCGCCGCGGCTCATCGGCACCGACGTCAGCAACGGCAACGGGAGGTCCGACACATCCAGCGATTCGCCGCTTTTCAAGCGCTCATACTGGCGGACCAACTCCGGCAACAACGCATGATCGTATTGCGGGCGGCCCAACGGGTAGCCGTAGAACGCTTCGCACGCTTCGGACGCCGGCTTGGGATGCACCATCCGCAGCAGGTCCGGCAACGACGGCGACTGGCCGGCGCTTTGGCGGAACAGCGTCTCCTCCGAGCGGCTGGCCAACCATTGATTGACCAGCCGCTTGGGCACGGTGCCCAGGCTCTTGCGGCCCACCACTCCCGAACGGGGAACTTTTACGTACGCGCGGAGAATTGCCAGGTTGTCGATCGCGCGCGGAAACACGCGATCGAGCATCCGCACGTCACGCGCCGACAACACCGCGCACAACAGCGCAGGCATGTCGTGCAGGAACGCGCGCTCGCGGGCCTACACCGTTACCTGCGCGACGAAGTGCGGATCCATGTCGGCCGCCAGCTTCAGCACCGTTTCCAGTTGCCGATTCGCCGACGCGTTGAAGGTGCGCGTCAGGCAGCCCGTCACGGCGTACT
>VFZP01000508.1 GCA_016871115.1 Acidobacteriota bacterium
GGTGGTGCTAAACCACGGGGCCGCGCCAGCGACCCCAACCAGCCGCTTTGAGCGGCTCACGAACGAAGGCCCCCGGCTCTGCCGGGGGATCGTTACCCTCGAAGTCAAGGCAAGACCGGGACCGCGTCCGGCTGCGTGCTGGCGGTGAAGCCCGGACCGGTGCCGTACCGGCCAGGCCGTTTCGTGGTCCAGGTGTCCGGCGTCAGCGCCAGTTGAGAACGCACGAGCCTTTCGCAATTGGAATTCGCGAACCTCTCCGGCGTGCAATCTGCCTTGGGGTTCAGGCTAGCGCGGTTCGATCATGGCGTGGATGCGGTCCACCGGGGGTTGGGCGGCTTGCGTCACCCCACCGCTGGGCCAGCGCACTTCGACCGAGGCCACCTGCGTCTCCGGGCCCAAACCAAAATGAACCACTTTTGTACTGGAGGATAAGAAGCCCACGCTGGGGCTGAGTTGATCGTAAAGCACGCGGCCAGCCGCCGTGGTCACCTTGATCTTCGCCCCGATGGCATCGCGATTCGACCGCGTGCCGGTGAGCCGCAGCGCGATCCAATGGGCTCCCGGCACACCGGAGTTTAGGAGAATCGACGGCCGCCGCTGCAGGCTCGTGACCACGATATCGACGAACCCATCGTTGTTCAGATCGCCGAAGGCGGCCCCGCGCTGGAATCCCTTTTTAGTAAAGTGCTCGCCGGCGATCGACGAAACATCGGTGAAGCGTTTGCCTCCCTGATTCTCGAACAGCGTGTCATGCTGCTCGGCGTTTGGACGCAGGTTATCGACATCGCCATTGGCCGAATACAGATCGCGCCAGCCATCGTTGTTGTAGTCGAGGAACCCCGCGCTCCAGCCGGAGTACGGCGTGCTGATTACGGCGAGTCCCGAGGTTAATGCCGTGTAGCGAAATGTGCGGCCGAGGTTGCGAAATAGCCCCCATACCTGTGTCATGAGGTTGTTATAAAAAACATCGGGCTGGCCGTCATTATCATAGTCCCGCGCATCGGCGCCCATGGCCGACACGGTGGCGCCCGCATCGTCATAGGCCACGCCCATCGCCAGTCCACGCTCGGCAAAGGTGCCGTCGCCGCGATTCACATAGAGAAAGTTGGGCTCGGTGTCGTTGGCGATGAAGATGTCAGGGCGCCCATCGGCATTCACGTCGGCGATCGCAATGCCCATCCCTTTGCCCTTCGCCTTCGCGAAGCCGGAAGCCTCCGTCACATCGGCGAATCGCCCGCCGCCAAGGTTGCGATAGAGCTGGTGCGGCACCGCGGGGTACGTCTTCGGATGGCAGTAGAAGTCGACGCCATCCTCCCGGACGCAGCGCCGGTCACCAGCCACGGTCCAGAGCGTGTAGTTCGAAACGACCAGGTCCAACAGGCCATCGTTGTCATAGTCGATCCACGCACCCTGCACGCTGAGTGTGCCGCCGGGCTTCGCCAGCCCAGCCGCGGCGCTCCGATCCTCGAAGGTGCCATCGCCCTTGTTGCGATAGAGCGCATTGGGCCCGGCGTTGGCGACGAACAGATCGGTGAGGCCGTCATTATCGAAGTCCGCCGCCGCCACACCCAGGCTGTAGCCTAAATTCTCGCCGGCAAGCCTGGCCTTCGCGGTGACGTCTTCGAACTCCCCGCCGCCCTTGTTGCGCAGCAGCGCATTGTGGAACGCCGCACTGGTCTTTTGCAACCCGGGAAACTTCGCACCGTTGGTGAAGAACAGATCCAGGAGCCCGTCATTGTCGTAGTCCAGCACCGCCACGCCGCCCGCAAGCGGTTGCGGGAAATATTTGCGCTTGCCATCGAAGCCGTTGTTGGTGACGTAGGGAATGCGGCTCTTCGGCGCGACATCGGAAAATTGCGGCGGCGGCGCGGCCAGCGCCCCAAACAGAAAGGGCCACAGCATTGGGCCCTATTTTACCCGTGCCGGAGCATCGCCGCGCTGCAGCTCGTCGCGGGCCTGGGCCGCGATGCCGGCATCGTGGGAGCCGGTCAATGCTTGCAGCAGAGCCCGTGCCGGAGCGGATTGCCCATCGGCGAGCAGCAGCCGTGCCAAGTGCAATTGCAGTACAGGATCATCGGGCCGGGCCTTGGACATGGCCGTGAATCGCTCGATCTCACGGGCGCGCCGGGCGGCGGGGTCGAGTGTCGCCAGTTCAATCATGCCGGCTTCCCTGCGCGCATCGCGCTGCCGCGCGGGCCGCAGTTTCTCGTAGGCATCCAGATACCGCTGGCCTTCCGTTTCCTTCCCCTGCTCCATGAGCGCGCGGCCCAGGTGCAGCGCGATGCCGGGATCATCCGGAGCCCGCGCCGCGGCTACCCGCAGCGGCGCTTCGGCCTCCTTCGCCCGCTCCAGCGCCAGCAGCGTCACACCCAATTGGTCGAGCGCTCGCACGTTGCCGGGATCGAGCCGCAGCGCGGTCTGCAAGGGGGCCAGCGCCTCTTCGGTCCGCCCGACGCGATGCAGCAGCCAGCCTTGCGCGACCAGGGCCGGCGTGAGCGCTGCGTCAATACGCACCGCCTCCGCCAGGTGGCGCAGCGATGCCTCCGGCTCTTCCCTCCACTGCACCTGCGCGAGTGCAAAGTGGCCCAGAGCATCGTTCGGGAACTGCTTCAGATAAGCCTGCAGCTCCCGAGCCCCTTGTTCGCGGCCGGTGTTCGTCAATCCGCGCGCCCGCGCCCGATCCCGGCGAGCGGCGGCATCCTGCGGCGCCAGTTGCAGGTACGCCTCATAGGCAAGCACGGCATCGCCCAAAAACCCGGCGTCTTCGGCGGCTCGCGCCAGCGCCAGCGCGATGCCCGGATGCCTGGGACTACTCGCCCGCGCGCGTGCCAGCAGGAACACGGCGCGCGAGGAATCTCCCGCCGCCGCGCTCGCCAGACCCGCTTCCGTCAGCACCGCCGCGTCATCCGGCCGTAGACGCAACGCTGCCTCCAGAGCCTGACGCGCCTGGGGCATGTGGCCTGCACGCGCCGCGGCACGGCCCAACAGCAGCAGGACGTCGAAGTCCTTTGGATGCGCTTCCGCCAAAGGCGCAAGCAGCGCTTCGGCCCGGACAAAAGCTCCCGCGGCAAGTTCCATCCGCGCCAGTTGCAGGCTCGCGTTCGCATGGCCCGGGACAACTTGCAGAAGACGCTCGAAGGACACACGCGCCTTCTCCGGCTGTCCGCAAATAAGATAGTGATTGCCGGTGTTATTCAACAAAGCGGGCCCCGGCGCCGCTTGCGCCAGAGCCCGTTGATAGATCACTTCCGATTCTTTACAGCGCCCGGCCTGGTCAAGCCGGGCCGCTTCCCGAAGGTCCGGAGCGGTCTGTGCAAGAGCCGCTCCGGTCATCCAGACCAGCAGGCAGTGCGCCCTAGAATTCAACCCGCAAACCGAGCTGGGCACGGCGGCCGAAGCTGGAACCGAGCGTGTTGTTGGTGACGCCGAACAGGCTGCTGTTGACGTTGGTGTTGGGGTTCGCCCACGTCATGTTGTTCGCAGCATTGAAAACGTCCATGCGCATTTCCATACGGTACTTCTCCGTGACCGGCACGCGCTTGACGATGGACATGTCCAGGTTGAATAGGCCCGGGTTCGTCAACCCCTCATACTGCCAGGGATTGCTGCGAGGCGTGAAGTTCGGCAGGCGCGAGAAGGCTTGCGTATTGAACCAGCGCCCCGGCGTGGGGTTTTCGACGATGGGGTCGCCGTTCACCGCCAGGCCGCCAAAGCGAATGAAGAAGCCCGAGCGCCACGTCATGACGCCGCTCAAGTCTCAACCGCCGATGGCGTAATCCAGCAAGCGGGGCATACTCGCACCCAACTG
>VFZP01000509.1 GCA_016871115.1 Acidobacteriota bacterium
AGCTTCGCAAGCGACCGGTCCGTCAAGTGCTCCAGCAAGCCATCGACGACGACGAAGGCGGGCCGCTCCTGCGTGGCGGAGTTGACGAACAAGAACAACGATCTTTCGATGCGACGTGCCCTAAGCTGCGTCGTTTCCTCAGTAGTTCGGGTTAGCCCAACTACCCACAAATTCCTCCGACGAGGCTTTGTTTTTGGCGGTGGCTTCTGCCGCTGTCCTGCGGCGTCTGTGGGCCTGCCCGGAATTGCCTGATTTCAACTCGTCGCGCGAAGCTCCCGAGTCCAAGTACGCGCCCATGGGGCGGTTGCTCTCGCAGGAAGATGTTGAGTTCCTGCGGTCGCAGCCTGGTTTTGGCCGGGAAGCCGAACGCCGGTTCCGGCGTGAGCGGGCTCGGGTCTTTCGCGCCTACTGCCGTTCCATGCGGCACGATTTTTCGCTGGTGATAGCGGCTGCACGAGTCATTGCCGCCAGTGGGCAGGGGCCGCAAGACGTTTCCGGTGACCTTATGGCGCTGAACGTTACTTTCCAGCGAACGCTATGGAAGGCTAACTTTGCCGTGTTGCTGTTCGAGTACGGTTGGACTCCCGCGGTGGTGTCCGCCTCGCCGGCCGTCGATGCGCTTTCGCGTCTTCGTCAGCGTTTGGACTTGGTTTCCTTCGCTGCCGCTTAGGCTGTCTCTTAGTTTCTTCATTCCCCAGGGCTCAGTCGTTCGACTACAATATTCCTACCGGTCCACGGCCGGCAGGAATATTGTTTTGGCTCACGATCGCCTTCCTGTCATGATGCTCCCTCGCCGCTCTTTCCTGGGCGTTGCGGCCGCCACGGCCCTTACCGCTGCCCGCAAACCGCTATTGCCGGTGGGGATTGAACTCTACGCAGTTCGTGACGAGCTCAGTAAAGATTTGATGGGTACCGTGCGTGCAGTTGCCAAAATGGGCTACGAAGTTGTAGAGTTCTACTCGCCATATTATCAGTGGACGGCTGACTATTCGCGTCAGGTTCGTAAAACTTTGGATGATGCCGGAGTTCGGTGTCTTTCCACGCACAATAGCGCTGCTGTCTTTACGCCCGAAGCGCTGCCCAAGGCGATGGAGCTCAACCAGATTATCGGCTCAAAAACGCTGGTCATGGCCAGCGCCGGACGGGTGAGCGGCATCGATGGGTGGAAAACAGTGGCCGATCGGCTTACCCAAGCCTCCGGGCAACTCAAGTCCGCCGGTATGCGCGCGGGTTTCCACAATCACAAAATCGAGTTCGTTGCGATCGACGGCCAGCGCCCGATGGATGTGCTCGCCGGCGGCACCCCCAAAGACGTGACGCTGCAGTTTGACGTCGGCACCCGCCTCGAAGCTGGCCAGGATCCGGTGGCTTGGATCGAAGCGCACCCCGGGCGGATCCGGTCCACTCATCTAAAGGATTGGGGCGCGAATTCCGGCGCTGAGCGCGGTTTCCGCGTGCTCTTTGGCGAAGGCGATGTGCCGTGGAAGAAGGTACTGGCGGCGGCGGAATCCAAAGGCGGCGCCGAATATCACCTGATTGAGCAGGAAGGCAGCCGGTTCTCCTCGCTCGAATCGGCACAGAAGTGCCTGGACGCCTATCGGCGCCTTCGCGGCGTCAAATCCTAGTTCAGAAAATAGGTGCGATACAGGGTATCGCGCTGCTTCGGAACGAAGCCCGCGTCGCGAATCAGCCGCCGCAGATCTTCCTCGGTGGCGTGATTGCGCGCGCCCGCTGCCGACACCACGTTCTCTTCGATCATGATGCTGCCGACGTCGTTACCGCCAAAGCGCAGCCCCACCTGGCAGGTCTTCAATCCCTGCGTCACCCAGGACGATTGCACATTGACAATGTTGCTAAGAAATAGCCGCGCGATGGCCAGCGTGCGCAAATATTCCACCGCCGTCGCTTCTTGCTTCACAAACCGCCCAAGCGACGTATTTTCACGCTGAAAGCTCCAGGGAATGAAGGCCGTGAACCCGCCGGTGTCTTCCTGGATCTGCCGGACAATCTCCAGGTGATTCAGCCGCTGCTCGTGCGTTTCACCGCATCCAAACATCATGGTGGCCGTTGTGCGCATCCCCAGCGCGTGTGCTGTGCGGTGTACGTCAACCCATTCCTGCGATGAGCACTTCAATCGGCTGATGCGGTGACGCACGGCGTCGTCGAGAATTTCGGCGCCGCCGCCCGGAATCGAGTCGAGACCGGAGTCGCGCAGGCGCGCGATGGTGTCGCGTAAGCCGATGCCGCTCACCTCGGTGATGTTGGTCACTTCGGGTGCGGACAGACAATGCAGGTGGATCTTGAATCGCTGCTTAATCGCGCGGAACAGATCTTCGTACCACTCAATCTTCAAGTCAGGATGAAGGCCGCCCTGCATCAGAATGCCCGTGCCGCCCAGGTCGATCGTCTCCTGGATCTTGGCGAAAATCGACTCGTGCGACTGCACATAGCCTTCCTTGTGACCCATGGGCCGGTAGAAGGCGCAGAAGCTGCAGTACTCCGTGCAGAAGTTCGTGTAGTTGATGTTGCGATCGATGATGTAGGACACCACGCCTCCCGGGTGCAGCCGGCGGCGCAGCGCATCGGCCTCCACGCCAATGCCCACCAGATCGTCGCTTTGAAACATGTCCAGGGCTTGTTCACGGGTCATCATATGGTGGCTACAGGGTGGATGCCGGCGCGGCTTTCTCCGATGGTAACATCGCCGACAGCTTCAGGTAGGCTGCAAGGCCATCGAGTTCCTCGCGGCCGACGCGGTAACGGATGTAGTGGGTGAGATAACGATGCACGAGCGCCGGATCCATCGCTCGCGCCGCCGCTTCCTGCCGCACGATCTCCTCCATCCGCTCCAGGCCGAAATCGAGCGAGCCGGCAAAGACGGAGGCCAATTCCGGCCGGCCATACCGGTCGAGCGTAGCGGCCGGACCGGCCCACAAGGCGAACACCATGGGCTTGCCGGACAGCGCCATCCACTCGGTGCCGAGGTCCAGGCAGTAGTACGGAAGCGCCGAAGGTTCTATGGCCAAGGCCGCGTCCCCAATGAGCAGCGCTGCGTCGGCCTCCGCCAGCATGGTGCCCAGCCCCGGATCCTGCTCAAAGGTAGCGGGTGTTGCGCCGTAGCGTTCGGCGAGAATGATGCGCGCCAGACGCACCGAGGTGCGAGATCCGGAGTCGGCTGCGAGCGTACGGATGAGCCGCGGTTCCACGCGCGAAATCAGCAGAATGCTGCGAACTGGGCCCAGACATGCGATGCCGGTACCCGGCACCGGTTCCCAGCCGAGCCGCGCCATTTCGGCTACCGGGACGATGCCCAAGTCTGCCTGCCCGGCGGACACTCTCCGCGCGCACTCCGACGGCACGAAGAACTCCAGCTCAGCCTGCACCTGTTGCGGACCGTTTTTCATGCCCCAAACCAGCGGTGCGGTGTTCAGATAACTAACGGCGGCCAACCGCGGCCGCAGCGCAACTTTCGACTCCAATCTCCAGGGTACCACCGGACTACAGAAATGGTGTCCCACGGCCTAACTTTGCGGGCTCTGGTGCAAACCTGCCGAGATGAGAAAGAATGACGCAATGCCCTCCTTCGTTCCGGTTGAAGAGCTGTTTGCTGGCCGCCATTTTGACGCGGAGATTGTGGTGTTGTGCGTGCGGTGGTACCTGAGCTTCAAGTTGAGTTACGGGATTTGGTCAGCATGATGAGCGAACGTGGCATCAACCTTGCGCACACGACGATTCTGCGCTGGGTGCAGCATTACATGCCGGAGTTCGAGAAGCGCTGGAAGCGATACGCCCGCCCGGTGGGTG
>VFZP01000510.1 GCA_016871115.1 Acidobacteriota bacterium
ATGATGCAGATGCACCGAGTAAGTGCGCCTCGTGAGGTAACCCCGGGCAGGTCCTGTAAGCCCCTACATCATGTCCGCGTGTGCCTGCCTCGCACACGCCCTCAAGCTACAAACTGACATTCGCCACGGGCTGCTAGGCGCGGGGGGCGCGGCTCCGGCACAAGGAGGTGTTCGTGCCGCTGTCGCATCCGCCCGGAGATGCGCAGGCCGACTTCGGCGAGGCGCTGGTGGTGGTCGCCGGAGTGGAGCAGAAGGGGCACTTCCTGTGCGTGGACCTGCCACATTCCGATGATTGCTTCGTGGTGATCTTTCCGGCTGAGAACACGGAGTCATTCTGCGAGGGGCGCAATCAGGCGTTTGCCTACCTGGGCGGCGTGCCGCGGACGATGCTGTACGACAACACCAGCATCGTGGTGGCGGAGATCACCGGGGACGGGGAGCGGAAGCCGACCGAGGAGCTCCGCCGGCTGAAGTCGCACTACTTGTTCGACGTCAAATTCGGGCGGCCGGGCAAGGGTAACGACAAAGGAAACGTGGAAGGGCTGGTGGGTTATGCTCGGCGCAACTTCATGGTGCCGGTGCCACGTGCCGCGAGTTGGGAGGAGTTGAACGCGGAGCTGTTGGAGCGGTGCAGAAAGAGGCAGGAGCGCAAGCTCTGGGGGCACACAGAGACGATCGCGGAGCGGTTCGAACGGGACCGGGAGCGATTGCTGGCTCTGCCGGCGGTGTTCTATGAGGCCTGCGAGAAGCGGGCCACGCGAGTGAGTTCGCAGGCGCTGGTGCGGTTTGAGAACAATGACTACTCGGTGCCGGTGGAGTATGGGCATCAGCGGGTGCTGCTGAAAGTGTTCGTCTGGGAGGTGGTCATCAACTGTGGCAGCGAAGTGGTTGCGCGGCACCGACGCAGCTACGGGCGCGAAGAGATGATCTTCGATCCGCTGCACTATCTGGCACTGCTGGAGCAGAAGACGCGGGCGCTGGACCAGGCCGCGCCGCTCGAAGGCTGGGCGCTGCCAGCCGAGTTTGCTGAATTGCGCCGGCAGATGGAGGCGCGACTGGGCAAGCGCGGGCGGCGCGAGTACGTGCAGGTGCTGCGGCTGCTGGAGACGTTTTCGATAGAGGAAGTGAGTGCGGCCATCCGGCAAGCACAGTTGCTGCAGGCGATCAGCTTCGATGCGGTGAAGCACCTTGTGCTGTGCGCCATCGAGCAACGGCCGCCGAAGCTGGATCTGGAGAACTACCCGCACCTGCCGGCGGCGCAGGTGGCGCTGACGCGGGCTGCTGACTATCAGGCGCTGATGCCGGCAGGAGGGCTGTGATGGAGACACCGCAGGTGCTGTTGGAGCACTACCTGAAACGATTGAAGCTGCCGACGATTCTGCGGGAGTACACCAAACTGGCCGAGCAGTGCGCCAAGGAGGGAGTCGACTTTCAGCGGTTCCTGCTGCGGTTGGTAGCAGCCGAGATGTTGGAGCGGGACCGCAAGGCGACTGAGCGGCGGATCAAGGGGGGGGAAGTTTCCGGTGGTGAAGAGCCTGGAGACGTTTGACTATCTGGCGATCCCATCGCTGAACAAGAAACTGGTGCTGGAGCTGGCGCGGTGCGAGTGGATCGGAAGGCGGGAGAACGCGCTGTGCCTGGGTAATTCCGGAACGGGGAAGACCCACATCGGGCTAGCTCTGGGGCTGGCCGCCTGTCAGCGGGGGCTGCGCGTGCGGTTCACCACGGCAGCGGCGCTGGTGCATGAACTGCTGGAGGCGACGGATGAGAAGCGGCTGCTGCGATTCCAGAAGCACCTGCTGCGGCAGGAACTGCTGATTGTTGATGAACTGGGTTTCGTGCCGCTGTCGAAGACCGGAGCCGAGATGCTGTTTGAAGTCTTCAGCCAGCGCTGCGAGCGCGGTTCGACGCTGGTGACGAGCAATCTGCCATTCGCCGAGTGGACTGAGGTGCTGGGCTCGGAACGGCTGACCGGGGCACTGCTGGACCGGCTGACGCACCACGCGCGCATCCTGGAGATGAACGGTGAGAGCTACCGGCTGAAGTCGAGCAAACAGAAGCGGGCGGCGGAGCGGCTGAAGTAGGCGTTAGCTCGTGGCGGACTTGATTCCGCCCCTCCCGCCAGTGCACGAATGCTGAAAAGGCGGGACTCGCCCAACGGGTTTCTGGAGAGACTGTACGTGGCGGGCAGGGCCATCAGATGCGCGTTGCCCGGCAGCGTCAGGACATTTCAAAATTCTGCAAGAATAGATCGTACCGAAGCGTCGCGTACCCACCAGCGCCGCTTTGTTGGGCCTGGTGGCAGCCTCATCCTCGCCCGCCGCGGCCCAGCCACTGCCGCAGGCGGACACGTTCACCATCACCATCACCCGCGCCGCGCGCGCTCCCAAGGCGATCACCGCCGATCCGTCCGCTGCGTTCTGGAAGGACGCACCTTCCGTGGCGACCTCGCATGACCGCTATGGTAAGCCGGTGCCGGACGCACGCACCGAGATCCGAGGGCGCTGGACGGCTTCGCGTCTTCACTTTCTCTTCACCAGCCAGTTTGAAAAGATGAAGCTCAAGCCCGGCCCGTCAAAGACGAAAGAGACGTGGGGTTTGTGGGAGTTCGACGTGGTGGAGGTCTTTATCGGCTGCGACCTGGCGAACATCAAGCGACACAAGGAATTTGACATTTCTCCGCTGGGCGAATGGGTGGACCTCGATGTGGACCTGGACCGCCAGGGCCTGGAGGTAGACTGGCGCTGGGACAGCGGGATGGAATGGCACGCGCGGATCGATGAAAGCGCCAGGCTCTGGTATTGCGAGGTGCGGATTCCCTGGAAGTCGATCGCCAGGCCGGGCAGGGCGGTGAAGGCGGGGGACGAGTTCTGGTTGAATCTGTACCGCATTGAGGGCGCCGAGCCGGATCGCCGGTATATTACGTGGCGGCCGGTGCATTCGCCGAGTTTCCATACGCCGTCGGCGTTCGGGCGCTTGAAGCTGGCGGAATAGCTATATCGCAAGGATTGCGATCGATCTACCGAAAAACCCGCTCTTGAAGCCCGTGACGGTGTGGGCCATCTCCGCACCGATCCAGGGTACGCGCGGCAGCCACGGCAGCGTGAGGTTGCGGAGCGTGGTGAGGCTGGGGACGCCGGACTGGAAGAGCGGGCTGAGCGCGGTGGTGATGAGGAAGTAGAACTGCTGCCGGCTCCGACGGAGCGCGGCGTAGCGGTCCGCGGCCTCAGTGAGCGGGACGCCGGCGGGTTGGTGGAGCAGTTCGCGCGACAGGATGTAGGCGTCGAGCAGCGCGAGATTAGCGCCTTGCCCGAGGTGCGGCGTCATGGAGTGCGCCGCGTCACCGAGGAACACAACGGGGCCGTGGCGCAAGCGGCGCAGGTGCACCGCGCGGTAGCCGGCAAAGCGGGATTGTTCAAAGTCGCGGACTTGATCGAGGAGCGGCGCGGCGCCCGGCGCGGCGGCGCACACCTCGCGCACACGAGCTTTCCACGGCTCCATGCGCAGGCTCTCGCGGCGCTCGCCGGGGCGGAGTCCCGAGAAAAGGCTGACGCGATTCGCGCCCACGGGCAGGAATCCGGCGAGCGTGTACGTGCCGTCCACCACCTGCAAAAAGCGGTGGGGCGCAACGGCGTGCGTGTAGGCGAGCGTGGTCCACATGGCGGACTATTGTCGGCGATCATCTGAAAAGGTAGTTTTCTGAACATCATGCCGGAGGCGGCAACATCATCGGCGCCGAAGGCGCGCTCATCATCATCCAGGCAGATCGAGATATCGTGACGCGGAAGGCGGGAAGT
>VFZP01000511.1 GCA_016871115.1 Acidobacteriota bacterium
AACGGAAATGTGGCCTTACATCACCGCTGGAATTCTTGGCATGACCAAGCCCGAGGTGAGTAGCAGGGCGACGAACAACTTTGCGTTAATGCCCTTCTTTCACGCAACGCAGCCTCCAACGCGGCCGCCAATACTTGCAATGAGTTGCGGGGCACGGGCAGGCGAGTTAAGCAACCTATCGGACAACTTGTCCGGATCCGCCGCCGCCGCCTCGGCAAGTGATATCGTGTCGGGTAATGATGCACCGCTTCGTACTATCGCTTCTCTTTGTGCCGCTTCTGGGCCTGGCTCAGAACACCGCCACCACCGCACGCACCGAGGTCACCGTCCACATCAAAGCCCCGATGGCGCCTCCCACTTGGGCGCTACTTGAGCGCGAGATACTGCGCTACAACTCGCTCGCCGTCGAGGAGTTCGCCAGGAAGTTCGTCGACCATCGCGGCTACCTCGCGCACACCCCCCGCTGGGGCACGCTCGACGGTCCGGACGACGCGCTCGAAACCTATTGGAACTGGACGCTGCTCCACGCCCTCGGCGGATCGGACCGCGTGCTGGAGCTCTACAAGCTCGCCTACGAAGGCCATCTCAAGCAATACGGTGAACTCCGCACCACGCTCACCAAACTCGCCTCGAACGGCGCTTTTCGGAAAGAATTCATCACCCAGTCAGACTGGTTTCACACCGGCGAAGGGATGCGCGCCTTCCTCCTGGCCGGCCTCTCTGATCCGAACGACCCCGTCTACCGCGCGCGTATGGAGCGCTTCGCCGCCATGTACACGGGCGACGACCCCGAGGCGCCCAACTACGACAAGCAGCACAAAATCCTGCGCAGCATGTGGACCGGCAGCCTCGGCCCCATGCTCCGCAAAGCCACTACCTATGACTGGGTGGGCGACCCCGTCCCCGGCACCTTCCACCTGCTGCACAACCCCGCCGGCCGCGGCAAGATGCTGGACTTCGAAGCCAACTATAAAAAGATGCTCGCCCACTGCGATGAGTACCTCGACAGCGCCGGCGATAACTGGCTCAACCTCGCATCCACCATCCTCGGGCTCAACGCCTTCGCCCTCACCGGCAACGGCAAGTACAGCCAGTGGGTGCTCGAGTACGCGGGTGCGTGGCGTGACCGTGCGGCGTCGAACGGCGGCATGATCCCCAGCACCATCGGCCTCAACGGCAAGCTGGGCGGCGAACACAACGGCCAGTGGTGGAAGGGAACCTACGGTTGGAACTTCACCATCTTTGACGGCGAACTCGAACAGATCGCCCACCGCAACTACTACACCGATGGCACGTTCCCCGGCTTCTCCGTCGCGCTGCTGCTGTCAGGCGACCAGTCCTACGTCGCGACGCTCCGCAAGCAGATGGAACTTGTCTACGCGCAGAAGAAGGTGTTGAACGGCCAGACCATGCTGCCCACCATGTACGGCGACCCCAAGGGCTACAAGTACAACGGCCCGCCGAGCTGGTATCAATGGTCGCCGCAGCTTCACACAGACCGGCTCACGGAGATCTACTTCTGGTCCATGGACCGCAAGGATCTCGCGAGCGTGCCCATCGCCGACGCCTACACGCCCAGCGGCGGCCGCGGCGGCTACGGCGAACCGGATCGCGGCAACACGTTCCTCGGCTACCTCGACGGCAAGCTGCCCAATTACCCGGAACTCGTGCTGCGCGACGATCTCGCCCGTATCCGGCACCGCGTGGAAATGATCCGCACCGACAACACGACGGCCGACTCGCGCCTCGCGGACTACCTGCTCGACCTCAACCCCGCCACCACCAACGGACTGACGAACCTCACTCTCGGCGGCTACTTCTCGCGCGGCCGTATCTGGGTGTTGCACTCGCGCTTCCGCTACTTCGATCCGGTTCGCCGCCGCGCGGGGTTGCCGGAGGATGTCGGCGCGCTGGTGGAAAAACTCGGCGCGGACTCAGCCACGCTCACGCTGGTGAACATGCACCAAACCGAACCGCGCGAAGTCGCAGTGCAGGCCGGCGGCTACGGCGAACACCGCTTCGACTCGGTCACCGTGGGCGGCACAACCACCGCAGTCGGTGGCCCCGTGCTCAACGTGCGCCTCGAACCCGGCGCCGGCAGGCGACTGGAGTTCAAGATGTCGCGCTACGCAACGCCACCCAGTTTTGCGTTCCCGTGGGACCGCGGCTGGTACGGCAAGCCGTAGTGTGTCAGCCTGCGGAAGGACTATCGCTTTGCCGTTGCCCCGTCCTTCTCCGTCAGCAACCCCGCGAGCGCCTTCGTGGCTTTTCCGCCGGTTTCGATTCGCGTGAGCGCCGCCATCGCGCCGGGGCGCGAGAGGCGCTGGCCGGTCTGGTGCGCGAGTTCGAACGCCAACTCGATCAGACGGCCGTAGTCCGCCGCTTCGGCGCCCCGGCCCGACTCAAACAGCAGTTCCAGGGCTTTGAAAATGGCGGCTGCGGGCGCGGGCCCGGCCTGAGCGGCGTTAGTCAGTTGCTTGCTCCAGCCTCTGGCTTGCACACGGTGTCGCGCGAAGATGTGCTGGAAGTGCTGCCCGATGCGCCGGTGGCGGGTGGCGGCCGCGGGAAATCATACGGGCAACTGCCGAAGGGCGTGACGGTGAACACCGCGCCGCGAGAGGCTGCGCCGCTCTCGTCGTTTGCCGAGTTGAATCTGATTGGCCGGCGGGCGGAAGAATCGGTGACGGAGCTTGACAAGTTTCTTGACTCGGCGGCGCTGGGCAGCGTGCTGCGCGCGCGCGTGGCGCATGGCCACGGCATGGGTGTGTGTTGTTCGAAGTTCAACGCCGCCATGCCACCAGAGGGGCGCGTGATCGGGTTCTTGCAGCATGCGAAAAAGCTACAGGCTGGCAATCCCATGTTGCGACCTGGGCGGGCTGCCGTCACAATGAATCCGCCGGGCTCTCAGGGCCGGAAGGTCAACCGCGGGCGGGTCCAACGAATCATGCGGGAAGATAACTGCAGTGCTTGATCAAGCGTAAGTTCGTGGCCACCACGGACTCGGCGCACCGTCGGCCGCGCCAAGTAACCCACCCACAACGCCAGTTATCAACGGCGCGAGCAAGGTCTCCGGGCGTATGACACGCAAAGCGAGGGGAAAGTTCGATACCTACGCTACGGCCTCCGGTTGAAGGGCGTGGAATCACTCCTTCACCCTTACGTCGGCGGGTCCGGCCGCGTTGGGGACACCGATGCGGCCAGAGCCTTCGAGCCTTATCGACGGGTCTTTGAGACGTCCGGGATGATACGAGATCTGCGCATATCCCTTAAGGAGACAGCGATCCAGCAGTTGCCTTCGTTTGAGAAGGCAGCCGCCGCCGCTTGATCCTGCATGGTCACCGCCGTTCCGGGTACGGCTCGTTCGGCACCAGTGGTCGATGTGATCCGGCTTGCGACGGAGCATTGCCGTCAGACCCGGGAATGTGGTTCTCGCCGGCCTGGATCGTTGCCTCGCCTTAGGGGCTGGCAAGAAATAGAACAACAGAGTAGGACGTAGCTCTGGCAGCGGACTGCGGGGCGTGAGCCTCGGTTTTCACGAGCCCAAGGCGGACCACGGCCAGTATCGACATCGCGTCGGGCGGGAGGCGGCGAACCAACAGCCCCGTCCGATTGTGTTATGCTTCTTCCTATAGAGTGGACTTACAAGGATACATATAACAATACGGGGATCCAATCCTTCCGCGCCGCGGACCTGGCCACCACCCTTCGGCCCAGTCAGATCGCGACCATGCCCCAATTGAAGAAGACACTCGGTACCGAGGTGGACGTCACGGTT
>VFZP01000512.1 GCA_016871115.1 Acidobacteriota bacterium
TGCCGAGTCCAAGGGCCGGTATTTCCGCTCTCGCATCCGCGATCACTTTCGTTACGAACGCCTGGCCAAACTCCACGCCGCCTGAATCTCCTCGCCCAGCTCCAGCTTTTGTGGTGGAGACCTTTGAGACCCGTCTGCTGATTCTGAATGACTTACCTCCTGCCAACCCCGCCAACTGCGAAAGTCAGGCTAGCTGCACGCCAGCCCGCCGGTTCATACAAGAGAAACCCGTGCGGCAGCCGGAGCGTGGCGAGCGGAAGCTGCGCGCCGGCCGTAGCCGAATCGAGCGGCGTCACGACGTCGCCGGGCGCGCGGCGGCTGGTGAGCGCGACTTCGCCGCGAGCATCGAGCGCCACTTCGCAGGGTGTGGGCCACGCTCGCGACGCAGCCGCAGTGGCCCACCCCGGCGGAGCCGTGCGCAATGCCTGTTTCATCCGCAGCGATGCGTCAAGCTGCGCCTGCGGTGGCCGGCATCGCACGGGCCAGTTCTCGGTCTTGTAGAGCAGTGCGGCGCTGGGATGGCAGTCCGGGTCCGGGAGCAGATCTGTGAGTCCGGGCATCGCCGCGCAAGCCGCGCACAGTTCATCGAGGGTCTGCCGCCGCCGGCCGAACGACGCGCCCGCAACCAATCGCGGTAGCAGGAACGATCCCAGCATCACGTCCACCGCGGCAAACGTGCCCCGCAACGGCACACCGCACAGCAATGCGGTGCCGGCGCGCTCCGCTACCCGTGGAAACAACGTAGCCATCCGCATCGCCACGCAGCCACCCATTGAATGCGCGGCGATGCGATAGCGCCGCGGCTCGGGCAATTCCGCTTGGATCCAACGCGCCAGCGCCGCCGCGGAATCGTCCAGGCTCTGCCGCCAATCATAGCTGAACTCGTGCACGCGTACGCCACGCCAGCGCCACTACGCGGCCGCCGCGCTGTGCGCCAGCCGCAGATGCCCCGATGGTTCCAGCAATCCCGCCAGTTCCGCGCCGAGCGAGCCGCGCCATACGGTGCCCGCGGTGAGCCAAACATTGCGTCCGTCCGCGCGGCGGTGCAGATGGCAGCCGGCCATGCCGTGCAGATACACAAGGTCCACGTGAATGCTACGATAGTAAGTGTCCCGATTAGAAGGGGGCCAGGAAGTTCCGAATCCAGGGTCAAATACGACCGACACGGCGAAGGGGCGCTCTCACCGGGCGTCCCTTTTCCCTTTATGGGGCGGCCGTTACAGGTGATGGATCGCGCGCGGCGACCGGAGCTTGTTTACCATTCGGTAGCCGAAATAGTAGACGTTGCTGCGCAGCAGATAGTAGCGCGTTTCCAGCATCGCGCGGCGCACCAGCCGGCAAAACACAGACCGCTGGCGGAATCCACTGGTTCCAGCGCGCCCGTTTTCCACGGGCCGTGCGCAGCCAGACTCGTTCACTCGCAACAGCGCGACGCGCCCGTCGGTGATCACCTCGTGCCCGTCGGTAACGCCGCCACGCACACCGGGCCGGTCCACCAGTTGCACCGGGCCGGCGAGGCAGCGTGCATGAGCCAGGTCGCGTACCACCTTGCGGCGCTCACCGTCGATCCCCGGGTCGATGCGATGGCTCGCGATCGTCTTGCGGTCAATCTTGAGCCCGATGTCGTGCGTCGCCGCGCCGAGCCAGACAGGTTCACCATCAGGCCCGTTGGGCAAGTGCCACAGCCGGATGTGATGGCGCTTGGCTACCGTGTTGAACGATTTCTGGAACACCGCATCCGGCAACCGGCCTTCGTAGTAGAGCGGCGAGACGGGCGCGGTGGGATACGGCGCTTTGC
Source organism: Acidobacteriota bacterium (assembly GCA_016871115.1). Taxonomy (GTDB): domain Bacteria; phylum Acidobacteriota; class Terriglobia; order Bryobacterales; family Bryobacteraceae; genus VFZP01. The sequence continues at coordinate 1,799 of VFZP01000512.1, forward strand.
GCGAGTGAGCCTGGAACAGGCGTATCGCGGTCCTCTTGTTCAGCGGGTCTGTGGTGAGCCATCCCGCGGCGGCGAAGGAAGCCTCTATGCCTTGGCGCGAGCCACGCAACGCCACATTGATCAGATCGCCGGCGGGCGCGTTGGCTTTCTTGTGCGTGCCGGCGGGTTGCGCTGCCAACCAATTGGCCCACGGCTCCTCGGCGGAAACCGGCGGCGTGGCGGGCGCAGCCGGTGCTTCTTTCAGGTGGAGAACCAGTTCCGTGCCTGCGGGCAAACGAATCTCCGGTTCCGCCATGCGCACCAGCGCAACGCGAGCGACGATGATGCTGCTTGCCAGCATCGGATGTTCGCCGAAGCCTTTAGAGGCGATGCCTGCGAGCCCCGTCAGACCGGTCGCTACGCGCCGCAGCATTGTCGCGTTGGGGCGCAGACGGAGCCAGAGGCCGTTCTGCATGTGCAGGTTCGAGTCGGCCGCCAGCACGCCGCGCAACACACCATTCCGGTCCACGGATTCTCGCGAGTTGCCCACTTCAGCCAGAATCGCGTCGATCGGCCGGCTGCGGCCATCCGTTTCCAGCGTGTCGAACTCCAGCTCCAGTGAGGCGCGTTCGCGGCGAAATCCAAACCCCACCCGCCTGACGCGCTTCACGCGGCCGGTGATCACTGCGTCCGCGGGCAATGCGCACGAGCCTGACCCGTCGTCCACGGGTTCGGCCAACACGTGCGCGCGCACCGGGTCTCCGGCCCGAGCCGATTCGGTGGCGATCGACTTTTCCAACCGGGCTTCAAGGTGACAGGGTTCAAACGCGAAGACAGCAGTGCACCCGGCTAAGCACTTCAGCATGAGCGTTCGCAGATTCCACATGGTGCCTATACGACCCGCACATTCTATCGGAAATTTCACTCCAAGTGTTAGAGAGTTTAGTGGGTGTCGGGGCAACGCGCGCAATCGTTTGGCGCTTTGCGCTCGTCGTGGCAGCGCATGCAGGCGTACATGGAGATGGACTTCTCCTAGTGCAGCGCCTCGCTTGCGGCCACGTCGCCATGGCACACGCCGCATTCGGTCTTCGCTTTGCGCACGTGAATCTCATGAGAGAAGTAGACGAACTCTTTCAGCCGGTAGACGCGCTTCCATTCGATCGGCTCGCCGGACTTCTTCGCCGCGGCCACGAGTTTGATATGCGGACTGTCGGCCTTGATCGCCACGTGGCACGCCATGCATTTTGCCTCCGCGGGGAAGCCCGCATAGTCGCCCGGCGCTTCGATGGCGTGGCATTCGAGGCACTTCAGCTTTGCGGCGCCGGCGTGTGTTTTGTGGCTAAACGGCACGGGTTGCGCGATGGGCGCGCCTGGCGCGAACGGCACTTCCTTCGGCGGTGTGCGGGAGACTTGCGCGAACAACAACACGGTGAGCGTGAGCAGCCAGTTCACCACGCGCGCACCTACCCCGGCAGCGCAAACGCCGTGAAGCCGCCGCGCGCGCCCTTTCCTTTCGAACGTTCGCGAGGACTGGTGGCGATGACGACGTACTGCTTGCCGTTTGCCTCATAGGTGCAAGGCGTGGCCCACGCACCGCCAGCCAGTTCCGCCTGCCACAACACTTTGCCCGTGCGTTGATCGAAGGCGCGGAACATGTTGTCCATCGCCGCGCCGGTGAAGGTGAGTCCGCCTTTGGTGGCGATGTTGCCGCCGCGCAGACAGGTGACCGTCACCGGCACGCCCTTGGCCGTCAACTCCGGATACTCGCCGAGCGGCGCTTGCCACAGAATCTTCGAGTTGTGAAGGTCGAGCGCGGTGAGCCGCCCCCATGGTGGACGAATCGTAGGGTAGCCGTTCTCGTTTTCGGGCCAGAGATAGCCGGTGTGCTTATACGGATACGGCGCGCCTTCCGGCCCTTTTACCAGCTTCAGGCTCCACGGAATTTCGTTGTGATTGATGTAGAGCATGTCTTGCCCGGCCACCCAGCTCGCGCCGCC
>VFZP01000513.1 GCA_016871115.1 Acidobacteriota bacterium
GCCGCGTTGGCGCAGGAGCGCCTTGCCATGATCGCCGCGGATTCGCCGCCGGTTCGCATACACCGCTTGTTGCTGCGCCACCGCACTCTTCCAGCGCTGTCGTCCCCGCGCCGGTTCGGAAGATATACCAGCAGCGGCAGTGAAAGCCAGGTAGCCAGCATCACCCACGGCAGATTCCCCGGAAACTCCGGCGCCAGCTTCCACACAGCCGCCAGCACAGCGGGATAAAGCGGCGGGTACTTGGTTTGATACGGTTGCTCCGGAAGACTCGCAATACGGTACCCGTTCCCCTCGGCCAGCGACTTGCCGGCCACCAGATAAATCGCATCGTCGTGATAGATGCCCGTGTGCGGCATCCCACGCCAAGACCATGCCAGCCACCCCGAAGGCGCCAGCGCGGCGGCCAGCACCAGGATGGCGGCCAGCGTCCAGTTCCCTTGTTTATAGTTGCGTGCGACCATGAATGGCATATGGCCCGGGAACTCTGGCGGCGGCTGGTAGATACCATTGCCGGCGGCATGCGCCAACGCGTCACCCGGGCGGGCGTCGGTTTCAGTCTCCTCGTATCCATCGTCGGGGCCCTCGCATTTCTTTCGGGCAACAATGTCTTATTCCTGCTTCTAGGGTGTTTACTGGCGACCCTGCTCGTGTCAGGCTTCCTCAGCCGCCTCTCGCTCGCCGGACTCGAACTCGACTTGCAGTTCCCCGAGCACGTCTCGGCGCGGCGCAAACTGCCGGCGCTGGTGAAGCTAAAGAACGACAAGTCGTGGCTGCCATCGATGGCCATCCACCTGGAAGGCATGCCGGGCAGCGTCGTCTTCTCACGCCTCTACTTCCCGGCATTGCCGGGCGGAGCGGCTGTGCAGGAGATTGTGGACGTGGAGTTCGAACGCCGCGGCCAGCACCGGCAGAATAGCTTCCGGCTGCGCTCGGTCTTCCCGTTCGGCCTCACCGAACGCCACGTGCAGGTGACGCTGCGGTGCGAGGCGCTCGTTTATCCATGCCTCGTTCCGCAACCCGGCTTCGCGCCGCTCCTCGAACGTCTGCAGGGCGATATCTCCGCCCACGTACGAGGACGCGGCAATGACTTCTATCGCATCCGTCCTTATCTGTCCGGCGAAAGCGCGCGGCATCTCGACTGGAAGGCCACGGCGCACACCGGCGAGTTGCAGGTGCGCGAGTTTGCGCGCGACCGGGACCCGACCGTGGAGATCTTCCTCGACCTGGACGCCGGCTTCGAACTGCGCGCCTGGTTTGAACGCGCCGTCGATTGCGCCGCCTATCTGAGTTGGCACGCCGCGCAATCTGGCGCGAGGCTCCACTTTCGCACCCAGGCCTTCGAATTTGAGTCGCCCGCCGAGGGCGACGTTTACGTTATTCTGAGATTTTTGGCGCTGGTGGAGCCTCGCCGTGGACGTAACCTCCCGGCACCGGCACGCGCCGACAATATTCATGTGGTACTCACTCCGTCCGCCGAGCGCGTGGCGCAAGCGGGTTGGCATCGCGCTTTGGTGGTGGATGCCGCTGCTCTGGAGCCAGCAACCAGCGCCTCCCCCGGCAGCGGCCGAGGCGCCACTCGAACCCGTCGTTAGCTCTATTACGGTCGCAGGTAAGGTGACGGCCGAATCGCCCGCGGCAATCGCCGTGCTCGATGGCCTGGAGCTGGCGCGAATCCCCGGGGTGAATCTCGATGACCGCCTGCGCATGGTGCCGGGCTTCAGCTTGTTCCGCCGTAATTCGAGCCTGGTGGCGCATCCCACGACGCAAGGCATTTCGCTGCGCGGCATCGGCTCCAGCGGCGCCAGCCGCGCGCTTGTGCTGTGGGACGGCATGCCCATCAACGATCCGTTCGGCGGCTGGGTGTACTGGACGCGCGTGGCACCGGAAGAGTTGGGGCGCGTGGAGATTTCGCGCGGCGCCTCGACGAGCCTGTTTGGCGACCGCGCCATGGGCGGAGCCATCGGTCTGTTTTCGCGCGAGCCCGAGCCGCGGCGCATAACGGCGTTTTATGAATTCGGCAACCGCAATACGAACGTCCTGGGCGGCGGCGCTTCGCATCTGTGGCGTGAGCGCGTGGCGCTGTCCGGCCACACGCGCGCCTTCACTACCAACGGTTACTTCCTCGTTCCCGAACGCGCGCGGGGTGCGGTAGACCGCGAGGCGAACGTGCGCTTTGTGGCCTCGGCCGCGCGGCTGGATCTGCTGGGTGCGAGTCAACGCTTCTTCTTCAAAGCCGACACGCTGGTGGAAGAGCGCGGCAACGGCACGCCGATTCAGCGCAACTCCACCAGCTTCGGCAACGTGGGCGTAAACTACGCGCGGCAGTTCTCGCGCGACTCGATCTCGGCGGTAGCGTTCCATTCGCGCGGTGAGTTTCGCAGCGGCTTTTCAACCATCCTCGCCGGGCGCGTGCGCGAGACGTTGAGCTCGCGGCAAACCGTACCGTCGGACGCCTGGGGCGGCTCGGGCTACTGGCGGCACTCAGCGTCGAACTGGAACCTGCTGGGAGGCACCGACCTGTGGCGCGTGGCGGGCCAAAGCATTGACCGGTTTCCCACCATCACGCGTATCGGCGAAGGCACGCAGTTCCAGCACGGGCGGTTCTTCCAAGCCGATGCCACCGCAGGGCCGGTTCGTTTTTTCCTCGGCGCGCGGCATCATGTACCTGGCGCCAGACGCCAGTTCTTCAGCCCCAGCGCGGGAGTGACCGCGGGCAAAGGCGCCTGGCGCGGGCGCTTCACGGCATACCGCAGCCTGCGCGCGCCGACGCTGAACGAGCTTTATCGCGACTTCCGCCAGGGCAACGCCGTGACGCAGGCCAACGCGCAATTGAAACCCGAGTCGATTTTCGGCATGGAGACGGGGCTGGATTGGTCGGGCGAGTCGACACGCATCGGCATGACGGCGTTCCGCAACGACCTGCGCGATATCGTCACCAACCTCACGCTGCCTTCGCCGCCCGCCGAGATTATGCGGCAGCGCCGGAACGCCGCGCAGGCCCTGGCGCGCGGGGCGGAGATCGAAATCCGCCAGCGTTGGCGCGAGTTTTCCGGCGAGGCGTCGTATCTGTTCGTCGACACGCGTTTTTCAAGCGGCCCGCGGACGCCCCAGGTGCCCAAACACCAGGGGTCGTTGCAAGGCAACTGGCAACCCGGCGCTACGGCGCTTTCGTTTGGCGTGCGCGCCTCGGCGGCCCAGTTTGAGGATGACCTCAATCGCTTTGTGCTGCCCGGCTATGCCGTCGCGCAGTTTTCGGCCAAGCGTCAGTTGTGGCGCGGGCTGGCGGCACAGGTGGTGCTCGAAAACCTCCTCGACCGCGAGTTTGTAGTGGGCTTTTCTCCCACACCGCTAGTGGGCGCTCCGCGTCTGTGGCGCGCGGGGTTACGGTGGGACGGGCGGATCTAACCGGAGCGGTTGACTAATATCTCTAATCTCGATAGAGTCCAAAATAGCAACCATGGCAAATAAAAGGTAAAAATACGAACTGGGAGATGATGCCTCCTCGTCGGGCCCGCCGGACGTACCAAGCTGGTTAAACAGAGTGCAGATGGGGCTCCGATCAGTGCCACGCGACCCTGCGCGAAACATCTTCCTTGAACGCGGCTTCGATGCTGTCCTGCAAATCACTCGTGTGCTGCCTACGCAGTCGATTGAACAAACCGCCGCCGCCGACAACAACGTGATGGTGTTGTTGCGCGCTTTGCAGAGCCCTGAGATCCTCCCTGAGTTGGAACGGATCGATCCGCTCGCTTCGCCCTACATGCGGGGC
>VFZP01000514.1 GCA_016871115.1 Acidobacteriota bacterium
CAGAAAAGAGGCAAGGTCTTCACCTGCGCGTTTTTGGAACACCGCCGTTGCAAGCAAACAGAATATTCCTGCTCGGACGGCGAAAATACCCCCGAACTGCGAAAGTCAGGCTAGCGATCGCCAGCTTTCAAGGCGCGTAAGGAACAATAGCCGCTCGCGGCTTTGCTGCAATTCTTCAGCCATGCGGTTGTAAGCTTGCGTGGCCACATTGGTCATCCGGTACACCGCGAAGATCAGAACGTCCAGCACGGCCAACCAGGGAACGATGGCCAGCAGCACGTAGGTGTAGAAGAAGCCGCGGCGGAGGTCGCGCGTGCGCAGGTCGTCCACCAGCGTTTGCGCGCGCATACTCGCGGCGTATGCTCTCCATCTCAATGCCGCCCAGGCTGCGGGTGTGTTGCAGCACGTCGTCGCCGCTCCTCGCCAGATAGTGCAACTCGGTGCCATTGGGTCCGTCGGTGTGAAACGCCTCTACTTGCCGGACTCGGCAACTTGCCTCACTGCTTCAGGCCAGTCGGAGCGGGCTGACGCGGTGAAACGCCGCGGTTGCATGACGGCTGAGTCGGCCTTGAGGGCTTGCCGTTCCCGCTGGTAGAACTGGCGCGCGGTGAGTTCCAGACGTTGAGAGATTTGTTCCAGCTCCAGGGTGGCTGAGTAGCGCAGCGAGCGTTCGAGCAGCGAATGCGCCAGCCACAACGAGATGCCGAGCGGTAGGATGGTGGCTGCCACGAACAGCAGGATCAGCCGATTGCGCAGCCGGGTCATTGCGTGGTCTTCAAGGCGGATTCACGCGTCCGGAGCGCCGCCACCGTCACCGGAGTAGAATCCAGGGTCCAGCGCGCCTCGCCGCCGCGGCTGCGCTAGCTGAACACGTCGATCAACTGCGTGAGGCTTACGCCTTCTTCGGGCGACAGCTCAAGGTCCCGGCGATTCTCCGCTGCGCGCACCTCCAGCTTGACGCGCACCTGATCGGCCGTCTGCAGCTTCGGCATCGGCAGGCTCAGGCTCGGGAGGCACCAGTTGGCGACGTTCCCGACCGCAAGGCCCGTGGCTCGCACTGGCGTGCCGCGTAGGGTGGTCACGGCAAAGCGCTCTTCCCACAGATCGTAGCTGACCACAAAGCGCTCCAACGCCCGGCGGCTCACGGTAGTGGACGAACCCACCCAGAGCGAAAGCTGGAAATCGAAGGCCACCGTCGCGCCCTGTTTCAGTTTCGCCAGCAGGCGCGGCTGGATCAGATTGAGCTGGCGCGAGGAAGCGAAGAGAGCATCGCCCCGCAGATCGAGCGAGAGTTGGCCCGCCGGCACCGCGGCGACGAATAGGGCGATTGGGACGAGTGCGCGCATGGCCTAGAAGTTCATCCCCGCGATGAGCATTGGCTCAACCCGGCCGTCGCGCAGCGGAAACGCCACCATCACGCTGAAGCCGCTCCGAAGGTTGCTTGACACACCGACGCCCACCGACTGCCGCAGCACCGGTTCGCCGCCGCGCTGCCAGACCGAACCAGCGTCGTAGGCCAGCCTCAGTTTGCGCCACCGGTAGTTCGCTGAAACATGGGCGAGGCGCTCGGCGCCAGCCGGCGTGATGGCAAAGCGATTCCCGCCGCGGAGAATTCGCGAGGTGCCGCCGGTGAAACGCTCCGACCAGGGCGCGCGTCCATCGAGATGTCCGAGTTGCATGGCGCCAAGAAATTCATGACGGCCCCGTAGCGCGCCGTAGCGGGCCATGGCATGATGACGGGTGAAGGAAAAATCGCCAGACAGACTGGGCGGACCGGAACGGAGGCCGTAAGCTGCCTCTGCTCGTTGCCGGGTTTCAGCGGAAAGTCCGCAGCACCGCTGGAAGCGCAGAGCACCAGTAACGGCGCTGGAGACTTCGGTACGAACGGCTGGAGTGCTTGGCTCCAGCCGTTCGAAACCCACGCCGAGCTGAAGCGTGAGAGCTTGTGAGAACTGTACAGTGGCTGAGGGTACCAGTTGCAGCCGCGTTTCATAGAGGCTGCTTTCCCTGGCTGCCTGACGCGTACGAACGTTCCATCCGCTATGCCACGCGGCGGTTTCTAGGCCCAATCGAAAACGTCTGCCAGGCAGCGCCCGCTCGTAGCCGGCGCGCACATCATTGTAGCGTTCCACCAGATCGTCGTTGTTCGTGGCGAGCGCGGCATGGGCGGCATTGCGCCCGGCGCGGTAGCTTACGTCCACCGCCGCCGAGACCCCCGCGCCGGTTCGATATTGCAGTTCGGCGAGGTCCACGTCCACCTCTCGCGCCGACATCTCAATCTGAAACGTCACGGCTACCTGATTGGGGGCCGAACCACGGGAAACCTGTGTAGTGATCTGTCGGCCCTGAAATTCGCGCCGCAAGCGCTGCGACAAATCGTCCAGCCAGACCTGATCGAGCCGCGCGCCCACAAACTGGCGCAGGCGGTCTTGGAACGGTGCGCTGACGCGGGTAAGCCCAACGGGGGCGACGTTTACTTTCTCCACGGTGCACCTGGAGTTGACGTTGGCGGCGGAGGTTGCGTTGCCGGGAATTCCGGGGCTGGCCAGCAGCGGGAGCGTGCTCAGCGCGAGGGTTGCCAGCGCCGCCTGGCGGTTCGTTTTGCTGCTAGAGCCGAGCATGCTCTTTCGATAGCACGCCCCGTGCCAGAGTCAAAATGTTGAAAATGCAGGAGCGGGAGGCGGCGCACTGCGCCGGGCGTTCACGCGTGTGCGCCCTTGGCACGGTCCTTCTTCGGACCGGCCTGTTCGTCTTGTACCGCCTGACGCAACGCTTCAAGGGAAAGCACTTCAATTTGGCGGCGGCCCAGGCGGAGCAGGCCGCGCCACTCAAAGGCATTCAGAATCGTGGACGCGGTTTCGCGCGTGGCGCCCGCCAACTGCGCAAGGTCGGCCTGCGAGATGGGGATGTTCACATGTTCCGGCAGGCCAAGCTGCGTCCCACTGACGCCGGCAATGTCGGCCAGTAGCGACAGAAGCCGCAAGTCCACCTGGGCAAAGGCGATCAGCGCCACCCGGCGTTCAGCATCGGCCAAGCGTTGTTCTACTTGACTGGCAATCCAGAACAGTACTTCCGGCGAGGCACTGCCAATGGACTGAAAGTCGTTGAGCGGCAGACTGGCGCAGCGGCTGGTGGCCAGCGCCTCGGCCGAATGGCTGCGGACCTGCCGGGTCTGCGCCGGACGGTCTCCCACCAATTCGCCGGGGCGGACCAGGCGAACAATGAGTGGGCGTTGAGACCCCTCCCACTTCCGGCTCAGCTTAACGAGACCAGACTCCAGATAATAGACCGATTCAACCGGCTGGCCTTCGCGGAAAATCTCCGCGCCACGATAAAGTGTCTGATGAGACCACGGAAGATCGGCGAGCGGAGCGGGAACAGGAACATGTGTGCTAAGGAACACGCTCTCGCAAGAGCCTAGCTTATCCCACATTTCCGTTTTGAGCCGCGCGTGCGAGTCTCTCGGATGCTCATCCGCATTAATATCCATAAGGGTTTGAAGGCAGTGAAGACCCCTGCGGAGGACAGTACCCAATGGGTGACAAACAAAACCAGCCGTTTCAGCTTTCTTGCAACGGCCTTCTCAAGATCGACTGCCAGGGACCGCGCGTTACTTCCGATGGCGGTCTGATCCTGGTGCGTGAGTTGGATGAACGGCTGGGCTTCGGTGATCTCATGGCCCAACACCTGACCGACTCACGGCGCGGCAAGAATACCCAGCTTCCGCTGGCGGACTTACTGCGCCAATCCGTCTACAGCCGGATTG
>VFZP01000515.1 GCA_016871115.1 Acidobacteriota bacterium
GGCCAACTGGATCCGGGTCGGCCAGACTGCCGGGCGAGGCCGCATGGATCGTCTCAATCTTCGCAAGGAGCCGGTCAAGGACATCTTTGTCTATCCGCTGGTCGGCGACGTTCAGCAGTTGCTACGCCGCTCAACCCGGTAAACAAATACCCGCAGAGTTGCCATCGGGAGCGTCTACTTGCCGCCGACATTCACGCCGCGCAGCAAACCGACAACGGCGGTGCTCATCTCAATTGGCAGACGCCGGCCGCGGGCGCGCGACGGCGATGTCTCCCAGGTCCGTGTAGAATCCCGGTGCGGCAATCGCAACGGCGACGTGGGAGGAGGCACGCAAGGCGGTGGGCACCGTCACCTGCAAATCCAGCGCGCCGGGCCAGGCTGCGCTCGGCTTGGTCGCGCTTGGCAACACGCCCGCGATGCCGTCGAATAGGACCGCGAAACCCGCAGGCGCTGCGGGACCTGCTACGGTCAGCGTGATCGTCTGCCCCGCATTCGCCGACGCGGGCATCGCCACCGCAGAACCAGGCGCGGCGGGCGCGTCAGCAAAGTCAGGCGCGCCGGACAACGCCACGGTAACCGGTGCGCCGCGCTTGCCCATCCATTCCAATTCCACACGCACGCTGGAGCCGGATGGCTGCACCTTGAGGTTGACTTGATTCGGCGCTTGACGCGCGATAGGGGCCGGTTGCCCGTCGACTATGAGCTGCAAGGACTGCGCGAGCAGACCGCGGCCGTAGAGCACCAGTTCTCCGCCCTGCGACATACCACGCGCGGCCAGCGACGGCACGGCGGGTTCAAGCGCGCGGAGCCCCACGCCGAGCCCGTGGACCAGGGTGAGTCCGCCCACTTCGCTCATCTGTGCGGAAATCAAAAGACGGCCGGATTCCACCAGCGCCAGGTTCCGCCGGCGCTGCTCGAGACGGGGCGCCAGCGAACCAGCGCCGCCCGTCAGAACGTACGCCGATTGCCCTTGAAAAAGCAGCGTGCGGTCCGCGGTCAAGAGCCGCTGCGTCACGCGGGCCTGCCCATTCAGAGCATCGAGTTCACCGAGGCCTGCAAAGAAGCGCGCCTGCTCCGGCGCAAAGGCATAGCTGTTGCGCGCGCCGAATTCTGCTACGCGGTAGAGCCCGCTCAGAGTGCCGGTGGTGGCATCGCGGTCACGCCGCAAGCCGATCAGCAACCCCGTTTCGCTGGTGCCCACCAGCACATCGCCCGACGCGGCCACGCGCAGTTTCCACGTGATGCCGCCGAGCACCAGCGTGCCCTCGCCGCCCGCCCGCCACGCAGCAACAGGTGCGGGTTCGATGTTTTCAAGCCGCGTCAAGTCATCCCAATCCGATTGGTGCGAAGCGAGCGTTACGCCAGACAACGCGCCATCCGGGCCTACCTTGAAATCCGCAAATCCAGTGATGAGGCCCGCGGCTTTGCCTTTGTTCAGATTCACCAGCGCGGCAGACCACTCGCCCGGAGCCAACGCCACCGTGGCCGCCGGCTCCGGAGCTCGCACGGCCACCAGCAAACCCGGGGAGGCCGTCGCCGCCGATGGCACCGCCGCCACCACGTCTCTTACCGCTGTCGACACGGCTTCGAGCGCCAGTTCCGGCAAGGCTGGATGCTTGAACGCAAACGCGGCGCCGCCCGGCGACGGCTTGAGCTCGGCAGCGCCAGCATGCACCTGCACGGCGAACTCCACTCCGGTGCGCACTCCAATCGACGCGTAGTGGTAACGCCCGGAGGTTTGCGCCAACGCGCCCGAGGCCATCAGCGCCAGCAGCAAGGGCCGGCTGGACAGAAAGGTCATCTGTTACTTATCCACGGGCATAGTGCCCGTCAGTGCTTTCATGAAGGCCACCAGATCAGCCTTGGCCTGCTCGCGTTGCGCGGCTGGAATATTCGGCACACCCGCGTGCGGCACGACGCCCGATAGATACGGATTCTTGCGGCCGCCTTGGAAATAGAACTCCACCGCTTCTTCCAGTGTCTTGATGGAGCCATCGTGCATGTACGGCGCGGTGATCGCCACGTTGCGCAGCGTCACCACTTTGAAGCCGCCCTGATCCTGCTTGGCCTGCGTGACGTGAAAGCGGCCCAGATCGTGCATCTCGTTGGTGGCCGGGTTTACCGAGACGCCGGTGTTGTGGAAGCGGGGCTCAGTAAAGGTGGCCCACTTCTCTTCGATTCGGTGGCAGGAGATGCAGTTCGGCCCGTCGAGCGTGAAATCCTGAAACAGCTTCAAACCGCGAATGGCCGAGGCCGACATCGCAGTCTTGTCGCCCCCATAGTAGTAGCGGTCAAACGGCGAGTTGCCGCTCAACAGCGTGCGCTCGTAAGAGGCAATGCACTTGGCTACTTTCTCATACGTAATGGGCCCAGGCCCAAATGCCTGCGTGAAAAGACGCACATACTCGGGCTTGGCCGCCAAACGGCGCTCCACGCCCACCAGCGAGTGGGCCATCTCCAGCGGATCACGCACGGGGAACTGCGCCTGGTCTTCGAGCGAGAGTGCGCGGCCGTCCCAAAATTGCGTTAGATGATACGCCGAGTTGAGCAGCGTCATGGAATGACGCCCGCCGAGTTTGCTGTCAACGCCCGGCGAGAACTGCCGCGCATCGCTGTATCCGGACTTGGCGTCATGGCATGACGAGCACGACACCGTGCCGTCTTTGGAAAACAAGGGCTCGCGAAACAGCTTGCGGCCGAGCGCGATGGTCTCGGCCGTGGGCGGATTATCGGGCGGGAAGGAGACGGGCGGCAGCCCCAGCGGCGGCTTGATGGTGACCGGTTTACCGATCGGCATGGAACTGCCGGCTTCGGCCGGGCCCCATGGCGCGCGCGCGTGGGGAGGCGCAAACGCACTCCAGTCGTCAGCCGCCCATGCGGCAACGGTCGCGGCGAACGTCACAAACGATAGAGCAGCGAAACCCGGACGAAGCTGGTTCATGACTCTCTTCAGTTTACGACGCCCGCCGCACGTCTATCAGGAGGAGGCACTTGGCTTAGACGCTCACCGTGGGACAAGGCGCATTCCGGATGATGTCATAGGCGTGTTTGCGCAGCCGTCCGAAGCCCTCGGCTGCCGACCCGCGAGCGATCACGAGGAGACTGGCGTGATGCTCACGGGCGGCATCGCGGATAGCGGTGGCAGGCTCGCCGTCCACGAGAAGGACTTCGGCGCTGGTATGCACGCGTTGCTGCAGCTTGACGATCTCCGCGGCGGCCTCTTCCCGCAACGCCGCGTGAAACTCGGTATCGAAGTATTTCTCGGGCCGCGTCTGCACACCCGGCACCGCGTGCAAAAGAGTGAGTTTGGCCTTCAAGGCGCCTGCCACAGCGGCGGCCCAGCGCAACGCCGCATCCGATTGCGGCCCCAGGTCTACGGCGCAGAAGATCTCTTTGATCTTTTCCGGCGCAGTCCTGGGCGTTTCTTCCATGTGAACTCCGGTCCATACGGGACAGCGCGCGTCATGGAGTACCTTGGCCGTAACCGAGCCGATCAGGAAGCGGCGAAACGGCCCGAGGCCATGCGTCGGCATCATGATCAGGTCGTAGCCATGGGCGTTGGCGTGCGCGACAATGCGCGATGCCGGTTCGCCTTCGCATAACTTGTGCTCGGCGTTCGGAAACTCGCGCTGGAGAAACTTCGCCAACCGGTCAGCAGCTTGGGCGTGTATTTGTTTACCGGGTTTAGCGGCGTAGCAACTGCTGAACGTCGCCGACCAGCGGATAGACAAAGATGTCCTTGACCGGCTCCT
>VFZP01000516.1 GCA_016871115.1 Acidobacteriota bacterium
CGCGCATCGGCATTTCCGCCCTCGCCAAACAGGCGCTCAAACACCACGCGTGGATGGGCCTCGGACGGAAGCGGCGTGGTGGGCGACGACCAAGAGAGACAGTTCTGGTAGACGCAGGCGTAACCGTTGTTGCAAACGCCGGCGAGAAGATTCAGATCCATGGCGAGTTGCAACGAGGGCAACTGCGTTTCTTTGCCCATCTCTTTGGCCGCGATCTGGTCTGCCGTGATGCCCAGAAAATAATCGGAACTTTCGGTGTGCTTGGAACTCGCCGCACTGAGGAAGGCCGAGTTCGACGTATCGTGCGTGCCCGGATACGCATTCTGCAGCCGCAGATTGGTGATGACCGTGAGCTGGTCTTGCACGGGCTTGAGCGAGGCGAGGATGGGCGACAGCTCACCGAGCCGGCCCGAACCCGGTGGCGTCCAACGCGCGTGATCGCACCCCATCGGCACAAAGACGTAGCCCAGCCGGCGCACGGGCTTCGCGGGCGTCTTCTGCCATGCCGTGGCCGCGGGGATCATGGCGTCAAGCAACGGCAACGCCAGCGCGGCCTGCGCGCTTCTCAGCAGTGCCCGCCGGGGAATCGCTTTCTTGGAAAGAAACATAGACTAATCCTTCTACTGGTGTTCCGTGCGCCGCATTTGAAACGGAACACTCTTCACGATGCCAAGAATCAGAGACGAGAACCGGTAGTTATCCTTCTCCGCCCCGCCCACGATATTGCGAACCGCTGGCGCGTCGTAGTATTCAATGCCGCGTCCCAACGCGAACGTGAGCAGGTTCTCGGTCAATGCGGCGACAAACAACTCCGGGCGCCGGAGCAGCGCGGCTTCCAGCCCGTCAATCCCACGGAACTCCTTGTCGCCGGGCAAAGCGCCGGAGGAGTCGACGGGCTGATCCTCCACTTCGAGGTCGCGCCACTGTCCTACAGCGTTGAAGTTCTCAAGTGCAAATCCCACGGGATCGATGGTACGGTGGCAACTCGCACACGCCGGGTTGCTGCGATGCGCCGCCAGACGCTCGCGCATGGGCAGATTGGCGGCCATGGTGCTTTCGTTGAGAGCCGGAACGTTGGGTGGCGGCGTAGGCGGCGGCGCGCCCAGGATGTTGCGCAACACCAGCAGCCCGCGCAGCACCGGCGAAGTGCGCGTGGCGTAGGAGGTGACCGACAGCACACTGCCATGCCGCAACAGGCCGCCGCGCCGGCTGTCCGGGGTGAGCGGCACACGGCGCATGCGGCTGCCGTAGATATTGGGAAGGCCGTAGTGTCTGGCAAGGCGTTCATTGAGGAATGTGTAGTCCGCCTTGATAAAGTCGCGCACGCTGCGGTCCTCGCGCACCACGCTATCGAAGAACAACTCCGTCTCCTGCCGCAGCGCTTGCCGCAGGTTGGCGTCAAAGTCGCGAAACAGATTGCCGCTCGGCTGCATTGCGTCTATGTTGCGCAGGCGCAGCCACTGACCGGCGAAATTCGTCGCCAGGTTGTGAGCCCGGCGGTCTACCAGCATGCGCCGCGCCTGCTTTTCGATCTCGCCTGGCTGGCTCAGCTTGCCGCCCGCGGCTACGTCCAGCAGTTCGTCGTCCGGAATGCTGCTCCACAGGAAAAAGGAAAGGCGCGATGCAAGATCGAGATCGCTCACGCGGTAGGCGCCGCCCGCCGCCACGTGCTTGGGATCGCTTTCCACGCGGAACAGAAATTCCGGACTCGTGAGAACCGCCGTCACCGCCATCGTAATGCCCGCGTCGAAATCGCCATTCGCGCGCCCGCGGCGGTAGTAGGCGAGCGGCTTGTCGGCCTCCGTCTTCTCCACAGGGCGGCGATAGGCGCGACGCATGAGCGCGGACAGAATCGTGCTCGCGCACTCTTCTTCCCGTGCTTGGTCCGGCCCGGCGGGACGGCAGACAAACAGACGGAGGCGGCTGGGAGTCTCGCCCACGCCGGTGGCATCGTAAGGTCCGGTTACCGCGATGCGATCGATCGCTGGCGCCGTGCGTGGATGCCGGCGATCATTAAAGCGCGAGGCCGTGGGTTGGCGCGGCGTATCGATCAGCGAAGCGCCTTCTCTCAAGAACGTCACGGCAAGTTGGTGCGGGCCGGCCTTCACGCGGATGCGCGTTTGGAGCGTCTTTTCATTCAGCGTCTCATTGCCCAAGGTGGCGCGAGACACCGTGAAGGTGTGCACCGGTTCGCGGTCCACCAGCACCAGCATTTCGTGCGCCCGCGACGTGCGTAACCCGCTCACCACGCCCGCCAAATCGCGCATGAGCGACACCTGGATTTCGTACTCGCCGTTCTGGGGAAACGTGTACAGCGCGGATACTCCGCCGCGCGTGCCCAGAGGCATTCCCGGCAGATGATCTTCCTGCGTGAGATCGGCCGGCAAGCTGATCGTGTCGCTTTGGAGCGAAGTTTGCGTGCCGCCCACGGCGAGACGGCTGATTTTCTGCGCGGCGGAGATGTAGCGATTGAGCAGCGTTGGCGACAGTTCGCTCACGTTGACGTTGTCATAGCCATGGCCGCTCTCGTCCGCCGGCAGCAACGAAGCCGCGTCGATGTCGAGCGCGAGCAAGTCACGAATCGCGTTCTGGTACTCGGTGCGATTCAAGCGCCGGAGCGTTTCGGTGCGGCCGGGGTTGAGCCTGCCGGCCGACGCCGCATCGAGCGTGTTTTCCACCTGCCGCAACAGGGCCTGCCGATCCGCCTCAGCGGGCTGCGGTGCTTGCGGAGGCGGCATCACGCCGGTGCGCAGCTTGCGGGCCACCTTTTCCCACAATTTCGGTTGCGCGCCGGGACGGCTCAGGTCCGCGTGAGCAAGACTAAGACCGCCGCTTTTCACTCGTTCGTTGTGACAGGCTGCACAGTAGCGATCAACAAACTGCTGCTGGCGCGGCTGGGCGTGAAGCGCAACGCTGACCGCCACCGCCAAGAGTGCCGCGCGCCCTGGCGCAGGCAACCGATTCATCATCTCGCCCATTGGCCTGTATTCTACTAGAATCGAACGCTGCGCCCATACCGGTTTAGCCGCTGCGCCAGCATTCCCAACGCAAACGCGAGCGCGGCCCATGGCGCCCAGTGCGCGAAAGGGCCCTCGTCGATCGCGAATTTTTGCGCGTAGGAAAGATCAGCAGCCCGGCGCCAGCAGGCCAGCACCAAGGCCATCAGCGCCCCCGGCACCCAAAGCGTGGCAAACGTCAACGCCATGTCAACGCCATGTGCCGATTCTTGCCCGCTTTGTGGTCAATCGGCACGCCCCGGGGAAGGCGGATTCGTACGTTTATTCGACCGCCTTGAGTATAACGCGAATGGCGAATTTTGTTCTGTTTTCGCCGTCCCCACGACGGTGGTACATTGTCAGGTGCATCTATGAGCAAGAAGATTCGTACGGCGATGATCGGCACCGGCTTCATGGGCAAGGTCCACACCGAGGCGGTGCGGCGTTTGGGCAACGTGGAGGTGGTGGCCACGGCGGGCTCGTCCGCGGAGAAGGCGAAGGCGTTTGCCGATTCGCAATCCATCCCGATGTCGACAGGCGACTGGAAGTCGCTGGTGGGCAACAAGGAGATCGACGCCGTGCACATCCTCACGCCGAACGCGCAGCACTGCGAAATGGTGAAGGCGTTTGCCAAGGCCGGCCAGCATGTGCTTTGCGAAAAGCCGCTGGCGATGTCCGCCGCCGAAGCGCGGGACATGCTGAAGACCGCCGA
>VFZP01000517.1 GCA_016871115.1 Acidobacteriota bacterium
CCCGCACATACACCGATTCCTTGTTGGGTACCGGCACATAGTGCGCGGCCCAAGGGTAGCGGCTCACATCGTTGCCGCCGGAGCGCGAATTGCCTCCGGCGCTCGACTCCATCTCCAACAGAACGAAGTCGGTGAAGCCCTGCCTGCGAAGCCACCAGCCCGCGGAGAGTCCGCCGATGCCGCCGCCCACGATGACTGTGTGCTTCTTCTGCGGCGGGCCCGCCGGCAGCGGCATCCGGCGGTCCCGGATGGCGTGGCCAGCGTTCTCGGACTCGAATACAAACCCGCCGGCGATGGGCCGCTCCGCCTTCACGCTCAGGCCTGCAAGAGCGGCCCGCCGCGTGAATTTAATGGGAGAAGTCACGCCACTCCTTGTCGTAATAGCGCACCAGCGCCTGATCGTTCAGGCGGTTGGGTTCGGCGGGCACCGCGGCCATGTCGGCGGGAAAATGGAACAGCGATTCCAGGGTCGTCTGCGTTAGATACTTCAGGCCGTCCGGAATTTTCGGCCGTTCGTACTGGCCCCTGCCGGCCAGAATGAAACCCCATTCGCCGAAGCTCGGAACGTAGACGTGGTAGGGCCAGGCGTTCAACCCAGCCGCGCGAATCGTTTCGTGAATGCACCAGAAGCTCTGGCGGGCGAACAGCGGCGAGGTGCTTTGGACGGCCACCAGTGATTCCGGCTTCAAGTGCCGCTTCAGCAGCCGGTAGAAAGCCGTGGTGTAGAGCTTGCCGAGCGAGAAGTTGGTTGGGTCCGGAAAGTCGATGACGACGAAATCGAACTGTGCCGGATTCTCTTCGAGCCACGGAAAGGCGTCGGCGTTAATCACCCGCACTTTGTGCGAATGAAAGGCATCGCCGTTGAGCGAGCGTAGCATGGCGTGCGACGTGAATAGATCCGTCATCCCAGGATCGAGGTCCACCAGCGTGACTGACTCCACCGCCGGGTAGCGGAGAATTTCGCGGACGGCTAGACCGTCGCCTCCGCCCAGCACCAGCACGTTCCTGGGTGTCCGCACGGCGGCCAGACCCGGGTGCACCAGCGCCTCGTGGTAGCGGTACTCGTCGCGCGAGCTGAACTGCAGATGAGAATTGAGAAACAGGCGAACGTCGTCCTTCCAGCGCGTGACGACAATGCGTTGGTACCGCGTGTTGCGGGAGAGAATCACGTCGTCGGCATAGAGGCTCGCATCGGCCGCATCTGTAATGCGATCGGCCAGAACCATCCCGGCGCCGAGCGCGGCGATGACCGCGATGGCCACCAGGCGCAGCCTGCGAACGGGGCCAATCTGTTTCTGGAAAATCCACGTGGACCAAAGCGCCACGCCCGCGTTGACAAGCCCGAACAGCAGCGCCGAGCGTACCATTCCAAGCTTGGGCACCAGCACCAGCGGAAACAGCAGCGACGCGCCCAGCGCGCCGAGGTAGTCGAACGTCAGGACGTTCGCCACCAATTCCTGAAAGTGGAAGCGCTCCTTGAGAATTCGCATCAGTAGCGGAATCTCAAGGCCCACCAGAATGCCGATCAGCAGGACCAGCGAGTAGAGAATCAGGCGGAACGCGTCCGTGTAGGCGAACGCCAGAAACAGGATCGACGATGAGAATCCGCCCACCAGCCCAACCATCAACTCGATCGTGATGAACCGGTGGACCAGGCCCTTGTCGATGTACTTCGACAGCCAACTGCCAATGCCCATGGCGAACAAATACGCGCCGATGACGGTCGAGAATTGGAGAATGCTGTCGCCCAGCAGATAGCTGGCGAGCGCGCCGGCGATGAGCTCATAGATGAGGCCGCACGCCGCGATCAGAAAGACGCTGAGAAAAAATACGATCGCCATCCGTGGGCGCTTCGCGCTTTAGTGAACCGCGGCGGCGATGATGATGCCGATTCCCAGCGACATGAACCCGAACAGGATGGCGAGGGCCATGTTCTGTTTCTCGACGATCTCTTTCCACAGGTTCACAGGGTGAATCTTGTCTGTGACAAAGAAGGCGATCCAGTAGATGATGATTCCCAGGAAGGCGTAGACAAGCGCGTTAATGAAGTGATCGATGCGGAATTCCATGGTGTTTATTTCCCCCCAAAGTAGCGGGCGCTGCGAGCGTAGTGGCTGCGGTAGGCGCCGGGATTATCGCGGACGGACTTCGGCACGCCCTTTACCTCATCGTAGGAGGCGGGCGTCCAGCCCGTAAGGCCGGACCAGAAGAGTCCACCCGTCACTAGTGAGCTGTACAGCAAGTAAAAAGGTCTCATTCGTCATCCTCATCGCCGGAGTCCGATTGGCCGGCTTGCGAAGGCCAACCGGGCGGTGTGCCGTGGTCGCTCTCCATCCAGCGGGTTTGTTCGAAGTTGCCGCCCTTGCGTCCCATGAAAAGCACCGGGATGAAGAGCAGTAGAATGCCAAGCAAGTAGCGAAAGTAAAAGGGTACGTCGCGCGTGACCGTCACGCGGTAGTTGATCGGGCTGGAGGTCAGCGCGGAGACTCCGGGCGCCGGCGGATCGGTTTCGGGTTCAATGCGCAGATAGTAGCGCCCGCCGGCCACGCCCGGAATGATGAAGTCCTCGTGCTTGTCGCCTTCGCTCCAGGACTCGCCGTCGTCGACGCCTGCGTAATAGGACACCTCGCGGCCGAAGTCGATCGCGTCGCCCGTCTGTTCGTTGATCAGCGCCATCGCGAAGTAGGCCCACCGGTTCGACATTTCGGTATCGAGGTCGATCTGGACGTTGCCCGTTCCGCCCTTCAACTCAAAGACCGGAGTCACCAGCGACTTCTCGCCGGCCGCCGCCGGCTGGAAAGTGAAGTGCTGGCGGAGCACCTGCTCTTTCCGCGAATTGGCGGCAAAGAAAATCATCATTCCGAACAGCAGCGTGGCCAATGCTAGAAAGACAAGCCAGGGCCGGCCCGGCCCCGTAACCGCGGGAGCCGGCTGGTTGGCGAAAATCCCATTGGGCGCGGGCGGCGTGCCCGGCAGCTTAAAGGCCGTCCAGATCTCCTGGCCCGTGACGTACTCGCCCTGGCTCCACGTGACTTCGTTCTGGGTCATCTCGGCCGAGAGCATTTTCGGCGCGGCGACGTAGTCCATAGACTGCACGCCCTCGCCTGTCTTCACCTGCCACGGGAATTCGCCGATCACGAACCACGTGTACGCCTGCGCCGTTTGGAAGTGGTGATATTCGGTACCGCCAAAGCTGGCCGTTCCCCGGTTGACGGCGGAGTTGCCGGTTACCGGCCGAGAAGGAATCGACGTGATGAAGTTCCAATGGTTCTCGTATTCGGACAGATACCGGAACCCCTTGTACGGGTTGAACAGAACATACTCGCGCCAAAAGTAGTTGGTTCCGTCCACGTTGATGCCGCGCTGCTGAAAGCCGATAGCCTCCCACACCGAGCCTTTCAGCGTGCCCCGCGTGCCAAGCGGAATGACCGGCTCCACCTTCATGCGGGACTCGAACTTCTGCAGAATCGTGAGCTGAGGATTCGTCGCGTCGAGGGTCGTATTGCAGTAGGCGCAGACTACGCTGGCTGCGGCGCCCATCGCGCGCAGTTCGATCTGCGATCCGCAATTCGGGCAGTTCAGGGCTTTGGGCTTCGGGACGATCTTGCTCACCGGGGCCACCCTTCGAACTCTTTCAAGTTGGCCAGGCGGAGCGCCTCAAACTCCAGGAATTCGCCCAGAAATAGCAGCGGCG
>VFZP01000518.1 GCA_016871115.1 Acidobacteriota bacterium
CGTAAGTGCCAGGAAGAAGAACAGGACCAGGCAAAGCAGAATGCGCGCCAGCACCCGCTGCGCCCTCGGCACCTGCACCGCGTGCAACGCTAGCCGCGCCGGAATGCGCCATGTCTCCGCCGGACTCATGCCAACACCTCTTTCCTCGAAATTTCACGAATCGCGCCGCCTTCCATCAAAGCGATCCGGTTGCAGTGGGACACGAGGTCCGGCCGCTCGGAAATGCAGATCGCCGTCCAAGGCGCCTCGGGCGAAAACAGCATCTGGCAGATCGGGTCCCGCTCCTGCGGCCGGTCGATCATATCCAGCGCGTCGTCCAGCACAAGCAGGCGTGGCCTGCCCACCACCGCCCGCGCCAGCATTAACCGGGCCGCCTGGCTCTGCGAGAGCGGCCGGCCGGTCGGATGCAGCTTCGTGTTCAATCCTTCCGGCATAGCCTGAATCTCGTCCAGCAGGCACATGTTTTGCAGCGCCCGGTTGATGTCCTGAATGGACAGATGGTCGCGGCCCAGGCGGATATTCTCAAGCACCGTGCCGGCGAATACCTCCACACCGCGTACCAGCGCCACCTGTTCGCGAAGGGTCTCAAGCGGAATATCGCGATAGTCGGCGGCGTCCAAATGGATCGAGCCGCCCGTCGAATTTCGCAGCCCGAACAACAGGTCCGCCAGGATCGATTTGCCACAGCCATGCCGCCCCACCAGCGCCAGCCTGTCGCCGGATTCCACGCGGAACGATGGAATCGCCAGTACGGGCGCGCCTTGGTCGAATCCGAGTTCCACACCGGTAAACGTCACCTCTGCCGGCTTGACGGAGGTCAGCCGCGCCTCGCCGCCCGCGCGCTCGAGGGGCAGATCCACCAGCCCGCCCAGCTTGTCCACCGCCGCTTGCATATCGTAGAAGACCTCAAGCTGTTTTCCGAACTTCGTGAAGCCGCTTACCATCAGCGTGACGATCAACTCGCTCGCCACCAACTGACCGAGCGTCAACTGGCGTTCGATGACCAGCCAGCCGCCGATGCCGAGCAGCAGCGAACTCGCCACGGCCTGCAACAGAAAGCTGCCTGCGATCTGCCGGACCAGCACTTTGAAATGCTTCTCGCGCAAAAGCAGGTACTCGGCGAGCAACTCCTCGGCCTTCGCCGCCGCAAGCGAAGCGCCGCCGAAGGACTTGAAAGTGATCAGATGCGACGCGATCTGCTCAAGCCACGCCTGGAAAGCGTATTTGGCCTTCGATTCCTTGATCGACGTGTGCACCGCTCCGCGGCCCAGCACGAAGACGATGAACAGCATCGCCAGGACGAGAAACAGATCGAACGCCAACAGCAGCGGATGATAGAGCGCCACTAAAATCAGGCCAATCAGCGTCTGCATGAAAATGGTCAAGCCGTCGATCAGCAGCAAAGCCGCCGATTTCTGCACCGTCACCACATCGAAGAAACGGTTCACGAGTTCCGGCCCATGGTATTTATCGAACGCCTCGCTGCGAACGCGCAGCAGCCGCCAAGTTAGGTCGATGCCCACTCGCGCGAAGAGGGAGCGCTGCAGCAGTTCCACCACCCACGCCCGCATCGTGTTGAGCACGGCGGAAAATCCAAGCGCCAACAGCACCAGCAGCGTCAGGTACACCAGCGGCTGAATCACCGAACCGAACGCGATCGTGTTCACGACCGACTGCACCGCCACCGGCACCACCAGCGTCAACAACCCGATCACGATCGAATACACCACCGCCACCCACAGCGTTCGTTTCTCAGCCTGCAGCAGTGCCCGCAGCCGGGTCCACGGATCCGCCGGCGAGTCCTGGTCCTTCGATCGCATTGTCGAAAGCGGCGCCGCCGCCTCTGCCACCAGCCATTCGATGTCAACGCCGGCCGGAGCCGCCTCTTCGGCCGGTACCCATTTCACCGAACCGCTCCGGCCCGGCCAGATCGCCAGCACCTTCCCGCGCTTGGCGCCCAGCAACACCACTGGCCCTTTGTCGGTTACCGTCACCCACGGTGTCGAAGAGTCGATGTCTCGCACAACCGCGTCCAGTGGAGCCAGAACCCGGTTCAGCCGTAAGCCGCCCTCGTTGCCGATCTTCGAGAACAACGCCAGCGGCCCTGTTGCATCCCCTCTCCGCGCTGCGTCGTCCATCTCTTTGCGGTGAATCGGAATCCCGAGATGAGCGCCAAGCCACTCCAAGGTCTTCTGCATGTTCTCCGGCGTCAAAGTCGTTATCTGCATCAAAATACATGTGCATACATTAAAATGTGCGCACATCACAATTTTAGAATACGAGGCATATTATTGTCAAGAAAAGATTTTCGATTGACAAGCGTTGAGCCTTGGTGTAAGGTTTGAGTATTCTGACATGCACATATCTGCATGCCGGAAGATGGATTCATGCCGGCACGTTACCTCATTTCGAAGGAACTCGCAAAAATCTTCTCGGTGTTCTCCCACCCGGATCGCGTTCGCATCGTCGAGGAACTCCGCGATGGCGAGCGCGACGTGAATACGCTTCAAGCGATGCTGGGTGTCAGTCACTCCCGCACGTCTCAAAACCTGGCAATTCTCCGAATGCACCGCATCGTCACCGAGCGCCGCGATGGCCGTTACGTCTACTACCGCCTCCTGCAGCCGGAGTTGGCCGCTTGGATCTTCGAGGGAATCCGGTTCATCGAGAAGGACGCGGCCAATGCCGAAGTCACGCGCGACGCCATCGAAAAGGTGAAGCAATTGTGGGGGGCTGAAGCCGTCCGCTAAAAGAGCTATCCTGTCGCAATGCGACTGCTCATAGCAACGAAAAAGGGCGCGTTCGTCGCCGAGTCCGATAAAGGCCGCCGCAAATGGACCCTCGGCGCTCCACTCCTTTTCGGAAACATCATCTACCATTTCGTGCAGGATCCGCGCGCGCCCAAGCGGATGCTCATCGCGGGCCAGGCCGGCCATTTGGGCCCTACCCTCTACCGCTCGGAGAACAACGGCAAATCGTTCAAGGAAGTGAAGCGGCCGCCCGGCTTTCCGAAGGGCGGCCGTACCGTCGACCACACGTTTTGGCTCACGCCCGGGCACTCCTCCCAACCCGGCCTCTGGTACGCCGGCACCTCGCCACAGGGTCTCTTTCGCTCTGAAGATCACGGCGAAACCTGGCAAGTCGTCGAGGGCTTCGAGAACCATCCCATGCGGCCGCAGTGGTGCGCTGATGGCCAACAGGGACCGCCCGACGGCGCGCGCATGCACTCCATCAACGTGGATCCGCGCGACGCGAACCATCTCTACGTCGGCATGTCCGCCGGAGGCGTCTTCGAATCGCTGGACGCGGGCGAGACCTGGTCTCCGCTGAACAAGGGCGTCTCCGCGGAGTTCCTTCCTTCCCCGGACGCCGAGTTCGGCCACGACCCCCACTGCGTCCGCTTCGCTCCCACCAACCCGGACCGCCTCTATCAGCAGAATCATTGCGGTATCTACCGTATCGACCGTCCGTCGAACCAGTGGACGCGCATCGGCGACAACATGCCGAAAAAGATCGGCGACATCGGCTTCGGTATCGTCGTGCACCCGCGCGATCAGAACACCTGTTGGGTCTTCCCCATGGACGGCACGCAGGTCTGGCCCCGCACCAGCCCCGGCGGCAAACCGGCCATTTACAAGTCCACCAACGCAGGAAGAAAGTGGGTGCGTTTC
>VFZP01000519.1 GCA_016871115.1 Acidobacteriota bacterium
TCCGTACCCGCCCACCGCGCCACGGCTGCGATCTGCCCCGCCAGCAGACCCAGAGGACGCTCGCCGAGTCCCGCCAGCAGCATCGCATAAAGAAAGTCCCGCTTGGCAATGTGCGACTCGCCAAAGTAGAACGGATCGATCGCAATCACGCGCCGCCCCGCGGTAATCTCCTCACGCGCCTGCCCCGCCAGACTCCTGCGGCCCGCGTCGCCCAGCAGCACCGTCGTGGCCGTGGGTGCGCCCGAATATAGTTCGATGGCCGGCACGGTCCACGCGCCGTCAAGACGCAACTTCCAATACACCGCGCGAATGCCGTCACGTTGATCGGTGCCGCTCTGCCGCGCCTCCACCTTCGTCTCTTTGAAGCGCACCACCGCGCGCAGTTTCTCGCGCGTGGCGCCGCCCGCCCGCGGCAAGCCCTTTGCGAGTTGCAGCGCGAGTTGATGGAAGTCCAGGTTATTCTCCGGCAGCGGCGAGCGCAGTTGCTCCTGCGGCCGGATGTCGGCGTCCACGTTCACGTCCCGCGGATCGAAGTGCAGGTTGAAGGTCTCGCGCAACGCCCGGTACAGCGCCTCGCGATTGCTGACGTCGTAGTTGTGTCCCGCATCGTGACTCACGTGATAGCTCAATCGCGCAGGCGCGCCGAGTAGAGTGTAGATCGGCGTGGCGGCCTGAATGAGCGGAGCCATCGCATAGTCGGCGCGGAAACAGCAGGTGTCTTTCGCGTTGTTTGAGATCACAATCCGCCGCGGCGCCATCATCGCGGTGAGATGCGTGTAGTCGGCCACGGATGCCAGATCGGACGGCGTCTGCTCAGAATCACCCAGATCGAGTTGCGGCCACTGCGCCCGCGTCACATAGCTGGAGTAGCCCGCCACGGGCATCGCCATCGCCACGCGCGTATCGAGGGAACTGATCGTGATGGTCTGCCATCCGCCGCCGGAAAGCCCGGTGACGGCCAGCCGCGTGGCATCCGCGTGCGGCAGCGTGAGCGCCAGATCGATCGCGCGCTTCATCTGTAGATAGAAAAGGGAGAGGCCACTGGTCCCCACGAGGTCAAGCTGGTTCATCTTGTAGTGAACCTGATCCGGCACGTTCAACTGGCCGCGCCCCAGCCACTCCGGGTTCACCGCAATCATGCCCTTCTTCGCCAGATTGATGCAGCGCGTTTGGATGTACGGCGTCTGGTTGCCGTTGCCTTCATGGCCGTTCACGTTCAGCACCACCGGCACCTTGGCCATCAAACCCGCCGGCTCATAGATCAGCCCCGGCGTCCAAAAGCCCGGAATCACTTCCATCTTGTAACGCCGTACCGTGTAGCCATCGCCTTCGGCAAACGGCGGTTCGATCTCCATCTTCGTCTTCGCGTCGCGCCACTTGGCGGCCTCGCCGCGGAACACCACTTCGTTCAACACACGCTGCCTGAGCTTGGCGGCGTATGCGTCCCATTGCGCGCGCGTGGTGAAGCTGGGCAACAGCGGTACGCGCGCGCCGGTGTAAACCTGCACGTCCAGCAGCGGCTCTTCATGGTCGAGCAGCGGGTGCGCGAGAAAGCTCTCGAACGGAGCCTGCGCATACGCTGCCAGGGCTACGAGCGCGAATAACAGAAAACGAGTCATCAATAGGAGATCTTACCGAGAACCACGGCGCGGCGCGCGCCAGTCGCCGTGGGAATGTTACCGGGCTGCCGCCGCCACGTGGCATGCGCCATCAGCGCGAACGCAATCGCCTCCTTGGCATCGGAGTCGATCCCATACTCGGCCGTGGACGTCACGCGAGACGCGGGCAACTGCGCGGCCAATTGGCCCATGATCTGCGCGTTCCGCACGCCTCCGCCGCCCACGATCACATCGTCGGGCTTCGCGCACACCTGCCCGATACCGCGCACCAGCGTCGCCACGGTGAACGCCGTCGCGGCTGCCACGGCATCTTCAAACGCCAGGCCCGCAAAGAGCCTCACAAACTCCTCGCCATACTCCTCGCGCCCCGCGCTCTTCGGCGGAGCCTGCCGGTAATAGCGCGCGCGCAGGAGCTTGTCCACCAGCGCCAGATCCGCCTTGCCGCGCGAGGCGATGCGGCCGCCTGCGTCAAACGTCGACTTGCCATGCGTGTGCGCAGCGACCAGTTGATCTATCACCATGTTGCCCGGGCCCGTATCGAACGCCACCACATCTTCGGGCCGCGCCGCCGCCGGAATATAGGTGATGTTGCCGATGCCGCCTATGTTAACGGCGATGCGCGAACGCCTCGCGTGCCGGAGGTACGCATAGTCAAAGAAAGGCACCAGCGGCGCGCCCTGCCCGCCGGCCGCCATGTCGCGCGTGCGCAGATCGCTCACCACAGGCACACCAGTGAGTTCCGCCAGTACGCTCCCGTCGCCAATCTGCAGCGTGCTCTTCACGCGCTTCCCGGCCACCACGCCGCCCACGCCTTCGTGAAAAATCGTTTGGCCGTGACAGCCAATCAGTTCCACCGTTTCGATCGCCACCTTCGATTGCACGCACAGCCGCTTCAACGCCGCCGCGTACATCTCCGGCAACAGGAAATGCAATCGGCTGATCTCGGCCGTGTGGCAGGTGCGGTTCGACACGGCGAGAATCGCCTCGCGCACAGCCTTCGGGTACGGCGTGCTCGCCCAAGCCACCGGCACAATCTTCCGGCTGATATCTACAATCGCCACGTCAATGCCGTCGAGCGACGTACCGCTCATGATTCCTGCCACTCTCATTTTTCAAACCACCTCATCACGCGGTTTTCAAACTCGATTTGTGCCACTTCCGATGCGCGCACATGCTGCGCACCGGGCACTTCCCACAGCTCAGCCATGCCCTTCGGCGCAGCGGCCAGCAAACGCCGCGAATGCTCCGGGGCAGTTCGATAATCGGCAAGCCCGTGAATCAGCAGCACCGGTATCGGCGTCTGCTGGATGCCCGCAAGCGGGGAGATCGCATTGAAATCAAGCCCGTATCGCAGACTTCCATAGGTAAACGCCGGCACCAGCACCAGCGAGGCCAGCGCCGCAGGCAAACCCGTCATGCGCGGAATCCTCTCCGCGGCCGCATCGCGAAACGTAGAGCACGAGCACTCGGCCACCACGGAACGGAACCGTGTCTCTCGGGGCAAGGCCTGCAGTAGCACCGCCGCGTCCATCGACATACCGAACCCGTATAACTTCGCGCCGGCCCGCAGCGACAACGCATAGTCGGCCCAGCGGGAGACATCGTCGCGCTCACGCAACCCATACGTTACCTCAGCGCCCTCGCTGATGCCGTGCGAACGCCAGTCCGCCGCAATGGCCGTGAATCCGTGGCTCGAGAAGTACCGCGCAAAACCCAACATGCCACGGCGCGAGTCGCCCACTCCGTGCAGCAGCAGCACCGCCTTGCCGTTGTCCTTTTCCAGCGCCGGCACGAACGTCCATCCGCGCAGCCGTGCACCGTCCGCGCCGCGCACCTCCGCAGCCTCAAGCGTTGCACCTGCCTCGCAAGCGATCGCTTCGGCCCGTGCACGGTCCGGCTCTACACACCGCGCCGGGTCCAAATGCAGCGCGCTTTCGGTGAGATAGCAAGGCACGCCAATGAACAGCAGCGCGAGCACAAGCCCCGCCACCACCCAACGCACCCGCTTCATCCCTTCAACTCCCGCTGCAGTTCCGCCAGCAGATTG
>VFZP01000520.1 GCA_016871115.1 Acidobacteriota bacterium
TCACGTCCACCGCCTGCTCCTCGGCCGTGGCCCCCTCGGCTGGCGCGTGCAGCACTGGATCGTAGGCAAACGGAACATACTCCACCCGCCGGCAGCCATGACGGCGCAAGTCCTCCAAGTTTTGGCGTCGCGGCGAAAATACGACTTCGTAGCTCCGTAGAACCTTCCCGAACCAAGGCGAAGATTGCGCGGGGTTCCAGGGGTCATCGGTGAGGAAGTTCAAGCGGGCCACGCCGCGATCCCCCAGGGAAGCCAAACCTGCCGCCGACACCGGCGCGAACCCAGTGGTGAGCAAATGCGTAGCTCGAAACAGCTCCACCTTCCGAACCACGTCCCGGCTAAACGCCCCCAAGCGGGCAGGCCGCCGCCCCAATCGCCACAGCAGCGCGCGCATCAGCCGGCTCGGGCTCTGGGCTTCGTTCGCGTCCAAGAGTTGCCCGTCCAATCCCAGTTCACGCGCGGCGGAGAGAAAATGCGCGCCCACATGCGCCTCACCCGGGTTGCCCACGATCGCCAAGCGAATGGAGGTCTTGGCCATGAAGTTTGCGCTCAGGATCGCTTCGCGCGCAGATACACGCTGTCCGCCAGATGGCGCAGCGGTGGGCATGCTTCAGCGCCTTTACGGAGCCATTCGGAAAGCGCGATCAGCCGCTGTCTCCACGGCCCCATCAAGGGCGCGTCCGCCGCCTGCAAACCCAGACCGAAGTAACAATCCACGCTCAACTCCGCCGGACCGACCGCCTGGGTGAAGGCTTGAACCAACTCCGCCGGCCGCCAATAGCGCACCTCGAAATCCCGCCCTTCGTGGAAGCCGCGCCGCAACTGGTGCTGCAGGCTGCGCACCCCAAACGCATTCGGCATCTGGATCAGGCACTCACCGCCTGGCCGCAGCACGCGCGCGACCTCCCCAAGCGTCCGGCGGGCGTCGGCCTTGCTGAAGTGCTGGACCACGCTGTAGGAAAACACGTTGTCAAACGCACCGCGCTGGAAAGGCAGGAAGCGCGCGTCCCCAACGACAAAATCCGCCTGCACCCCGAGCCGCGCGCACATCCGCTTCGCCGCCAACACCGCGCCGAGCGATGGGTCGAGACCGATGGGCCGGTAGCCCTTGCGCGCCGCTGCCACCGACCACCGGCC
The DNA here is from genome assembly GCA_016871115.1 of Acidobacteriota bacterium. Lineage (GTDB taxonomy): Bacteria > Acidobacteriota > Terriglobia > Bryobacterales > Bryobacteraceae > VFZP01. The sequence goes on from VFZP01000520.1 coordinate 1,138, forward strand.
CCAACTGCAACCGATGTCCAGCAGCCGCCGACCTTCGCCCTGCGGGAGCCGCAACTCGGGCATGGGAAACTCGGTCACCTTGCCGATGAGATCGCGATAGAGGATGCCGTTCGTCGCCGAAATTAGCACGGCCACAACGGGGTCCACCACGGTGCCATTCTCCCCGCGCAGCCGCTGGGCGATTGATCGCTCTTCGTCCGACACGCCGACCGTGGCGAGAAACCAATCGTCCGGCCGACGGCCCGCCTGCGCTTCACGCGCCGCCGTGAGCGACGCCTGCGCCAAGCCGATCGTCTGCGGCACGTCATCGCGCAACAGCACGGGCACGCCCTCCACGACGGGATATTCAGCCCCGCTGGGTGCGCGCAGCACATCGCCGCTACAGGTGAGCGGTTCACCCGTGCGTGGACAGGCCAGGTTTTCCAGAAGCCAAGCGCTCATATGAAGCTTTGGTTTGACTGCGTCACCGCGCGATAAGCCGCCGCGATGCCCGTTGCCGCGCGGGCCACAGTGTAGCCCTCGATGTGGCGACGGCACTGCACACGCACCTGCTCTGCGCCAGCCAGCGCCAGCGCGCTGGCCAAAGCCCCGGCGAGCGCCTCCACCGAATCCGCCGCGCAAACCTCCCCGGTGCGGCCCCGCTCAACGAGATCTGGAGCGCAGCCCACCGCCTCGGTCACCACCACCGGAACGCCATGGTGCAACGCCTCGTTCACGACCAACCCCCACGTTTCACCCGTCCTGCTCGGCAGGACAAACAAGTCGGCCGCATGGTAATACTGGCTCAATGCTCCCTGCGGCTGGAAGCCAACACAGTTCACCGGGACAGCGGGGACCTGGGCTGGACTGGCGAGCAGTTCACCGCGCAATTCACCATCGCCTACCAGCAGCAGCGCGCACGCGGCCCGTTGTGCTTCAGGCAACAGCCGGGTCGCCGCCAGCAACAGGTCGGGACCTTTGCGCGGACTGAGCTTGCCGCAAAACATGATCACCCGCTGCGTCTCGGTGAAACCCAGCGCACGGCGCGTGACGGCCCGCAACTCGGCCCGCGCGCCCTCATCGGTGCGGAACGGCGTGGGATCCACGCAATACGGCGAGAAGAAGTCGTCGCGTCCCGCAAATCCCAGCCGACGGAAGTGTGCGCGTGAGTGACGGCCCACATGCAGCAGCGCGGAGCACCGCGAGTAAACCCACCGAAGCGCCATGTCCCGCGCGGTCCGCTTGAGCCACCCGCGTGATCTCGCATGGTCCGTGGTCTCGCCCCGGAACAAGACCGGCAGCCCGGCCCGCTGGGCGCAGCGGAAAGCGTGCATGTGGAAGCGCGGGCTATAACCCACTGAGAGCGCGGCCCGGAAACCGCCGGCCTGTAGCACCGCCGCCAAGCCGCAGGTGGTGACGCTTTCAGCGTCCGCTGCCCCGCCTTCCGCCACGCGCGAGAGGAACTTCGGAGCGTAGCCGGAAAGCAGGTCCGTATCCCAGCGGAACGTCGTCTCGAACTCGGGGTCCCGGTAGCCGGCTACGCTGAAGTCAGAGCCGTAAACGGCAGTCATCGGAATGCCATGCTCCTGCTGCACCGCGCGCCAGACCGGCGCGTGGTATTGGATCGGGTGAGTTTCGATGACGCAGAGCATCCAACTGATAGCGCGTTACGGATGAGCGATGATCGTCCCCCACACGCCATCACGATCCGGCCAGCCACAATCCGGCTTGAGAATTTCGGAGCCGTCCAACCGCGTGAGCCGATAGTCCGCATCTCGCAGCAGACGCGACACCAACAGATCCTGCTCCGGATTATGCAGCTCAACGATCAGGCGCGGTCGAAGCCGGGCGAGCGTGTCCGTGGCTCCTGCCAAGACACGGCTCTCCGCGCCTTCCACATCCACCTTGATCAAACTCACGGAACCGATGCCCTGCTCGGCTACCACCCTGTCCAGCGTGGTAACCTTGACCTCCGTGAGTGTGGACCCCGGGCTGGCAACCGACTCGGCCAGCTTGCCGGTAGTGCTCAGGACCTGGGTATCAAAACTTGCGATGCCGGGTTGGTCGGCGATGGTCAGCTCGATCAAAGTGATGTTGCGGACAGAATTATACTCAAAGTGCCAGCGGGTTTCGGCCAACACGGTCGGCGAGGGTTCAAAGGCAATCACCCTGCCGCTTGGTCCCACGAGGCGTGACAGGTGCAGCGAGTGGCCTCCCCAATTGCTCCCACGTCCAGCACCGTGTCTCCGGGCCTGGTGTGTTTGGTCATGGCCGACTGCATGTCCCGCTCGTGGCCGGAATACCACGTCTCCATCCCGGTGATCCGGCTGACGCGGTAGCGAAAGCCGCGCAGCGGCCCCGCGCGAATGGTCCGCACCGCTCCGTCTGGGAAAAAGAACCTTCGCACGAGAGATTTTAACGGGTTGTCTTTCATAGGAGGACAGAAGGTGGAGCTGATTCAACGAGCTCCAGCACCGGATCGAATTGCCGCTCGTAGTTCCACTCATCTAAGATTCGCTGGCGGCCGTGTGCACGCGCGTT
>VFZP01000521.1 GCA_016871115.1 Acidobacteriota bacterium
CTTGACACTATTCCAGGCGATAGGTCCAAAAGGGAAACAACATCATGGCGAAACTCGATTCTTTGCAAAAATCCGTCGACGGCCTACGCGCCGCGATTCCGGAACTCAAGGGCGTTCTGCTGGCATCCACCGAAGGCCTGCCGATCGCGCATTCACTTTCAAACGGCACCGACCCCGCCCGCATGGCCGCCATGGCCGCGGCTGCGGCCAGTTTGGGACGGCGCGTCAGCGACACGCTGCACGCCGGCTCGTTTGAAGAAATTTCGGTGGGCGGCAACGAAGGACAGATCTTTCTGTACTCGGCCGGCTCAAAGGGCGTTTTGGCGGTCTTGGGCCCGAACGGCTGCAACGCGGGCCTAGTCCATCTGGAAGCGCGTGGCGTGGCCAGGGACTTGGGCGAACAGTTCAGCTAAACAGCGACGGCGCATCGAGTTTTCGCGAAATCCGGCGAGTACCGGCAGGAAGCGGAGTCCGCACAGCGGATTCCGCTTCTCGCGTTTTGAGTGGTTCTGACGCCCAGGACCGCGCTCGTATGATAGCTTGTGAAAATGAAACGGCGAAGTGCGCTGGGCGGCCTTTGGGGCGTACCCGCGCTGGCGGCGCAGGTTCCGCCCACCTCTAACGCGCCCACGCGCGACGACAATCCCAAGATCGAAACGGCGACGGCCGACGCGGTGGCCTCGCCTCGAAAGCGGTACCTGACCGCGCAGCAGTTTGCGACGCTTGCGAAGCTGTGCGACTTAATCGCTCCGCCGTTCAATGGACGGCCTTCCGCCAAGGAGGCCGAAACGCCCGAGTTCCTGGACTTTCTGCTATCCGAATCGGGCACCGAACGCCAGGTTCTGTACGCGCAGGGGTTGGATCAGTTGGATATCAACGCCCGGCTGAAACAGAATATGGCGTTTTCCGAGTTGAGCGAAACAGGTGCCGCCGAGCACCTTGCGCCGCTGCAGGCCAAGTGGACCTGGCGCGCGCCGTCTGACCCATTGGCCATGTTCCTTCGCGACGCGAAGAACGACATTCTTCGCGCGACGGCGAACTCCAGGGCCTGGGCCGAGGCCGCCGCCGGAGGCCGGCGAGGAGCGGGCCTGAACACGTTTTGGGAAGTGATCGACTAGGCCATGAAACAGAACTTCGACGTCGTTATTATCGGATCCGGCGCCTCCGGTGGCATGGCGGCCTCAATCCTCTGTCAAGCCGGTGTCAAGTGCCTGATGCTGGAGGCGGGGCCGATGCCCGATCTCGACCGGCACCGGACTTTGAAGGCCGTGTATGAGTTGCCCTATCGGGGTTTCAACAAGCCCGGCCGCTTCCCGCACATTACCCAGGCTTCGGAGTTCGACGCCAACCTATGGATCGACGAAAAGGCAAATCCGTACAGCTACCCGGAAAACGACCCCTTTTACTGGGTGCGCATCCGCATGATGGGCGGCAAAACCCTTCGCTGGGGCCGTGCTTCGTGGCGCCTATCGAACTACGAATTTCAGGGCAAGTCCCATGACGGGTTCGGCGAAAACTGGCCCCTCGACTTGAAGGAACTCTCGCCGTTTTACGAACGTGTGGAGCCAATTTTTAAGGTCGCCGGCCGCAACGAAGGCTGGGCGCAGATGCCGGACGGCAATATCACGCTCGACGACTCCCGCGACTCGACCTCGATCCAGCGTTTCCGCGACTCGGCCCGGAAACTGAGTATCCCTACGACGAAACCGCGCCGCTCTGGCGGAACGCTGGCATCGAGCGTCAACCTGCTTCTGCCCGGAGCACTGGAAACGGGAAATTTAACGATCGTCCCGAATGCAGTTGTTCGTGAGATCGGCCTGGATGCGAAGACGGGCCTGGTCAACGCCGTCCATTTCGTCGATCGCCGCAGCCGGCGCGACTATACGGTGGATGCAAAGTACTTGATGCTGGGAGCTTCGACCCTGGAATCGACCCGGCTGTTGCTGAACTCCCGCTCAAGGCAGTTCCCAAACGGCCTCGCGAACTCCAGCGGCGTACTGGGGCACTACCTGTTCGATCAGTTTTACGTCAAGAACTCGGTAGTCGCGATCGTGCCGGAAGCGAAAAACGGCAAGGCTGGAAGAACACTTATGGGCGGCGCCGGCTATATTCCGCGCTTCACCAATCTCAAAGCCAACGATTTGAAGTTCATCCGAGGGTATGCGTTCGATTTTCACAGCGGCGGGTCGCCGAACCCGGAACTGCTGCCGGCCTACGGTAACAATTTGCAGAAGCTGCTCATCGAACTGCAGGGATCGGCGTTTTCCATGACTACGATGGGCGAAGGCTTAGCCCGCTACGAGAACAGGGTGTCTATACATCCCACTCTGCGGGACGCCTGGGGTGTGCCATGCCTCCACATCGTACAAAAATACATGGATAACGAATTCGAGATGGCGAAACACGCCATGGAATCGGGCGCGGCGGCGTGCGAGGGAGCAGGCTTCGAAATTCTGGCCAAGCATTGGGAGATGGTCCCACCCGGCGAGAGTATTCATGAGTTGGGCACCTGCCGGATGGGCACCGATAACAAAACATCGGTGCTGAACAAATGGAACCAAGCGCACGACGTGAAAAATCTGTTCGTAATCGATGGCTCCAGCTTCGTCTCGGGCGGCGTTCAGAACCCCACGCTTACGATTCTCGCCCTGGCCATGCGGGCCTCCGAATACCTGATTGACCAGCGGAAGAAAGGCCAACTGTAGTGCGCTCTCTCGTTCTCTTATTCGGCATCGGCGCGGCAGTCTATCTCGCGGCCCAGGGAACACCCGAACCTCCCAAGCAGCCCGTGCCATACAGCCACAAAAAACACGCGGGCGAGCTCAAGCTGGATTGCAAGTTCTGCCATGAGAATAAGGACCCAGGCGAGATCATGGGCATTCCCGGTACGGCGAAATGCATGGGCTGTCACACGAGCATTAAGAAAGACTCGCCCCATATCGCCAAGCTTGCCGAGACTCACACCAGCGGACGGCCAATGCCGTGGGTACGGATCTACCAGATTCCGAGCTTCGTGTTCTTTTCGCATCGGGCGCACTCCGAAGCCGGCAATACATGCGCGGAGTGTCACGGCCCAGTGGCGGAACGCGACGCTTTACGGAAAGAACTCTCGACATCCATGGGCGCCTGTATGGATTGCCACCGGTCCAAGAAGGCGCCGAACGATTGTACGTTCTGCCACGAGGCCCGGAACTGAGGTAAACTCCAGAATTCATGCTCATTCCGTCGTCATATGCGTTGGCGTTGGCTGCTCTCTGCGCCGCCGCGTTCTTGTGGGGCGCCTGGGCCAATCTGCAGAAAGCATCGGGCAAGTACCGGTTTGAATACTTCGCCCTATACTTTTCGGTTGGCGGACTGCTGGGGTCGCTAATCGCGGCGGTCACGCTTGGTTCAATGGGAAGCGATTTGACGTTCGAGGACAATTTGGTCATAGCGGGCCGTCGCAACATGGCGACGGCGCTGGCCGCCGGGGTTTTGGCGTGCATAGCGAACTACCTCACGGTTGCGGGAGTTGCGGTAGGAGGAATGGCGGTGGCCGTTCCGCCCACATTTCCGTTTTGAGCCGCGCGTGCGAATCTCCCGGATGCTCGTCCGCATCAATATCCATAGGGGTTTGAAGGCAGCGAAGACCCCTGCGGAGGACAGCACCCAAT
>VFZP01000522.1 GCA_016871115.1 Acidobacteriota bacterium
GCCAAAACTGTATCGTTTGCCACGGTAGCGCGAGGTGAAGCGCTGCTGCATGGTCATCTCCCGCGGATCGGCAAAGCCCCATTCCTCACGAATGCGCCGATGTAAATACTCGGCCGCGCCCTCGGCCGTCTCGATGGCCAGGGCCTGCAGGGCATGGGCATTGAGATACGATCCGGCCGCTTTCGCCTCTTCAGAGCGCTCCCGGACACCTTCGCCAGCGGTGACCACAAACAGCGCCATCTGGTCACGGCGGCCGTTCTTCGCCGGCAGGATGTAGTCGCTCAGGCAAAGGCCGTTTTCCCTCGGCTGCCGGCCGAACTCGAACGTGTGCACGGGCGTCGCCGCGCCGGCCTCAAACAGGTGCACTGCGTTGCCATCGCGCTCGGCTTCAAAGTAACGCCACACGCCACGCGCCTTCATGAATGAGGCCGCTTCGCGCTTGATCTCCTCCACGTCGTTGTAGAGCGCCAGCGCCTGCGGATCGCGCTCGGCGAGAAGCTTTTCGAAGTTGCCTTTGAAGCCCAGGTGCCGCCCGTACAGCATGAACGGGTTGATGTAGCTCTGTACCTCGGCCAGGTTGGGAAACAGGCGAGCGCGGCGATCGGCATAGGGTAGCGCGGGGATCTCGACGCCAAGACCGACCTTCGTGCAGCGCTCCGTGCTCACCGGCACATGCGCTGCGGCCTCCGCCACGGCTGCCCCACCCCCGGCGGCGAACACGTGGGCGGCCAATGTGGACTCTCGCGTCGCCGGGTCCATGATCTTGTTCAACGTCGCCAGCCCGGTCATCGCGTCCTTACAGTAGAACGTAGGCGCGGCATAAGCCGGCGCGATGTTGCGGGTCGTGAACTTCTCAGACAGCGCCGCACCGCCAACCAGCACGGGCAGCGAGATGCCAGCCTCGCGGAAATCGTTTGCGGTATTCACCATCTGCTGCGCGCTCTTCACCAGCAGACCCGACAGTCCAATGGCGTCCGGCTGGTGTTCGCGGTAAGCCTTGATCAACTCGTCATTCGGCACCTTGATGCCGAGATTGATCACCTGGTAGCCGTTATTCGACAAGATGATCTCGACGAGATTCTTGCCGATATCGTGCACGTCGCCCTTCACGGTGGCCAGCACCACTTTGCCGCGCGCCGCCGTCTCGGATTTCTCCATGAACTGCTCAAGGTGCGCCACGCCGGTCTTCATCGCCTCGGCCGATTGCAGCACCTCTGCCACAATGAGCTCGTTGGCGTTGAACAGCCGGCCCACCTCGCTCATGCCGGCCATCAACGGGCCGTTCACAATCTCCAGTGGCCCGGCGCCCTCGGCCAGCTTGCGGTCGAGGTCTTCAACCAGCCCTTCCTTGGTGCCTTCAATGATGTAGTTCGCCAGGCGCTCATCGAGCGGAAGATCAGCGGCCTTCTTCTTCACGCGGGCCGTGGCGCCGCGGAAATGCTCGGTAATCGCCGCGATGTGGTGCTGGTTGACGGCGATCTTCTGCTCGCGCGTCTGCTGGCGCCAGTCTTCCGGTTCGCCGTTCACGGGGCTGTTGAACAGCAGGTTGTGGGCCAGTTGCCGCTCTTCGGCCGGAAGCGTCGCGTAGCGCTCCAGTTTCTCAGCGTTCACGATCGCCAGGTCCAACCCGGCCTTCGTGCAGTAGTAAAGAAAAATGGAATTCACCACTTCGCGCGCGGCCGGCGGCAGCCCGAACGAGATGTTCGACACACCCAGCACCGTCTTCACGTGCGGGATGTTCTCTTTGATCAGCCGCACGCCTTCAATGGTCTCCACCGCGCCGCCGATGTAGTTTTCATCGCCCGTGGCGCAGGGGAACACCAGCGGATCGAAGATGATGTCCTCGGGCTGCGTACCGTACTTTTGGGTCAGCAGCTTGAAGGAGCGTTGCGCGATCTCAAGCTTACGCTCGCGCGTGAAGGCCTGCGCCTGAAGTTTGTCTTCGTCAATGCAACCTACCACTAGCGCAGCTCCGTAGGCGTTGGCAACCGGGCACACCTTCTCAAACTTCTCTTCACCGTCCTCAAGGTTCACCGAGTTTATGATGCTCTTGCCTTGGCAGTAAGTGAGCGAAAGCTCCACCGCCTTCGGATCAGTGGTGTCGATCATCACCGGCGCCTGAATCTTGCGGTTCAGCTTTTCGTAGAACGCCGGGATGTCGCCCGTCTCGTCGCGTTCGCTCTGCTGCAGGCACACATCCACAACGTGCGCGCCATTGCGCACCTGACGCCGCGCAATCTCGGTGGCCTCTTCCCACTTCTCGGCGTTTACGAGATTTTTGAAGGCCCGCGAACCGATCACGTTGGTCCTTTCACCCACGATCAACGGCCGGTTCGCATCGTTGGCCTCCACCAACTCGATGCCGGAATAATACGCACGGTGTTTGCGGGCGGGCAGTGAGCGCGGCTTACGCCCCGCGGCCATCTTCGCCACGGCCGCAATGTGCGCCGGTGTGGTGCCGCAGCAACCGCCCACCAGGTTCAGCCAACCATTGTCGATGAAGCGCTGCAACTGCGCGGTCAGCGAACCGGGAGAAAGATCGAACTTACCTTCATCGTCCGGCAACCCGGCGTTGGGGTAGCACGAAAGGCGCGTATGCGACATCTCGTGCAGCGTGCGCAGATGGTCCGTCATGAACTCCGGCCCCGTGCCGCAGTTCAGCCCCACCGCCAGCAGTTCGGCATGACCGATGGAGCTCCACATCGCGTCGGCCCGCTGACCGGCCAGCATAGTGCCGGACTGTTCAATGGTGCCGGACACCACCAGCGGCACCGGTTGACCCAATTCCCGGCCCAGTTGCTGAATGCCGAGGATACCCGCCTTAATCGATCGGGTATCGTTACATGTCTCCAGCAGCAACAGGTCCGCTCCGCCCTCCATCAGCGCCTTGGCTTGGAGGTAGTAGCCGTCCCTGAGTTCGGTGAACGTCACGCCTCCAGTCAGTGAAATGGACTTGGTGGTGGGGCCCATGGACCCAGCCACCCAACGTTGCTTGCCCGTCGAAGTCGTGAACTCGTCGGCCAGTTCCCGCGCCACACGCGCGGCGGCGTGGTTGATTTCCGTCACCCGCCCATCCAGACCGAAGTCCGCCATACCCACCGGCGTGGCATTAAACGTATCGGTTTCAATGATTTCCGCACCGGCTTCGAGATACGAACGGTGCACGCCGGCGATGATGTCGGGCCGGGTCATCAGCACCATCTCGGGCGAGTTCTCATACTGCGAGCCGCCGTAGTCTTCAATTGTGCAGCGTTGTTGCAGCAAGGCTCCCATCGAGCCGTCAATGACGACGATGCGGGATTCGAGAGCGTCAAGCAATGCTTGACGGCGAAGGACTGATTGATTCATGGGTGTGGGGGAGGGTCTCTTCGATTTTACCCCAAGCCACCGACAGCCCTCCCCAGACATCCTGCAATTTGATCAGGAAGTATCAGAAACCCGTTATTGCAGCATTACGAAAGAGCTACAGTGATCGCAGTACGCTTCGATAGTTTGGAGCTCGCGGTTGGGGAAAGCCGCAGGTCCTTAGCAAGGTTGGTTGTCTGACAGGTGAGCCGATATAGCCACTTGGGTGCAGCAGCAGTTGCCGCGAAACAACACGCGCCTGAATCCGCAATACAGAATGGAC
>VFZP01000523.1 GCA_016871115.1 Acidobacteriota bacterium
TGAATGAAGCTGTACTGGTCGCTGCGGATGAATCGGTTGCGCGCCGGCTCCAGATCGTTCTGCACGCCGAGCCCCAACTGTGCGGCCACGGTTTCAAGCGGCACCCGCAGTGTTGACTCGTCGCCGCCCAACACCATCACCTTCTTCATGGCGTGGATCGGCAGAAACATGTCCATATTAATGTTCGCCACCATCGTGCCCGCCGCGCGGGGCGGGCGGTTCGCGAAGTATTGCGAGCCCAGCAGTCCCTTCTCCTCCGCCGTCACCGCCACAAAGACAATGGACCGCGCCGGTTTGCTGGCGGTGCGCATCCAGCGCGCGGTTTCAATCAGCGTGGCGATGCCGCTTGCGTTGTCCATCGCGCCGTTGTAGATCTTGTCGGCGCCTTCGGCCTCGGGGTTCTCGCCGAGATGATCGAGGTGCGCCGATAGAACGACGGACTCGCGCGGATTGCGTCCCTTCAGCACGCCGCACACGTTCTCCGACGTGAGCTTGGTTTTCTCAAGGCGGGCGGTGGCGCTGAATTTCACTGCCAGCGGAAAACGCGGCAGCACCTTGCCCGCCGTGGACAGATCCAGCAACTCCTGCAGCGAGTGCGGAGCGCCGTCAAGCAACCAACCGGACTTGGCCGTGTTGAGCGAAGCGCCGACTGAGGCGATGGCTGACTGGCCATCCAGCGCCATGGATGGTTGCAGCCGCACGGCCATCGTGCGATCCCACGGCACGTCGGCGGTCTTCGGATTAGAGAGCATTAGCATTCCTACTGCGCCCGTCTCAGCCAAGGCTTTGTTACGTTCGGCCGCCGAAGAAAAATGCGCGCGCAGGGGGCCCGCCAGATTGGACGGCGAACCGGAAATCGCCACCACGAGCTTGCCCCGCACATCCTGGTCCTTGAAATCGTCATGCCCCGGCGCGCGGAAGGCGTAGCCCAGAAACACTGCCGACGTCTCGGCGAGTTGCGCTGGCAGTTCGCTGCGCGTGGAGAACGCGGCATCGTCGCCCAACACCAGCTTCTTCACGCGCCGGTCCGGCAGCACCGCCGTTAAGCTCGAATGCGTTTCATCCAGGCGCTTTTGCACCAGCGGGACTGGTTGCACGTAACCGCCGCCCTCGCCGCAGGGCGCGAGGCCAGCTTCGCGAAATTTCGCCGCGACGTATTCCGCGGCGGCTTTGTGCCCAGGCGACCCCGCGTTGCGGCCCGCGAGTTTGTCGCTGGCGAGAAACTCCACATGCGCCCACCAGGAAGCAAAAGGGTCAGCCGGCGCTTTGTTGGAAGCGGGCTGACCCGTGATCGAAACAGTCAACAGCAGAAGAAGCGAACGTTGTGCGGTGGCCACTTCTCCTGATTCTAGAACTGAATGCGGAGTCCTAGCTGAATATTGCGCGGACCCACATTGGTTGTGCCGGACACGCGCCCGAAGTCATTCGCGCCGAAGGTGGTGTTGGCGCGTCCGAACTGCGGAGTGTTGGTCATGTTGAACATCTCGGCGCGGAACTGCGCTTTCCATGTTTCAAAAAACCGGAAGTTCTTGAGGATCGCAAAGTCCGCATGCCTGGTGGGTCCGAAGCGAATGTTCGGCACCCAACGCGTCAGGTTGCCCATGGTGAAGTTGGCGGGCGCGGTGAAGGCCGCGATGTCAAACCAGCGGTCGGGCGTCGGGTTGTCCACGGCCGCCGCGCTGAGGTTGGCTACGTTCGGGCGCTGCACCTGAAAGCCGTAATTGCTCAACTGGTTCGGCGCGGTAAAGCCCAGCGGCAGCCCGCTTGAAAAGCGCACGATGCTCGACACCTGCCAGCCGCCGATGATCGCATTCGCCAGCGGATGCATGTCCGCAGCGAACTTGCGGCCCTTGCCGACGGGGAGTTCATAGACCATGGTGTTCACGAAGCTCTGCGGCAAGTCGTACTCGCTGATTGAACGGGCCACGGCCTGATTGTAGAAGTCGCGCATCGTATCGCCCACTTCCCAGCTTTGCCATTCGCTTGCGTTGTCGATGGCCTTCGACCATTGATAGGTCGTCAGCAGGTTGAGTCCGCCCGCGATATGCCAGTTGTAGCGCGCCACCAGCGCGTTGAAGCCGGCCGTCGCGCCCGGCGTATCGCCCGACAGATTCACGGCGGTGAAGTGCGGATGAGGCCGCAACAGGCGCTGGCGCGGAATCGTGCACCCCGCGAGCACGCGGCTGGGGAAGACGCCGAAGAACGGGTTGTTCACCTGTTGATCGAGCGCGGCGCCCTGCGAAAGGAACTGCGGGTGGAGTTGGTTGGCCTGCTGGCCGGTCCCGTACAGCAGCTTGCGGCTTTGCGTGCCCGTATAGCCGATTTCAAAAACCATGCCCTTCTTCACTTCGTACTGGAAGTCCACCGAGAAGTTCTGCACGTAGCTGTTCGGATGCCAGCGCGGCAAAGCGTCTACCGCGTCGCCGGTTTGCGTGAGCGCTCCGCGTGAAGAGCCGATGGGCCGCGAAATGCCTTGCGGGAACGGACTGCGCAGCAGCGCCCGCGGGTTCGGGTTGATGCCGTCGCCGCCAATCGTGGAGACCCACGTCGTCGTCGTGGCAAAGCCGTCGCGAGTGTCGCCGCCGCTTTGCGGATAGAAGATGCCGTAGCCGCCACGGAAGACGAGTTTTTAAGTGATTTTGTACGCCACGCCAAAGTGCGGCGCAATCCCCGACCAATCCGTATTACAGGCCGTACGGTTGTCGGCCGTGGCAAATACAAGACCACCCGTAAGGGCCAAGCCGGCCTGCTGCGCCAGTGGACTCGGCAGGTTGAAATCGAAATTGTTCAGGCGGTTGTATCGCTCGGTGCGGCCCACTTGCACTTCCCAACGCATGCCCAGATGCACGGTGAGGCGGCGGTTCACGCGCCACGAGTCTTGCACTTAGGCACCGTGATACGGAGACGTGACGGCAATCGCGGCGGCGATCGGCGCTGACCCGCTTGCGCCAGTGCCCAGCAGGAACGAGGCGATCGAGTTGCCGGAAACGGTCGACGCCGCGGCGGCGTTCGGGCCTGACGTGAGCCCGCGCGCGAAGCTGAACGCCGCCGTTTTGAAGTCGGTATTGTTCAATCGCGCGATCTCGGTGATCCAGCCGAACTTCAAACTGTGTGGGCCGAGTTCCTTGATGAAGTTGGCTTGCAGGTTGTGCGTCTCGCGCGGCACGTTCAGGAAGCGCCGGTTGCTGAGCGAGGCGTAGTTTTCGAAGCTGAACCCAGGCAGCGTCTCCGTCTGGAACTGGCCGATGAGCGCGGACGAGAAGCCGAGCGCGAGCCCGTTCATGCCCTTCGGCGGCGAGTTCTGATTCTCGCGCCAGCGGCCTGAACCCACCAGGAGGTTGATCACCCAAGCCGGCGTCGGCGTGATGGTGGTGCCGATCACCACTTGGTGCCGCGGGTTCACGTCCGAAAAGTTCGTGTCCGCGCCGTTGCCGAAGAAGATCGGCGCTACGTTCTCTTGCCACGCCTTGAAATTTGTCTATAAATAAGATATTCAGCGTGATGGATTGCGGGGCTGGATTTCGTAGTTCCAATCGCCGTGAAACTTGTCGCGGGGCTCTGGTGCAAATCGGCAGGATGGACGAGGGTAGAGGAATGGCCCGTCTTGCTCC
>VFZP01000524.1 GCA_016871115.1 Acidobacteriota bacterium
ATGCAATCCACATCGCAAATCTGCCCCGAGTGCTCCGCAAACGTCGCTCCCAGCTCGGGGCTTGCCCGTCGCGACTTCATCCGCGCGGTGGGCGTGATGGGCGGAGCGGCCCTGCTCCCGACCGGCGGGCAGGTGGCCCGTTCCACCCGACAGAGCACTGCATCGTTGGCTTAGCCGCCGGGATGCGCCCGCAACCAGGCAACTGTTTCCCGCACCCCATCTTCCAGTGAAACCAAAGGGGGCCCCAGGAGCGCCAAAGTTTTCTCCATCGGCACCAAATAGTCATCTGTCATGTTTCGAAAGCGTGCGGAATAGAGCGGAAATCCGCGCCCCGTCAACGCTTGGAAGACATCGCCGAACCGTGCGCCCGCCTGGAGCAGCAACCGCGGCAGGATCACCACTTCACGACCCCGGAGCGCCCGGGAAAAGGCGTTCACCCAATCCAACAGGCGAAGGTGTCCGTCCCCGATGTAGAGCACCTGCTGATGCACCTTCGCACTTCCCAGCAGAAGGATGGATTCCAACTGGTGGGCCACGCTCTTGGCGTAGCCAAATCCTTGCACACATTGATGGCCACTGGGATGCACGTAAAGCCCGCGCCGCATCATCCGAAATAAAGTGTCCCGATACCGCAGATGCCACGGTCCCCAGACCGTCGTGGGCCGGACGAGGGTCCAGACACACGGCAAGCCCGCAGCCCGCGTGGCCCGCTCCGTCATGACCTTGCTGACCCCATAGAGAGTATGCGGGTTGAAGTCCTCATCGTTCGCCGGCGTGTGGCCGGGGCGGCAGACATATTGCGTGGAGGTGATGATCGCCCGTTCCACAGAGGACGTGCCTTTGACCGCTCCAAGCAGATTGCGTGTGCCGGTGATGTTGACGGCGTAGGCCTCCTCCACCGAACCCCCTTCCGCCACATCAGCCCGGGCGGCGAGGTGGATGACCGCCTGAGGCTGCAACTCCGCAAACCGGCGGTTCAACGCAGTGGCGTCCATGATGTCGCAGGGGATGAACCGGTTGGTCTGCCGGGTGTCCAACGGTGTGGCGACGTCCAAATTAAACACTTCATGCCCGCGTGCCTGCAGCACCTCCACCAGAGTGGTGCCGATGAATCCCGAACCGCCCGTGACTAGTATCTTCATGCCTTTAGCTGGTCTTGGCCGGGCTGGTTGAGCCACCGCGCGGCGGCGCATGCCCGGCCAAACGGAAATAAAGCCGGCTCAGACTTGCAGGAAGGATCTTTTTGACCTCGGCGCGCAGAGACCACCAGCAAGCCTGCCACAGATAAACCGGGGTCAGAAAATGCCGACACTGACGCTGCCGCAGCACCAGCCAGAGCATCTCCTTGCCGAACTGGGCCAGCGCGGCCCCCTCGCGCATGCGGCGGGCGGCCTCCTGATGCTGCGGTTGGGCCAGATGATCCAGCATGGCCCGATAAATCACGAAGCGCTCGGCGGTGTTTTGCATCCCACGCCCAGAATAGCTGGTCGAATCCTTGGTGAACTCCCCCAACACCTCGGGCACGTGGCAAACTCCCGTCTGATAACCGGCCGTCCACACGGCAAACCAATCGGTGCACCACTTCAACTCGGGAAGATACTTGCCATTCGCGATGAGCCGCCGGCGATTCACCATCATCGGCGTGGCAAACATGTGCATCCGTCCGGCCCGAGAAAGCCGGACCATTTCGTCCGGTGACAGATAGCAGGCCCGGTCGGCCACCCCGACTCCGTAGAGGTATTCCAATCCCGCCCCCTCGTCACGGAAAAGCGTGATGGCTCCGCAAAAGGCCGCCAGTGGGTGTTGCGCCAACAGTGTGAGCATCTTTTCAACCACCCCCGGCATCAAGCTGTCATCGGCCGACAACCCCAAAAAATAGTCACCGGTCGCCAGATCCAGTCCGCGATTGAGACTCGCAATGACCCCCAGGTTGCGCTCGTTCCGATGCACCTTCACCACCGGGCTTTGCCGAGCCAACGATTCCATGACCGCCAGGCTGTCATCCGTGGACCCATCATCCAACAGGATCAACTCCGTGGGCAGCACTGACTGGGCTAACACACTGCCCACACATGCCGGCAGATGCCGGCCGTGGTTCAGGTTCGGCACAAAGATGGTCAGACTTGGCAGTTTCATGCGACGGCTTCAAAGTATTGAAGTAAATCTGGGTTGTCCACGCCGGGTCGCTCCCATTCGCGGCGGCAGGGTTCGCGGTGTCCGTCCTCACCGCGCTGCCACCCCCACTGCCTCCCGCAATTCTCTCAAACCCCTCCACCTCCAAGCGCCAGCGCAAGCCTTGCACCAGGTCGCGGACTAAACCGGGGCCTCCGTGAACGAGTCCGGAATACACCTGCAGGAGCGACGCCCCAGCCGTGATCTTCTCCCACGCATCCGCCGCGCTGGCGATGCCACCGACGCCGATGAGCGGCACCGCCCCTCTGGTCTGGCGATGCAAATAGCGAATGACCTCCGTGCTGCGCGCGCGGAGCGGACGTCCGCTCAGCCCCCCGTTCTCGGCATAAACCTGTTTGAGCCGCAGGTCGCTGGTGTCTGGGCGCGTGGTGGTCGTGTTGGTGGCGACTAGGCCAGCGAGTTGGCGCGGACCGACGAGTTCGAGAATCTCATCGAGCGCTTCAAAAGTAAGATCAGGCGCAACTTTCACCAGGATGGGCTTGGGCTTCGCAGCCTTGGTAGCCCTTGCCTACTTCGCATTTACCTGCTGGAGCGCGGCGAGAATTTCATCGAGCGCGGACCTGTCCTGGAGTTGCCGGAGATTCGGTGTGTTCGGCGAACTGACATTAACTTCGAAGAAGTCAGCGTGCGGCCAGAGCACGTGGAAGGAATTGGCGTAATCGTCCGCCGCTTCTTCGAGCGGGGTGACCTTGGACTTGCCGAGATTGATGCCGACCGGATGGTCCGGCCAGCGAACCTGTTCGCGCCAGGCGGCGAGTCGCTGGGCCAGCGCGAGCGCCGGCATTGTTAAAACCCATGCGGTTGACCAGCGCCTCGTCGCCGACGGCACGGAACATCCGCGGTTGCGGGTTACCCGGCTGCGCGTGCCAGGTCACCCCGCCCAACTCGCTGAAGCCGAAGCCGAGCGACCGCCAGACCGGGACGGCGGCAGCCTGCTTGTCCATGCCGGCGGCGAGACCAACGGAGTTGGGAAAGTGCAGTCCAAACAGACTGATGGGCAACCCAGGTGCCCCGCAACAAGCCTCAATCATCCCACACAGCGCGCGGCGGCGGGCAACGTAGCCGAACGCTGCCAGCGTGCGGTTGTGGATCTCCTCAGAGGGCTGGGTAAACAGCGCCAGGCGGATAAGCGAACGGTAGAACCAACTCATGCAGCAACGATGCTAACGCAAACGGCTGGACCAAGGCCAGTGCGACGAGCTTGCCCGCAACGGATTGGGGATAACGCATGAGCCAGTTCACGAGGGTGAACCGGCGGCTTCTTGAGCCCAATCCCCATTATTCACACCACCGCTACTTGTCCCGTGTAAGCAAGTAGTGCGCGAGCGCTTTGAGCGCCGCGGCCCGGCCTTGGAACGGCTGCAGTGCAGCGAAGGCCTGCCGGGTTAGGCGTTGCGCGATCCGCC